>JAYSXP010000524.1:0-68374 GCA_043717125.1 Polyangiaceae bacterium | reverse complement strand
TCATCGAAGTCCGAAAGCGCATGCAGACATTCTGGCGCCTGTCGGTCGGTCTTGCCAGCATGCGCTGAGGCGTGTGCCCGCGCGTCGTACGGACCCGGTCAATGATTTGCGCTTCGATCTTTGGATCGCTGTCGATCCACCCGTGTTTTTTCCTCCTGGAGGGCGCGTGCTGCCTCGCTATACTGAAGGTTCATGCGCCGCTCCCTGATCGTCGTGGTTGCTGCAGGCCTGCTCGCCTTTGCCTCCGGATGCGTGAAGGTCGCGCCCTACGAGCGCGGAATGCTCGCGCATCCGACGATGACCGCCGAGGAGATCTCGATCGGTCTCGACGGCCACGTTCGCGCGATTTCGGAGGGCGCTGCGGGCGGCCTCGGCGGCGGCGGCGGCGGCTGCGGCTGTAACTGAGTAGCGCCGAGGTTGAAACCTGCACCGCGGGTTGCGACTTCCGGTAGCATCGGCGCGTGATCCTGCGCCCGCTCACGCGCGCACGTCTGGGACGCGACCTCGCGGCTGTGGTCCTCGCTCTCGGCCTCGGGCTCGCGCTTTTCTTGGCTCCCGTGACGGCCAGCGCTGCGGGCGAGGATGCCGCCATCCGCGAGGCGGTGCAGCAGATCATGACCGAGGACTACCCAAGTAGCCTCGGGCCCGCGAAGAAAAAGCTCCAGGACCAGCTCGGCAACTGCCTCAAGAAGGGCTGCGGGCCGGCCGTCAAAGGCGAGGTCTACGTCGCGCTCGGCATGGTCTCGTCGCAGCTCGGCCAGGCCGACGAGGCGAAGCAGAACTTCAAGAGCGCTGCGTCCTCCGATCCGAACGCCAAGCTCCCCGGCAACGCCACGCCGGCGATGAAGGCTCAGTTCGAGGAGGCGACGGGCTCGGGTAGAGAGGCCGCCGGCGCCGGTGACGAAGAGACTCCGGCCGCCGGCGGAGGCGTCGCCGCCGCGATCAAGCTGATGATGGAGGCGCTCAAGGCCGACCAGGAGGGGCGCCTCGACGAGTGCATCGAGAAGGACAAGGCGGCCCTCAAGATCGAGGAGCAGCCGCGCACCCGTCTCCACCTCGCGTCGTGCGAGAGCCGCAGCGGCAAGCTCGTCGACGCTCTGAAGGACGCGCAGCGCGCCCTCGAACTCGGCATCCAGAAGAAGGACGCCGGCGTGATGAAGGTCGCGCGCACGCGCGTGAAGGAGCTGCTCGATCGCATCCCTCACGTCACGTTCGTGCCGCCGCCGGGCGTCCAGGATCTCTCGGTAAAATTCGATGATCGTCCGGTTCCGCTCGATGCTCTGACGAAGAAGTTCTCGGTCGATCCGGGCAAGCACAAGGTCGTCGCCGAGGGCGGCGTGAACGGCTTTCCTGCGACGTTCGACGAGGAGTACGACATCAAGGAGAAGGAGTTCATCACCGTCCGCATCACGCTGAAGCCGCCGGCGAACGACTACATCACGCCCGGCCAGATCAAGTGCATGCTTGCGGCGAAGAGCCAGGAGGACGTCCAGAAGTGCCTTCCACAGAACCGCAAGAACATCGTCATCCGCGCCGCGGTCGATCTCTCCGCATACTCCGACACGAACGCGGTGGCCGTGTACACGCCGGGCATCAATGCGTCGATCGCGTCGCCGACGGCCGGCTGGAACGTCGGTGGTAATTTCATCCTCGATGCGGTCAGCGCCGCATCGCCGGACATCGTCTCGACCGCGTCGCCACCTTTCGAGGAGTTCCGTTACGGCGGCGGCCTGACGGCCGGCTACAAGCCCGGCCTCTACGGAGCGCAGGCCACGGGCAGCATCTCGTCAGCCGTCGACTATGTCTCGTACAGCGGCGGCCTCCGCCTGACCGCGGACCTGAACGACAAGCTCATCACGCCGACGCTCGGGTACTCGTATGCGTACGACCGTATCGGTCGTGGCCCGAAGAATTTCCAGCACGACTACAACGAGCTGAAAGGCGCGCTCACCACCCACGAGGTCGAAGCCGGCATCACGTTCATCATGTCGCCGACTGCCATCCTGCTCATCGGCGGAACGGCTCAGTTCGAGCGCGGCGACCAATCTCAGCCTTACCGCTACGTCCCGATGTTCGACCCGGACAAGGTCGCGCCCTTCGTGCCCAACGGTGCCACGGTCGACCTCGTGAACCGTACGCGGCTTCCGGTTCGGCCGCTCGAGCAGCTCCCGACCGAGCGCGACCGCTTCGCCATCGGCGCGCGCTTCAACAAGCGCCTCAACAACGCGACGCTCCGCCTCGAGCAGCGCTTCTACTACGACACGTGGGGCCTCAAGGCGACGTCTACGGACGCTCGTTACATGGTCGATCTCTCGCGCCACCTCCGCGTCTGGCCGCACCTGCGCGCCCACGCCCAGTCGGGAGTGAATTTCTTCCAGCTCGCCTATTCTGCGCTCCTCGATCCCAACGGCGGCATCACGCTTCCGCTCTACCGGACTGGCGATCGCGAGCTCGCGCCCCTATTGACTGGAACGGGCGGTGGCGGCGTACGCATCGGCCTTGGCGAGCCCGAAGGTGAAATAAAATACGGCATCACGCTGGTCGGCGACGTCATGTACACGCGCTATCTGAAGTCTCTCTACGTGACCACTCGCACCGCCGTGTACGGCTCGGTAGGATTTGACGTGGAGTTTTGAGATGAATCGTCCCCCTCACACGCTTCGCGAACGACTCGGCAAGAGCCTCATGCTCTTCGCCGGTGTGGCTCTCGTCGGGAGCATGGGCAGCTCGTGCAATCTCGACCCGGTGCACCGCGCCGGCGTGAACAACCTCGGCGGCGAGCAGGGCGCGCTCTACCCGCCGGAGAGCGCCTACCACCGGCCCGGCGAGCCGTGCGCGCTCTGCCACTCAGCTGCCGGTCCGGCGGACTCGGTGTTCGTCCTCGCCGGCACGATCTTCTGGGGGCCCGACCGCTACGACCGCCGCGTCGACAAGGCCTATGTGCGCATCGGCGGACCCGAGAAGACGACGCAGTGCTTCGTCACGAACTGCAACGGCAATTTCTTCGTCAAGAGCGCGGACTACCAGAACCTGAAGTTCCCGCTGCTCGTGTCGGTCGAACGCGTCATCGATCCGCAGGGCAAGGGGCCCGACGCCGAAAAGTCGATTCGGGCGCGCCGCATGTCGAGTCACATCGGCCGCGAGGCTTCCTGTGCGACGTGTCACATCCTCGGGCTCCGCGACTTTGGCTCACCCGGCCAAATTCGCTTGTATGATACGGAGAGCGAGGTCGACATCGCGAAGCCGCCCATCCCGGCGCAGTGTCCGAACGACGACCCGCCCGTCACGCTATGCCCGGAGGACCGGCTGTGAACGCGATCCGCGCGGCGGTGGTGCTCGGAGTCGGAGGCGCGGCCTGCGGCCTGCTCGCGATGGCGGCGTGCGCGTCGGCGCCGGACGAGAACCGCCTCACCGTCGTGATCACGCCCGACTTCGCCACGTACGTTGCGAGCGTCGACGCGTACCTCACGCGCCGCTGCGGCTCGCTCGATTGTCACGGTCAGCCGGGCCGCGCGTACCGCATCTACAGCCGCGAGGGCTATCGCCTCTACACGCTCCAGGACGGAAGCCTCGTCTCGGGTCAGCAGCCGACGCAGCCCGAGGAGCAGCGCGCGAACTTCCAGGCGCTCGTCTCGCTCGAGCCGGAGGAGATGTCCCGGCTCATGGCGCGGCAGGGCGAGAACCCAAACCAGCTGCTCTTTTTGCGCAAGCCGCTCAAGATCGAGCGTCACAAGGGCGGCCCTGCGATGGCCGAGGACGACCCTGGTTACCGTTGCGTCGTTGCTTGGCTGCAGATCCCGGTCGTCCAGGGCGACGGAACGCCAATCCCGCTGGCGCAGCGTGCAAAGCTCTCCGCAAACGCGCTCCGCAGTTGCCAGACCGCCACCGATTTTCCGTAGGCGCCTCGCGACGGCTATAAACGCGAAACCCCCGCTTCTTGCCGAAGCGAGGGTTTCTCGGTCGTTTCGCGAATGACGATCAGCCCGTGAGGTTGATGTTGGTCACGCCATCGATCGGCTTGCCGTTGTAAAAGTCGCGCACGCGGCGGGTGTCGCCCTTCGAGACCGCGAAGAGCAGCGCTGCCGCTGCCGATGTGCCGAGCTCAGCTCCGCGACCGGTGTACGCGCCGCCCGTGGCACCGCTCGCCTGGTCCCAGCCGGCCGCGCCGGCCGCCGGATCCATGTCGCCGAACCAGCCCGTCTTGAGGTGACCAGCACCCATGACGTAGAGGAGGCTCGAGCCGTTCGGGGTGCCGTCGCCCCAGCCGTTGCGGTTGAAGGGCGCCTTGAACGTATCGCCGCTCATGGACATCACGATGCTGTCCGCGAGCGTCTTGGCCGAGCACGACGGGTCCGCCTTCGACTTCGCGAGGTCGTGAAGGCCGTTGAGCATCTTGCCCATCGCCACCGCGGTGGTCGTCGCCATCGCGTCGCCGTTGGCGAACATCCCGTGCGGGTCATTGTTGAAGCCGCGCATGACGAGCATCGAAGTGAGGCCGAGAGAGAAGGCCTTCACGGTCGTGATCATCGCGTTCGACATGTTCGTGACTGCGCCCGGCGTGGTGCCGGTGAGGCCGAACAGAGCCTGATCGCTCGCGGTTGGCGTGAGCTGCGCCGCGAGGTTCTTCGAGAGCAGGTTCATCGAGACCTTGCCGACGCCGTACTGCTTCGCGATCGTCGTCCGACCTGCAGCCGCGTTGAGGCCGATGAATGCCTTGTAGTACGCCTCGGCGAGTCCGCCATTCTCGGGCTGCTGCAAGAGCGCGCGAGACGCCGCGCTGTTGAACAGATCGACGAGCTGGTTCGCTGCACCGACGGCCGCGACGGCGGGAGCTCCCGGCGCTGCACCGAACTGGATGCCGCCGACCGCGAGGACCGGAAGCAGCGTGGGGTTCGCCTGCTGGATGGCCGCGGCCGAGGCCAGCATCCCGTTCCCGCCGAGGCTGATCGCGCTGACGGGCGCGGCCGTGTGCGTCTCGTTGTTGCCCGCGACGAACGCCGACATCTTCCACTTGGAGTTCGTCTGCCAGGGGGAATCCGGTGCGTGGGTCCACGGCTTGTCGAAGCCCGTCCCTGGGATGCCCTTGCCGAGCGCGTAGTGCGAATACGCGGCGTTTGTCGAGCCGATCACCTTCGTGAACGGGAACACCTGCGTCCAGTTCGAGAAGCCACCGTTGCCGTCGACGATGCTGATGAGGCGGTTCGTGTTCGCACACGCTGCGGTGTCAGCGGCGGCAATGCCCGCCGTATCGCCGAGCACGTTCAGGAAGCGGGCGCGCTCGAGACCGAGACACGCTGCAACCGTCGCGCTCCAACGGAGAAATTCACGGCGTCCCGGGCCACGGAGCTCTTTCAATCGCTGGTCGACCATGACTCGAACTCCTTACTGGCAGGTGTGCGCGGCGGAGAGCAGCGCAGCAATGGCGATCTTGGCGCCGTCGGTGGGGTTCTTTGCGATGGCGTCGTTCGCGATCGCGAGATGCTCGGGGTGAGCCGTCTTGCCCATGAGGCAGGTGAGACCGTCCTGAGTGAACTTGCCGTCGGCGCCGAGGACCTTCACACCCGGACATGCCGGCGAGGTCCAGTTCGCGGTAACCGCATCGTACGAAGCCATCGTGAAGATATCGAACATCTTCGCCATGGCGGACGTGGAGGCGAACGGCGCTTCCGGAACGCGACCGTTGTAGTTGGCGCCACCGAAGGCTGCAGCCGTCGCGCCCTGACTGAAGATCGCCTGGCCGCTGAGCGCGCCTGCCGGACGCGTGCCGCCGCCCGTGAGGCCGCGACTCGTGAGGATGTCGCCGAGCGACTTGATCGAAAGCTTACCGCACGCGTGGAGGCGCGACGAGATCTCGGGAGAGCCGATCAGCTTGACCTGGCCGGGCTCAGGCGGCTGGAAGTCGGCTCCGGGAGCCGCGCCACCGGGGTCGTTCGAGTGATTGAACGTGGTGTTCTCGTTACCGGCGGTCCCGTTCGGGTCGCCAGCAGCGCCGCCGCCGTTCGAGAGGCTGTCGGACGTTCCGTCGCTACAGGCCGCGAGTGCGACCCCTGCGACGGCAATCAGGGTGAGAGCAATGCGTTTCATGATTTTCTGACTCCCTTCCCTGCTTTAGAACTTCACGAAATCTTCGCTCTTGAAGATTCCGCGGATGGTTTCTTTGAGCTTCCCGCCATTCGCGGCGAAGTCCTTGGTGAAGCCGTCGGTGACGGCGTTCGGGATCGTGGCGAGGTCGTTGACGATGTCGCCGCGCGACATCGCGTAGTTCCACACGCGGTTGACCGCGCAGCGACCCACCTCGGGGTCCGCCGCGATGGCGGCGCCGAGCGTCGGAATGTCAGTGACGGGCTTGCCGGCGCGCCAGGCGTAACCCTCGGCCGCGGGAAGGTAGTCGATGCGAGCCGCCTTCGGCGCACCCGGGATCGGCACTTCGACCTGGCTGGCCGCCTGGAGGAAGCCCTTGTCGTCGAAGTTCGTGAACATCGGCGCCAAGCGGTTCAGATTGACGTGGCAGTTCGCGCAGATGACGGCCGACGTGTCCTGAAAATCGATCTTCGCCGTCGGCGTGTTGACCTTGCCGGTGATGCTCTCGTACGGGAACGCGCCGGTGAACGTGCCATTACCGAGCGGCTTCGGCGTGGCCGAGTACTCCGCGGGGAACTTCGAGCACGCGAAGGTCTCCTGGATGAAGCGAACGCGGCGGAAGGCCATGTTCGCGAAGTACTGGGACATCAGGCCGGGGTCGGTGAGGACGCCCGCGGTCGGAGTGGCCACGGGGCCCGCTGCGCACGCGGCCGGCGTGAACGTCTTGGCGACCGGATCGTAGGTCGGGCAGGTGTTGGCCGTCTGCGTGAAGAGCTCGCTGTAGTTGCGGCTCTCGACGACGACCTGCGCGGCGAACGTCGCGGCGGTGTCGCGGTTGGCGGCGCCCATCTGGACCGCGCCGACCTGACCGGTGCGGAACGCGTCCTTCCAGAACTTCACCATCACGAGCGTGAACTCGGGGCCGGCGAGCATGTCGTCGACGAGCTTCTCGTAGGCGACCTTCTTCGCGGCGTCGTCCGGAGCGGCTTCGATCGTCTTGATCTCGGCCATGCTCGGGAGCGCGTCGCGGAGCTTGAGGCTCGCGGTGCGGAGGGCCTCGCCGTAATCCGCCTTGCGCGCATCCAGGATCTGCCTGACCTGCTCTTCGGGTGTCTTGGGGGTCGTCGCGGTGCCCGCGCCTGCCGGCGGGTTGTACCCGGGGTTGCTCGGATCGCCGCTGCTGCCGTTGTTGACCGTGTTCGGATCCTCGGAGCTACCGCACCCCGAGAGGGCGACCGCAAGGCCGAACGCAGCCAGCGTTGACGCGGAGTTTCGCAGTCGCATCGTCTGCCTACCTTTCTTCGACATGAGTGAATCGTAGAGCTGCAATCAGCGAGCCAGCGGCCGCGCCGAAAAACTTCAGTAGAAGACGGCCTTGTTGTTCGTCCAGAAGGTCGTCCAGCCGGCGGTATCCGTGATGGGGCCGCCGCCGTGCCCGCCGTTCGCCGCGAGATGGGTGATCATCAGGCTCTTCGTGATGTCGGCCGCGTTCAGCTTCCCGAGGACCTGGTTGCACACGACGGCCTGGTCCGCGCCATTGAGCGAGAGCCCCGCGAGGCCGTTGCCGTGGCAGCCCGCGCAATTCAGGTTGAACCCGCCGGCGTTACGGAGGCTCGGCAGGACGTTCGCGGTGAAGTTCGCGACGCTCTTGCAGACCTTCGGGGCCTCGATGACCTGCACCTTGCCCGGCTCGAGCTTCTCGACCTCGATACGGACCTTGTCGCTCGCGAAATCGAAGGGCGTCCAGCCTGCGGCCGTGATGAAGGCGGAGCCGGGGGCCAGCACCGTCTCGGCGCCGCCGGGCACGGTTTGATCGGTATTCGAGAAGGTCTCGGCACCGTCGGGGATCTCGGTCTGCTGGCTCGCGTTGGCCTTCGCGAGCACTTTAATGAGCTTCGGTTTGTAGACGTGGACGTCGGTGCCCGCCGCCGCCACCACCTTGATGTTGTTGAGCGAAAGGATGCCGCCGATGAGCGAAGCATCGAATTTCAGGTGCACGCCGGTGAGGCCGCCGACACACGCCTTCGTCATGTCGAGGTCGTTGGGGCCAGCGACGAGCGCGACGGCGTCCGTCGACGGCTTCTTTTGGCTCTGGATGACCGCGGATTCCATCTTCAGCCACTCGATGACCTTCGCCTCGAACGTCGGATCGCTGCCGACGGCGGGACCCGCGTGAGAGCCCTTCTGGAGCAGGCTGCTCTGGTAGTAATCGGCGACGATGGCGCCAGGCTCGGCCTTGATCGACTTGTAGGCGTCAGGCCCCGCAAGAAACGCGGGCGGAGTGGGCTTGTACGTGGCGAGATCGTGGCAGGCGTTACCGCACTTCGCCTTGAGATCGGGCTCTACAGCGCGAAACAGGAGCTCCTCGGCAGGGGGCCCGCCGGGATTCGAGCCTGGGCCCCCGTCACCGCTGGCTCCGCTACTTCCGCCGCTGCTCCCGCTGCTGGCGCCGGTATTACGGCCGCCAAGCTTGTCGGCAGCGTCGTCCGAGCACGCCGCTCCTGCCGCGGCGATTGCGAGTCCGAGAGTCAGTGCGGTGAGACGGTTGTTCGCCATGTAAGTTCCTCGCGAGCGCGAGGAAGGAAGCAGGTCGCGGGCCAGGTTGCGCAGCATCGGAAATCCTGAAGGAAATTGATAACCTACATGTATGTTTTGTTCGCTCTGGATCCCGTCCTCCTCCGTCGATGGATGCGCCGTCAACCATGGTCGAACGCGAAAAATCCGCCGGTGCCGTTCTTTCGCGCTTCGCAAGGCACATCACGTCGGAGATTTTCCACTGGGGCCGCGTCGCGTCTCGACCTCGATGGCGTCGTCGCAAACCCCTGCACCCTCATGGATCATGGAAGGTCCTAGGGGGCCACCGCCTACGCCCCTAGGGGCGCCAGCCACCACCTCCTCGCCGATCCACGACTCGCGCGGGTACGCGGAAAGCGTGGGTACATGCGTACCTTTCCATCGATGGATCGGTTCAGCAGCAGTGCAAATTCACAGTGTGGCGCGACGGAGACGCGCACGACCGGCCATCGTCAGCTTCTGTGGATGTCGTGGAAGCCGTCGTCGTCGAAGCCGAGATGGTCGTCGAGGATCGAGCCGAGTGCTCGGACCGTGACCGCGCGCGCGCCGCACTGGGCGAGGCGCTGGTCGCGGCCAGCGCCCCCGCTCATGGGGGCCGCCGCCCGCGTGGGGCACCTCCGACCAGCCCTGCCTCGTCGCTCGCCCACTGGACCGTGAGGATGAGCGTCGGGCCGGCGCGCGCGTCGGACGGACCCGCCACGTCGAAGCCTGCGGGCACGTCGGTCGAGGCCGTCATCGTCGATGACGCCGGCACCATCGTTGCGCAGAGGACGCTGACCGACCGGACTGCGCGCACCTGCGTGCCGCTCGCACGCGCCGTCGGCGCGTGGGCTTCGCTCGTCCTCGACGCCGAGATGCTCCGCGCGAAGGACGACGACGGGAGCGCGCCCACGGCCCCTCCTCCGGCACTCGGCGGTGAGAGCTCGCCGGCGGCGTCCGCTGTGGCACTCTCCTTAGGGTCGCGTCCCACCCGCGACACGGCGTCGCTCGCCGAGGGTATCGAGACGACCCGTGCTCCACGAGCGTTCGAGGTGGGCACGACCGTCTACCTGCGGAATGGGGCGATGGCTTCGGGTGCAGTGAGCGGCATCTCACCTTTCATCGCCGTCGAGTTCGCGAACGCGTGGATCTTTCGGCCGTCGCTGGCGGTCGGTCGGTCGACGCAGGCGTCGCCCACGGTCATCAACCAGCTCGCGGGCCGCGCCGACATCTGCCGGCGCGTCCCCGGGAACTACATCGAGCGTCGCGGGATCGAGGCCGACCTTTGTGCCGGCCTGGAGGGCGGCGTCGTCACGACGCAAACCGGACCGTCCGCACGAGGCGCGAACGCCGGTCGCATCGGTGTGGGCCCTTCGGCGACACTCCGTGGGGAGCTCGGGTGGGGTGTCGCGCTGGAAGTGCGCGGGCTGCTTGGCGCGAACCTTCTTCTCTCTCCTCTGCTCCCTGACGGAGGCCAGCCTCCGTTGCTCTTCGCCGCAGCCGAGATCGGCGTCTCCGTGAGGTTGCCATGAGCGCTGCATACGACAGTGTTTCTTTCCACAGCTCTGCGGAGATCATCGCTGCCCTCGAGTGCGCCGACGCGCGCGTTGCGCCCGAGGCCCCCGAAAGCGGCATCAAGAGCGTCGTCGTCGCTCGCGAGCTGTCGCCCGACCGCGCCGATCGCGCTCGACAGTTCCGGACCGTCTACGACGCGCATGTCGCGTTCGTGTGGAGAAACCTTCGCCGGCTCGGCGTCATGGACCGCGACGTCGAGGACAAGTGTCAGGAAGTGTTCGTCGTAGCCCACCGACGCTGGGAGGAGTTCGCCGACCGCGGACACGGGCCGCGCGCGTGGCTTTTCCAGATTGTGCTCCGCGTCGCGTCCGATGCGCGGCGACATCGGAGACGTCATCCCGTCGATCCCGACGGTGGCATCGCCCAGGACCGGCAGTCGATCGAGGCTCCGCAGGCCGCGGTGGTCGCGCGCAAGCAGGCTCTTGACTTGCTCGACCGCGCGCTCGGATCAATCGACATGGGACGTCGCGCCGTCCTCGTCCTCCACGAGATCGAGCAGATGACGGCGCCGGAGATCGCGCGCACGCTCGAATTGCCCCTGAATACTGTCTACTCGCGCCTTCGGGTCGCGCGCGTCGACCTCGACGCGGAGCTCGCGCGGCTCTCGAGCGCCGACACGGCGCGTGACGAGGAGGCAGGCCGATGAGCGCTCCCCCGACCGACGCGCGTGCTCTCTTCGCCGCGGGTCGCGACGACGGTCCCGACTCGACCGATCGCGACGCGCTCTTCCGCAAGATCGCCGTGTCGACCGGGATCGCCGCCGGCGCCACGGTGCTCACGCTCGTACCGTCGGTCAGCACCGCGGGCGTTGCCGCTGCTGCTGCGCAGGCGTCCACGTCTGCAGGCACGGCGGCGACCTCTGCCGCCGCCGCCTCGCCAGCCGCCTTCGCGATCGGTTCCAAGCTGCTCGCGCTCGGCGTCGCGCTCGGTGCCGTCAGCTCCGCGCTCGGTGTCGTCGTGGCGATGACCTTGGGTTTGACCTCGACGCCCGATGCGTCGCACGCGAGCACGCGAGCGGCGAGCGCGGTCACGGCGCCAACGGCGGCGTCACCCGCCGCGAAGCTGGCGGTGCTCGTTGCGCCGGCCCAAGACACCGCGAGCACCGCGTCCGCTGTCGACATGGAAGTTCAGGACGACGCCGACGAAATCGCGATCGCCGACGCCAAGGCGAAGGTCGACGCCAAGGCGATCGCCGACGCGAGGGCGAAGGTCGACGCCAAGCCGAAGGTCGACGCCAAGCCGAACGCGAACACCGTGGCGAGCCCGGCGGGAGATCTCGGTCAGGAGGCGCGGCTCCTCACCGCCGCGCGCAATGCGCTGGTCGCCGGCGACGCCGCGCGCGCCCTCTCGCTCGTGCAGGCGACGCGCAGACTCGGCACGCGTTCGCTCGAGCCCGAGGAGCTCGGCCTCGAGGCTCGCGCGCTGCGTGCGCTCGGCCGCGCAGACGAGGCGGCCGGTGCCGAGCTCGTTCTGCGCCGTCGCTATCCCGATCACGCACTCGCGCGCTGATCTTTCACTCGTCGTCGCACTGGCGCGCGAATCGTCAGCGCGGGTCCGCGCCGCGCGCCGGCTACGGCGTACCGGCGTCGAGCTTGCCGCGTAGGATGCGCGCAGCCTCCGCGTAGACCTTGTTGTTCGGGTCACGCCGCACGAGCTCTTCGTAGGCCGCAGCAGCCTTCGCAATCTCGCCCGCGGCCACGTAGTCGACAGCCTGACGCTCGAGCGTCTTGGAGCCGGCCGGGAGCGTGCCCGCATCCTTGTCGGAGCTGCTCCTGGCGCCGCCGTCCTTGCCACCCCTGTCGGGAGGGTTTCGATCGGGCGTGCTGCTGATGCCGTTCGGCATGCAGGGGAGCGGTGTGTTCGGGGGCCAGTTCGGCGGAGGGCAGGGGACTCCCGGCGGCCACGCCGGCGCGACGGTCTGGGCTTGTCCCATCACGGGGGGAACGGCCGTGCCGGCACTCGCGTCTGCTGGCGCTGCGCCGGTACCGTTGCCAACTGCGACCCCGGTCCCAACCGAGCCGGCGTCGGCCGAGGCGACGGGCTTCTTCTTCGCGGGCTGCGGGTCGTCGTCCACGGCGAGATAAAGGATGCTGCCCGCGATGAAGAGGAGGCTTGCGACGATCTTCGGGATCGACGTGTTCTTCTTCGCGTCGTTCGTCGCGCCCTGCAGTGCACCGGGCTGATGCATTCCGCCCAAGGGCGTCATCGAGCCGTAGCCACCCGGCGGCGGCATGCTCGGGTCCATCGGTCCGGGCATACCGGACGGTCCGGAGACGACACCGTACTGGCCGGAGCCGGCCGCGCCCGGATACAACTGGTTCGCGAACTGCTGCTGCGGCGGCGGGTAGCCTTGCTGCGGGAACGCGCCCAATTGCATCGGATTGCCGGGCGCTCCTTGCATGCCCGTTCCGTCGAACGGGCCTCCGATCGCCGGCACGGCACCGCTCTGTCCGCGCATCACGCGCACGGCTTCGGAGCGCGTCGAAAAGTCGTCGCCCGGTTGCCCCGCGGCGGGTCTCGGATGAGAGCCCGACGCGACGCGACCTCCGCCGGTCGCATCTAGCGGAGCGATGCGCGTCGACTCGTCCGTATCCGAGGCGGAGGAGAACTCCCCCGGCTTGAAGGGACGCTCTGCCTTCGGAAACGAGAGCCATGGAGCGCTGCCGGCTGGAGGCGGAGGCGCGCCGGCGACGGGCATCGAGGCGCCCGGGCCGCCGCCGGGCCTCGAGCCGCTCGGACCGGGACCACCGAGCGGGCTGCCGGGCCCGCCAGGACCCGCCTGCACGGGAGGCGCCTGCGCCATCATCGTGGGCTGGTTGTCGGCGTCCGCGATCAGCGACCGATACCGCAGGCGCGCGTTGCCGATCTCGATCTTGCATGGTGAATGCAATTCGGTCCACGCCTTGCCGACACGGTAGCCGTCGACGCTCGCGGCGTTCTGCTCGTCCGCGCTCTGCAAGAACAGCGATGACCCGTCGAAGTAGACGAACGCGTGTACGTCGAGCACGCGCGCCGACTCGATCCGCCACATGCCCTTCTTGCCGACGCTGATGGGCTGGAGCTCATGACCCATGGAAAGCGGGATGAAGGCGGGCTCTCCGATGCCCGTCTCGATCTCGATGACGTGGGTCGTCTGCGGATTAGCCATAACGATTCTGGCCGGTCTCCGCGTTCTTGGCTGCCTCGTACACCGACGCAGGCAAGTCGACGCCGTGCTCGTGCAGCTGCGGCAAGCATCGCGGCAAGATCCCCGACGGAACGATGTCGCTGAGGATCGCGCCCTTGTCGTCGAAGCCGTGGTACTGGCGCTCGAAGATGTCCTGGAGCAAATATTCTGCCTTGTTGGGGTCGAAGCCGAGCACCTCGGTGATGTGCGTGATCTTGCGGCTGCCGTCCTGCAGGCGCGAGACCTGACAGATGATGTTGACCGCCGAGGCGAGCTGACTTCGCAGCGCCGTGAGCGGCATCTCGACGTCGCTCATCATCGCCATCGTCTCGAGGCGCGAGGTGGTATCGCGCGGGTAGGTCGCGTGGAGCGTCGACATGCATCCACCGTGACCCGAGGTCATGGCCTGGATCAGATCGAGCGCCTCTCCGCCGCGGATTTCGCCGACGACGATGCGATCGGGGCGCAGACGCAGCGTCGCGCGGAAGAGATCGCGAATCGTCACCTCGCCGCGGCCCTTCGGATCCGGCGGGCGCGCTTCGAGCATGCAGATGTGCTGTCGCTGCAGCTGGAGCTCGCGCGAGTCCTCGATGACGACCACGCGCTCGCCCTCGGGGATGAACGACGAGAGCGCGTTGAGCATCGACGTCTTGCCGCTTCCGGTACCGCCCGCGATCAGGATGTTGAGCTTCGAGACGACGAGCGCCTGAAGTGTGCTCGCGACGTCGGGCGTGAGGGCGCCGAAGTTCACGAGGCGCTGGACGGTGAGTGTCTCCTTGAAGAACCGGCGAATCGACACGCACGGTCCGTCGGGCGCGGCGGGCGGAAGGACGGCCTCGATACGCGAGCCATCCGGGAGGCGACCTTCGAGGATCGGCTTGAGCTCGTCGATGTGCTTACCGACGAACTGCGCAGCATTGCGGAGCGCGGCGACGAGCGCTTCCCGCGTCTCGAAGCGCGCGTTCGTGAGGTGGAGCTGGCCCTTCTTTTCGACGTAGATCTGAAAGGGGCCGTTGATCATGATGTCGCTGACCGCCGGGTCATCGAGGAACGGGCGGATCGGCGCGAGGAACTGGAGGAGCGTTTCCTCGAAGACCTCTTTGGGGATGACGTCACTGCTCAAGGCATCCTCTTCAGGAGCGAAGCGCGGGCTTCCTCGGCGTGAGACCCGTTCGGCTCGATGCGCAGATATTCGCGGAAGTGACGGTCGGCGCCGACGAGGTCGTTCTCGCTGTCGCGGGCGAGGACGCCGAGCGTGTAGTGCGCCTTCGAGTCATCGGGACGCGCGCTCACGACGGTCTCCAGGTTGCTCTTGGCGTCTTTCGTCTCGCCGATCGCAGCGTAGAGCGTTCCGACGACAAAGCGCGTGCGCACGTCGTCCGGGTGCTTCCGCAGGTGGTTCTCGGCATGCTGGATCGCGGACCGGTATCGACCCGTCTGGACGCAGACGTTGAGGAGCAGCGGTAAGGTCTCACGTGGGTCGGCACCTTGGTCGAGGGCCGCTGCGAGGTACTCCTCTGCGCGTGTGTGATCCCCGATGGCCGCGAAAGCCTTGCCGCGGTCGAGCAACTTGTCCGTGGTCGTCTCTGTGCGGAGGGTAGCCATGTCGGCTTGAGCTCTTTCCGCGGTGGTCGCGGGACCACAACGCGTCTCCACGAGACCGAGCATGCAGGCGCAAGCCACCCACAAGGCTACGACTTTTTCGTCGCGTCGCCCCTTAGCTTCAGTTTTCGTTCGAGATTGGAGAGCCATGTGACGTAGTCGCCGGACTTGCCCTCGCAGAATTGTAGGAGAACCCGGACCTCTTTTTGGGCGCTTGCGAAGTCCTCGGTCGCCATCGCATGGTCGAGCCTGACGCGCCGTGTCCGGAAATCAACAGTGATATCACGGCGAAGGAACTTGGCCGATTCTTCGGCAAGACTTCCTGAGGCGGCGTCCCCGCCGGCCCGGAAACATACCGCAGCGGCCTCGTACGTGGGAACGGCTTGAACGCCGTCCTGGACATGGAACGGTCGACGCTCGCGTTTGGCGTCTGCGAGGGCCATCTTTTCTCGACCAAAGGCGAGCGCCTGACCCCCAGTGTACGGGCACGACGTGACGGGGGCCTGCCAGAGCTCAGGCGCCAGCTTGGGCGAGACCTTCTCTGCCCGCTCCGGTTCTTCGGCGAACATCATGTACATGCCCGCGGGGACGATGATCGCCATCGCAAGGAGCATGATCGGGCTCGTCTTCTTCTTCTGCTTGCCGGCAGCCTCGCCGCCGCCCTCGGTGATCTCGACCTGGATCTGGCAGCCGCCGATGCCGAGGACCGACCCCGCGGGGAGCGGCGCCTGCTGGAACGGGATGTTGTTGATCGTCGGAGGCGGCTCGAAATTCAGCGCGCGGACAAAGATGCCCGCGGCGCCGAGCTCGAGCGCGACATGCTCGACGCGCGCCTGATCGACGGGGAGCCTGATCTCGCAATGGGCGCCGCTTCCGATGAGGACGCGTTCGGCCTCCATCGTGAGCTGATCGACCTGCCCGGTGTGCAGTCTTATCTGGAATCTGAGGTGTCGCATGGGCTCAGAGGTTGTTGGTCATACCCATCATCGCAGGTCCGAGGACCAACGCGAGGACGGCGAAGAGAATGAGTGCGAGCGGTCCCGTCATCTTGACGCCTGCCTTGGCGGCAAGCTCTTCGGCACGGATCGAGCGGCGGCTCCGGGACGTTCCTGCCTGGATGAGGAGGACGTCTGCGACAGGGTTTCCGCGCTCTTCGGCCTGCACGAGGGCGCTCACGAACTCCGACACCGTGATGGTGGGGGCACGCTCGGAGAACGCGACGAGGGCATCCTTTCGGGTGCGACCGAGGTTCAGGGTCTGGAGAATCAGCGTGAACTCCTCGACGATCGGGTCCTCGGGGTTGGAGGACTTGTCGACGACCTGGCGAACCGCGCCTGGAAAGTCGAGACCAGCGCTCATCGCGAGCGCCATGAGGTCGATGACGTACGGCAGGCCGCGACTGATGTTCTTGATGCGCTCCTGAGCCTCGCCGCTGACGATCATGTACGGCGCGACCCCGCCGATGACCGTGCCGACGATGCTGAGGAGGACGACCATGTCGAAGAAGGCGCCGCCGGCGAGCCCGACGACGAGGCCGCCGACGGCCGACACGATGAAGAGCGCGAGATATTCCTCAGGGGTGAGGCCGAGGTAGTCGCCCGCGAGCGAGAGCTGCTTGTCGAGCGCAGCGCGCTGCTCCTCGGTGGGGATCCCGCTGACGCGCACGCCGAGCCAGCGCACGAGCGGCTCGATCGCGGCCCAGGCGTCGTTGTTCGCGAGGGCACGCTGGCGCTTCAGGCCGCGGAGGCCGAGCCTGCTCGCGACGCGCGTAGGTGCGCTCGTGACGCTGTAGGTCGCGATGGCGAGCGCGAAGAAGAACGCCCCAGCCGCGCCGAAGCGATAGAGGAGGACGATGAGACTTACGCCGCTGAGCTTGAGGTCCATGGCTTCTTCTCAGATGTCGACGGAGAGGACCTTGCGGGCCAGCACGAGCGCCGAGACCCACGCGGTGATGACGAAGGCGGTGATGCCGTAGCCGGCGAGGCTGGATGTGAGCGGATCGAAGTAGCCGGGCCACAGCGTACCGAGGCAGACGATGACGACGATCGGCATCGCGCCGATGACCCAAAGCTGCATGCGGCCGTCGGCCGTCTTCGTGCGGATGACGCCTTCGAGGCGCTTCATCTCGCGGAGCGTCGTCGCGGTCGTCTCGAGAACCTTCGGGAGATTTCCACCGACTTGCCGGCCAATCAGGATGGCCGAGAGCGCCGAGTCGAGCTGATGACTACCGACGCGCGCAGCCATGTGGAGGAGCGCCTGATCGAGCGTCGAGCCGACGCGCATCTCCTTCAGCGCGAGATCGACCTCGGATCGGATCGGTTCTTGGAGAACGGTCACGACCCCGTTGAACGCGGCGCCGATGCTCGGCGTCGCCTTGAGCGCGTTGGCGAGCGCCAGCATGAAGCCGTCGATCTGGTCTTCAATCTGGAGGATGCGCTTGCGGCGCTCCGACTCGAGGTAGATGGTCGGGCCGATGGCGGTCAGCAGGATGCCGAGGTACCAGCCCGGGATGTCGAACGTGAGCTGCGCCGCGACGATCAGGAACATCACCGCGAGCTGCCCGAGCGCGATGAGACGCCCCGGCGTGAAGTTGAACATCGAGCGCATCTTCCGCTCGAGCATCGCGCAGTAACGCGCCCAGTACCGGTACGGCAGGCCCGTCTCGTCGTCGACGATGGCCCACGCTCCGACCGTGAGACAGAGCGCGGTCGCCCCGACGCTGCCCCAGCGCATGACGTCGAGCGTGTGGATCACGGGGTGCTTCATGTGCGCCTCACAGGTAAGGCTCTCCGCGCTTGACCAGGCCCATGACGATGAAGGTCGGAATGAACGAAGGCAGGTAGCCGGTCGCGCGGAACTCGCCCTCGACCTTGCCGTTGTCGCCGGTGCCGGTGCGAATGAACTCGAAGATGGGACGCATCTCGATCTCGTTCGACTCGCGATCGATGCCGACGATCTCGCTGATGGCGGTGATCTTGCGTGAGCCGTCGGACAGACGACTCTGCTGAACGATGACGTGAACGCTGGCGGCAATCTGCTCGCGGATGGCGCGCATCGGAAGCTCGAGGCCTGCCATCAGGACGAGCGTCTCGAGGCGGCTGACGGCTTCCATCGGCGAGTTGGCGTGGGTCGTCGTCAGCGAGCCGTCGTGGCCGGTGTTCATCGCCTGGAGCATGTCGAGCGCCTCGCCGCCGCGGCACTCGCCGACGACGATGCGGTCGGGGCGCATGCGAAGCGCATTCTTCACGAGATCGCGGATGGTGTACTCGCCGCGCCCTTCGAGGTTGGCGGGGCGCGTTTCCATGGAGACGACGTGAGGCTGCTTCAGCTGGAGCTCGGCGGCGTCCTCGATCGTCACGATCCGCTCCTCGGGGGGGATCGCGCCCGAGAGCATGTTGAGCAGCGTCGTCTTTCCGGAGCCGGTACCGCCGGAGATGACGATGTTCTTCTTCGCGTGGACGCATCGCGTGAGGAAGCGTCCCATGCGGTCCGTCAGCGTGCCGAACGAGACCATCTTCTCGAGCGTGATCGGGATCTTCGCGAATTTTCGGATCGTGATGCACGAGCCGCGGAGCGCGATCGGGCGAATGACGGCGTTCACGCGCGAGCCATCCTTCAGTCGCGCGTCGACGAGCGGCGACGACTCGTCGATGCGGCGTCCGAGCGGCGTCACGATGCGCTCGATGACCGCGCGGACGCGCTCGTCGTCGGTGAAGCGCGCGTGCGAGAGCGTGATCTTGCCGTGTTGCTCGATGTAGATCGTGTTCGGATCGACGACCATGATCTCGCTGATGGTCGGGTCGGCGAGGAAGCGCTCGAGCGGGCCGAGACCGAGCGCCTCGTCGGCGAGCTCGCCGATCAGCGTGTCGGGCTGCACCTCCTTCGGGATTTTTGACTCGAGGCTCGCGACGATTCTCCGGAGCGCGTTGAGCACCTTCGGACGCATCGACGGATCGTCGAGCTTCTTGGCGTCGATCGTCGCGAGGTCGAGGTGCTCGAGGAGGAGCTTGTGGATCTCGCGACGGAGCTCGACCTCTGCCTTGAGCTTCGCGTCGTCGTTGCGCATCGCGACCGGCAGGTGCACGCCCTGCGGACCGGGCTGCGAGCCGACGTGAGCGATGACGGGGTTCATGCCGCTCACGGCCGGAATGGCGCCCGTCGCGCCGTACGGGCCTGTCCCCGTGCGCGCCATCATTCCGTTGGCGCCGGGCGGCATTGGGGGACCCATACCGTGCACGTTCGCCATGTGCTGCGGGGAGCCCGGCGGGTGCGCGACGCCCTGGTTGGGCGAGCCGCCCATGCGCGGTCGCGTGTCGATCCCCTGCTGCGAACCCTGCCCGGGGACCTGCTGGTTCGTCCTTGGATGCTGGGCTGCGAGCGAAGCCGCGTTCTGCTGATCGCCCGGGTAGACGAAGACCGTGAAGTCGCCCACGACGATCGGCGTCCCGTACGGCACCTCGACGGAATCGCGACGGAGGAGCAGGTCGCCGGCGATGGTCCCGTTCGTCGACACGTCCTCCACGCGCAGCGTGCCGTGACCGGCCTGGATCACGGCGTGCTGGCGGGAGACGAGATCGCTGTCGAGGCGGAGCGAGCACTGCGGATGGCGCCCGATCGTAAGGGGACCGTTCGCCGGGTAGAGCTCCGTTCGCTGCATCCCATCGTCAGATTGGACGACGACTTGCAAGTGCATGTTGGGGATCCGGCAACCTCTCCGTCACGCGTCTACACGTGTACGCCTGTACACGTGCTTGCCTACCGCTACTTCGCGGACGGCGGGGTCTTGGGGAATGTGTCGACGTATTCGATCTCGCCAGCGAACTCGCGGTAGGTCCCCATCGCGTTGTTGATGAGCTCGAGCGCGCTCTTTGGCACCGTGTCGACGACGCTGGGGACGATGAAGACGGCGCCCTCGACGTCCTGCTTTTCCTGCGCGTGCGTCGCGAAGAGAAGACCGAGGACAGGGATCTCGCTGAGCCCGGGCAGACCCGCGACGTTGCGCTGCTGCGCCGACGTCTTGATGCCGGAGAGGATGAGCGCCTGGCCGAGCTTCAGGGTGACCTGCGTCTCGAGCTTCGTGGTCAAGCGTCCGGGCGGACCGGCCGCGCTGCTCGGTGGCGTGAGGTCGGCGACATCCGCGACCAGCTTGATATCGACGTCGCGCGAGTTCGAGTCGTAGCGCGGGAGCACGGTGATGTTCGTGCCGAACTTGACGCTGACGAGGGCAGCGGCGCCGACGCCGGAGATGAGGAAGTTCGACTCGCCGCCGTTCTGGAACGTCGCCTCGTTGCCGTTCGCCGTGATGACGCTCGATTGCTTCATCACCTTCGCCCACCCATGACGGGCCGCGATGTCGAGACGCGGAAGCGGCTGGTTCACCACCGACGCGTTGGCCGTCTGGGTCGTGCGCGAAACGAAGTCGTAGCTGTACGTACTGTTGACGATGGGCTGCCCGCCCGGGGTCGTCCCGCCGATGTTGCCCGGCCAGCCGACGCCGACGTTGTAACCGGACGTCTTCGAGTATTGGACGAAGAAGAAGTCGAGACGGATGAGGAGCTTGCGCTCGGCGACACCCACAGTGACGAGCGAATCGACCTGGCCGCCGTAGACGGTCACGATCTGCTGGATGCGCTTGTAGTCCTGGTCCGTGGGGACCGCGCCTTCGACGAAGATGCGCGATCCGACGCGCCGGCTCTTCACGCCGGGGAACGGCTCGAGAAGCTGCTGGATCTCGCGCTCGACCTGCTGCGGGTTGCGATTCGCGACGGAGACGTCGAAGGTGACCTGCGAGCCGTCGGTCTTGATGAGAAGGAGCGTCGTCGTGCCGGGCTTCTTGCCGGTGAGCACGAAGGTCTTGCCGTCCGGCGTCGGCACGACGTCGACGATGCCCTTCACGCCTTCCGAGTATTCCTTCACGCCGCCGGCGGGGAGCGTCTTCGTTTCGCCGACAGCGAGGGCGATCTCGTCGTGTTCTCCGGCCTTGCCCTTCTGCGCGAGCGCCATGCCCTCGCTCGAGACGAGCATGGCTGCCGTGGCGGGCACGCCCACCGCGAGGGCGACAAGGACGCGCGCGGCGAACGAACGAGCTGCACGTCCGCGCAGAGTCGCCAGAGAGCAAACCCTCACTGACTGCCTCCGCCCGTGATGTTGACGGGCGCCGTGCTGCCGCCGCGGACGCCTCGGATCTCGCCGCGCTTCTTCGGGTCGAGAATGGAGTCGAAGTTGATGTCCGTGACGCCTGCCTTCTGCTGGTCGTCGGGGTGACGGACGGCGACGGCGAGGCGTCCGCGCTCAGCGGCGAGCGCGATGATCTGCGCCTCGGAGAGGGTCAGGCTCAACGTGAGGAGGTTCTCTGCGTTGTTGCGATTGTCCTTCTGATCCATGGCATCAGGAGACGTCTCGCTGCCCATGGCCAGGACGAGCACGCGCTGCAGGAGCACGACGGCGCTCTTCGCCTCGGCACCCTGGGCGCCGAGGACACCGATGACGTCGACGTAGTCCCCAGGGCGAAGGAGGGTGATGCTCGTGTCGTCGCGGGCCGCCCGGATCGAGACTGCGCGATAGCCAGGAAGCACGAGGGAGCTCAGCTCCTTGCGTTCGTCGGACCCGGTGGCGAGGTCGGTCCAGAGGAGGAGCTGCTGCTCGCGAATCGTGGTGCCGAGGCGCAGGCCGAGGACCTTGTTCTTGTCGACCTCGCGGATCGAGCGATCGTCGACGTAGGCGATGGGCACCTCACGCACGGAGATCGCATCATCCGGAATCGGCTTGCCGCGTTCGAGACGCCGCACGGCGATGAGAAGCTTCACCTTCTCACCGCCAGACGCCTCGAGCTCGAACCGGCGCTGGTAGAGGAGCAGCAGGAACACGCCCAAGATGCCGACGATGACGGCGATGAGTAACGCGCGACGATTCATCCCTGGTGGATGGTACACGTCGCCCGCGATCGCGGGAAGGCTCGTGCTGCGGCAGAGATAAGTGCCGCGCTTTCGAGCGTCAGTCCTGCTTCGTCTCGCGGGTTACGTTCGTCGACTTCGACGATGCGCCCGACTCGGTGCCGGGTTTCGCGCCCGCATTGACGCCCGGCCCGGATGCGCCGGCGATGCCGAGGACCGTCATCGAGCCTTCTTTCGGGTCGTCC
The DNA here is from genome assembly GCA_043717125.1 of Polyangiaceae bacterium. Lineage (GTDB taxonomy): Bacteria > Myxococcota_A > Polyangia > Polyangiales > Polyangiaceae > Labilithrix. The sequence goes on along the minus strand of JAYSXP010000524.1, from coordinate 46,259 downwards.
GACATCGGCGTCGAGGCCACGGTGAGGACGACGTTGTCCTTCTCGTAGAGGCGAGCCACGGACTTGCCGCCTTCCGCGCGCTTCTCGAGCTCGGGGTCGACCGCCGCCCAGCCGGCCTGCTGCATGACGCCATCGTAGAAGCCCAGGGTCTTCGAGGGCGTCTCCTTGCCGTGATAGACGTTCACGCCGAACGGTGACTCGTCGAGGCGGGCGGAGAACGCACGGCGCGAGTCGGGAACGCGGGGGATGTCACCGCCGAAGTCCATACCGGGTGCGTCCTTCGTCTCGTCACCGACGAGCTCGGAGACGTTGAACGTGTCGTCCGTCCACGCGGTGAGGACGTGCGTGTTGCCCTGCTCCGTCGTCTTCACGTAGGTGTACCGCGCAGCGCCCAATGCGCCGAGGTCACCGGTCGCCTCGAAGGACTTCATCGCCTCGAGGAGCGACGGCTTCGATTTGGGCGTCTTCGTGAAGCAGAGGACGCTGCCTTCGCTGTCCGAGCCGCCACGCATCACGCCAGTCGGCGCAAGCTTCGACTCAGGCGCCTTTTTCGGGCCGGTGGCGACCGCGCGCCAGTCCTCGGCGGACTGTGCCGTGTTCGACTCGCAGTAGGCCTGATAGCGATCGAGGATATTCTTGCCTGTGTCGTGGGCGATCGAGTTACCGAGCCACATCGGCTGACCGTTGATCACGACCCTGTTGACTTCGTGCGTCGACGCATTCGCGAGGGTGAGCATTTGGCGACCGAGGACGACGGTGCGGTCTGCCATCTCTGCGCGGGCGGAGCGAACGCGGACCACGCCGAAGACCGCGGTGACGCAGAGGACGTATGCGCCCGCGCGCACGAGTCCCTTGACGTGCTTCATGTTCTTCCGCGAACTACGGCTGATAAACATCTCTTCTCCTCGTTATTCCGGAGGGCTGGAGAGTCCGCCGCCCTGTTGCGCGAACCCGACAAGGAACTTGAACATGGCGGACCACTTGTTCGGATACGACTTCTCGTTGCAAGCGACCTCGGATTCCGCGCTGATCATCCGATTGAGAGGCACGGACTTGCGGTCGTTGACGACGCTCGCGAAGACGGGCGAGTCTTTCGGTTGGCTTTTCGCATAGCTCACCGACTTCTTCAGCCCGGCGGAGGCGCCCGCCATGCTGCCCTGGTCTCCGCCGAGTCGGCTCGGGTCCGTCGCGTTGCCGCCCGGGAGCGGGTCACCGCCAGGATCCGCGCTCTCATCGACTGGCTTTGAGGGGGGTACCAGACTGGCAGGCATGTCACCCGTGCAGCTGTGCGACGCGTAGTAAAGGGTGCCGGCGCGCGTTCCCATCTGCTTGTCGAACTTCATCTCGTACGAGCGGTAGCTGAACATCGTGAGGCCAGCGAAGACCAACATGACCGGGATGACGACCGCGGCTTCGACGAGCGCCGCGCCACGCGAGGCGCGGCGTGAGCGGCTCCTGAGCTTTGCTGCTTTGGTGAGAATCGACATCTTCGTGTTCCTCGCCGGGCTCAGTGGTAGGCGCCGAGATCGGGGTCGAGCAGCTTGTCCGCGCCTTTGCCCGCCTTGTTGATGACGCCCTTGAGGGGGTCGGTGACGAACTTCTCGAAGGCCTTGTCGACGAGGGCCTCGAAGCCCTTCGCCGCGAGTCCCTTCTCGGGCTCCTTTCCGTCAGGCCCCTTCTCGGGCTCCTTTCCGCCGTTCCCGATGAGCTTCTGGAAATCCTTGTAGGCCGTCAGGCCCCCGAGAAACTCCCCAGCGAAGCTGCTGATCATCTGGCCGATCTGCGGGAACTCGAGGCGCCGGAGCCGACCGCGCCACTGGATCGAGTAGCCAGCGTTGTCGTCCTTGTTGCACTCCTCGTGCTTCCAGTCCTGCTTGCAATCGAAGTAGAACTCGGCCTGCGAGAAGTAGATGCTCTCCTCGGCGCTCGAGGACACGCCCGTCTTGCGCTGAGCGACGCCCACGCGGTGCTCCGAATGGTCCTTGAAGTCGGGATGGAGATTGATGCCCCAGACCTGCATCCACGGGCTGCCGTTCTCGCTGCCACCCCAGGGGACGAGCGGACCGGGGCAGCCCCACCAGGAGTCGAAGCCCGGGTCGAGGCTGCTGTTGTCCTTCATGCACGACCCGCCGCTCCCGGTCCCGCTGCCGCTGCCCGCGCTCACCGAGTCGAGCTTGGTCTGCGGCGTCGAGCCCTTGGGGGCCTTTGCGTTCTGCTTATCGATGTCCGCGTTCTGCTTGGCGATCCCGTTGTTGCCGTCGGCAATGCCGCCGGTGAATCCGCCGTCGAGGGTCGAAGAGCCCGTGTCGTTGCAGTAGCGCCACTTGACGCCCTTGCCGATCCAGCCCGCGACCTTGTTGGCCACCGTGCCGGTTGCGCCGAGGGCGCCGAAGATTGCGCTGACAACCTCACTGCCGAGCTTCTCGCAGACGGTGTTGAACTTCTTCGACTCGACGGGAAGGCCCTTCTTCGTCTCGCTCGTGCTGGTGAGGCTCTTGTCGTCGGTCGGCTTGCCGTCCTTGTCGGGCTTGCCCGTGCCTTTGCTGGTGAGTGCCTTGTTGAGGCCGGCCGACACCAAGCTGCCCGGGATGATCGACGGGCTGATCACGATCATGGTTACGTCGTGTTTCTTTGGTGAAAACTCTCCGTAATCGGCGCCGATTCTGTAGCCCTTGTACGCCGCGAGGAGTGGGTAGCCGTACGCCGCTCCGAGCTCTGCGAAGTGGATCGCACCGCAGACCGGCTTGAAAATCTTTGCGTACGTCGTGTAGACGCGCCGGGCCTGGATCCAGACGCCGCACGTCCAGAACCAGATGATGCAGGCCGCGAGCGCGAGGTCGTGGATGATCCCGAGGATGATGTGAACGGCGATCAGCGCGAGCATGATGAGGTTGCAGGCGGAGATGAAGTTCATCCCCTTCGCGTGCAGCACCGCGGACGTGAACGTCGCGTGGTCGGTGGCTTCCTGCATGCTGTCGCGGAAGACAATCGCGTCACCGATGCCGATGAGGAACCAGAGCGAGCCGATCAGAAAACACGACATGCAGAGTCCGATCAGCATGATCGCTCCGCGCTTGTCGTGATGAAGGTCTTGGAGGCTGGTCTTGGCGCTCATGTGTCTTGCACCTCGTGCTACTTGCCGCCGCCGCAGCTGCCGCCGTCGCCCTTGTAGCGAGCTCCCTGATGGGGGAATCCGTAGGTCTGCTCGAAGTTACGCGTCGCGTGGAACGCACCGCAGAGGAGGCGGCTGCCGAACGGCACGCTGCACCTGTACTGCGCCTTGACGGTCACGCTGACGAGCCCGTACTGGCCATCGTCTTCGCAGCTCGACTCGTCCTTGATCGTGACGTCCACGCTGTCCATCGTCTTTGCCCACGGGCCCATCGCGGCTCTCACGCCGGCGGTGACATCGGCGTTGTTCTCGCCCTTCTTCTGGTCGGGCGTGTTCCCCTTCGCGTTCGTGAGAACCGCCGCCGCGCGCGCGCCGACGACGGCGCTGTGCTTGACGACGAGCTTCGCCGTCGCAAGCTGGGCAACCTGGACGAAGCACGAGAACGTGATCATCAGCGGCAGGAAAGCGGCGGCGAACTCCACGAGGACTGCGCCTCGCTTGTCACCATGCAGCTTGCTGAGGGTCTCGTTTTTCATGAGGGGGTGCTTCACGGGAACGGCGCCAACATCGCGTTGCGCGCGTCCTTGTAGTTCGTCAACATCTGCACGCCGCCAGCCGTGAGGCCGACAACGGCAGGAACGCCCACTGCCATGAGCAGGAGCGCATACTCGACCATGACAGCGCCTCGACGGCTTGCTCGCATCCAACGCAACATCGTCGAGCCCTCCACTTCAAACACTCTGCAAACGGCTTACCAGTGCAAGTAGACCGTCAGTAGGACTCCGAAGAACAACGGAGGTCCGAGTCGAAACCACGAGAGCGCTGTCTCCTCCACATGTCGTTGCTTCGACTTCGGCAAGAACATGTTCACCAGAATCGTGGCGGCGTTCTTCACCGTCACGATGAGCTTTCCCTCGTACGCGAGGCGCGCAGGGGCGAACAATGCTGCCGCGAAGAATCCGTACATCTCGGCCTCGATGCCGAGCGTGGTCTGGAGGAGCGCTCCCAGAGCTGCGAGGAGCTTGAGATCTCCTCCGCCGATCGCGCCCTGCCGATACAGCATCGCCGGTACAATCACGGCGACGAGCGCTCCGAGAAGCGAGTAGCCGCCCTCCGTGAGCGCGCTCTCTACGGCGTTGTGCGCCGCGAGCATCCGGCCGACGTGGAGCAGCGGGGCTACGCCCAGTGCTCCGTAGGTGAGCCAGTTCGGGATCTCTCCGCGTCGCCAGTCCGAGAGAGCCGCAAGCGCGGCTACCGCAATCGCAACGATGAAAACAACGTGCTGATGCGGTAGCGGTTCGTACATCCGGCTTCGTCTCGTGCGGGCGACTGTCGCCCGCCTGCCGTCAGGAATATCCCAGCGCGGCTCGGAGTGCACTCTTCAGGCATGCACTCGCGAGCACGACGCTTCCACGAGGCCCGAATCAGCTGGTCTTGCCGATTTCGTCCGTCGACTTCTGTGCGTTGTCCTTGACCTTGTTGCCGAGGACGCGGAACGTCGCGGCCGCGATGAACATGACGGCGATGATGAGCATCGCGTACTCGACGATGGTGGCGCCGCGGGTCTTGGAGAGGAGCGTCTGGGCCTTGGACATGTGAGTTCTCGCTTTCGTGGACTGTGGGGAGTTGCTGAGTGCCGCGCTCGCCGTTTGCGCCGCCTCGTTGCGTCGCAGACAACATATCCACGAATGGTGCCAGCTTGTTCCTGACCGCTGGGAACGGAACCGGGGTCGAGGCGTTGTCTCCGGAGCAACGTTCCATCGTATTTTCGATGGGTGGGACGAACTCCTACTTTCCCGTGGGTGGATCGTCGACTAGCCGATTGGGTGGGTGGATCTTGATCCACCCAGACGGACTACACGAATAGTTTCGACTACATGCGCACCATTTGTGCGCAGCTCAGCCGGGCCCGAAGCGGAGATTAGTTGAGCGCCTTCGGGATGTTGGGCCTCGGGGCCGCGACCGCGCGGACCTTCTCGAGGTCGAACTTCTGGTCGAAAACGAGGATCTCGTCGTGCGCCGGAGCCGTGAACGGCTTCGACGGGCTCACCGGCTTCAGCTTGCTGTGCTCGGTCGTGTCGAGCATCACCTGGAACTGCGTATTCGGCGCAATTTCCAGGGCAAAATGGGCTGCGCCGGAGATGTCGGTCCGCGTGATGACCTTGTTCAGGTAGACGACCGGCAGGTTCGCGCCGTTTTCGGCCTTCACGGCGACGACGACGCGCCGGAGCAAAGGCGGACACGAAACCGTGTACTCCGGGACCTTCGATTTGTCCGCGAATCGAGTCAAGCGGATGCTCGTCGCCTTCACCGGAGAAGTGAATGCATCCGGGCACTTGATCGTGACGTCAGTGGTCTCGCCCTCGGCCCCGACGACCGTCAACATCGCGCGCCCGTCGGGGCCTGTGGTGCCGAGCGGCTTGTTGTTTCGGGAGACCGTGGCGCCGGCGATCGGGCGGCCTGGATCACTGTCGATCCGGATGAAGATCTGGAAAGGCGGAGGCGGGGGAGGATCGAGATCCTTGCAGCTCGACGTGCCCATCCCGGCGAGCGCGATCGCGGCAGCGAAGAAGATCCTCATCTCTGAAAAAGGTACCCGAGAACAGCAGAGAGGCAACAGCAGCGCGCGGGAGCGGCGTCCGTTTGGGCGACGCGTGCACGTGGGGATCGAAGCGCGATGTCGTTCCTAAGCCTTCTTGATGAGCGAAAGAGCCGTTGCCTGTCTCGCGGTCGGCGCTCTGTTCACGATGGTCGGTTGTGAGACGATGTCGCTCGACCCGCCGCCGCCGCCGCGCGGACCGGCGACGGAAAGCAGCCCGTCTTCAAGGTCGCCCGCGAGCCCGTCGAAGCCGTTCACGGTCGGCTCGACCGACAACCTCGAAGTTTTTCAGCAGCAGACCGTGGAAGATCCCCGTGGTCTTCACTTCTACCCAGGTGGTGCTCTCGCTCCCTCGTCGCTCTCGCTCCCGACCGCCCCGATTCGGAAATGACCCCAATGGGACCGAGCTTCGATCGCCAGCGGCCAGCATGGGGCTCAGTGGAGAATTCAGCGGACGCGTTCTTTGGCCTTCGCGATCGCCGCGCCGGTCATGAGATCGCGTTGGGCGGGGTCGGCCCAGCGACGCTGAACGGCCTTCGAGAGTTGGTGAAGCGGGTCGAAGTAGAGAAAATACTGCCCCTGCTTCACACTCGGCGCCATGTACACGCTGATGCCCGTCTCACGGTCGTAGTGCTCGAACGAGTGGACGTCGCGCTTGCCGCCGCCGCCCGGCGCGTCGACCACGAACGTCGGTGTGTTGAAGCCCGCCGTCGAGCCGCGCACGTGCTTCTCGACGAAGATGGCCGTGTCGACCGAGGTGCGGAGATCCTCGACGCCCTTCACGAGGTCGTGAACGTAGACGTAGTACGCGTGGACGTTGAGGTGCCCCATGCGCTTGACGAGCATGGTCATCGTCTCGGGCGAGTCGTTTACGCCGCGCTGGAGCACGCTCTGGTTGCGCACGATGATGCCGCGCTCCATGAGCTTGTTCATCGCGTCTTCGGTGATGCCCGTGATCTCGTTCGGGTGGTTGAAGTGTGTGTGGAGCACCACCTCCTTGTGAAGCTTTCGGCCTTTCTCCACGACGCGGGTGAGCGCGTCCGTCCACGCGTGATCGGTGAGGAGCTTCTGCGGCATGACCGCCGGGCCCTTCGTCGCGAAGCGCATGCGCCGCACGTTCGGGATCGCGAGGAGGGCGTCGCCGATCTCCTCGATCTGCGCGGCGCGCAGCTGGTAGGCATCACCGCCGGAGATGACGATGTCCTCGAGCTCGGGACGCGAGGCGATGTACTCGATCGCGGGCCCAGCGCTCGCTCGAGACCTTGAGGCTCACCTTCTCGACTTCTTCGGTGTCGACGCCGACCGCGTAGCTGCGCGTGCAGAAGCGGCAGTAGACGGGGCACGTGTCGAGCGCGAGAAAGAGCGCCTTGTCCTGGTAGCGATGCGTGAGGCCCGGCACGGGGGCATCGGCCTGCTCGTGCAGCGAGTCGAGATCGAGCTTCGGATGGTCGGCCTTCAGCTTCGACCCCATCGGGATGAACTGAATGCGGAGCGGATCCTCGTAGGGCTTCGTCCAGTCGATAAGGCTCAGCAGGTACGGGCTGACGCGTACGGACATGGGCGAGTGCTTGAAGCCCTCCTCGGCGTCCTGGATGAACGCAGCGGGGACGAGCTCCTGGACCGCCGCGAGCAGCTTCGCCGGGCTCGTGATGCTGTTCTTCGCCTGCCAGTTGTGGTCGAGGAACTGTTCCTCCGTCACCGTCGCGTAGGCTGGGATGCGCTGCCAGAAGGGGCCGCGCAGCAGCTCTTTGTACGCGAGCGTCGACGGATCGACGGTCGGCTTCTTCGGAAAGAACGGCCCGTTCGGCAGCATCTTCAACACGCTCATGCCTTTTCCATTCCACGGCCACGGCGACGGCGCAACCCCATCAATTCCGGTTTTTTGGGGCCTTTCAGTCACCTTCGATGGCGAACGTCATTCCCTCGCGGCGAAGCCGATCGACGAGCGTGATTCCCATCGCGCTCGCCGGCGTGAGCACGCCGTAGCGAGGCCCGAGCGCATCGGCGTCCATCGCGAGGCAGAGGCAGGACTGTCCGAGCATCTTCGCCGTCTCGCCGTAGCCGGGGTCGCTCGTGCCCTTCACCGTGGCTTTGACGCGGAGCGGCGTAGCCTTGCCGGTGGTGCCCTCGGCGATGAAGCGCAGCGTGAAGTGACCGCGGTCGCGCGCCTCCTTCGACGGGCCCTCGCCAGCCTTCGGGAGCACGAAGCGGGCAAGCAGCGCGCGTGTCGGGGGAAGCGCGGCGCCGAGCGTGAAGGCGGCCATGCCCGCCGTGACGACCGAGGCCGCGACGAGGCCCTTCGGCCCCTTCGGCAGGCTCATCGCCTCGCGGTACCGGAACGGCTCGCCGTAGTGGAGGAGCGCGTTCGAGCGCCGCACGATGCGCGTGTTGATCGAGGACATCACGAAGGGCGCGGTCCATCGGTCGATGTCGCTGTCGAACGCGACGCCACGCACGTCAGCCTCGAAGGGGTCGCGGACACGACCGCGCGGCACCTCGGGGTCGAGGGCGTGCGGGTTGCCGAGGAGCCTGCGCACCTTCGGGTCGCGCGTGGCCTCTTCGACGATCGCGAGCATCGTGGCGGCGGTGCCGCCGCTCGCGGCGCCGCTCATCTCGCCGACGAAGCCCTTCGTCCACGAGAGCGAGCCGCCTTGCTTCTGGGCGTGGTCCCAGAGGATGAACACGCCGAGGTCCGAGGGGATCGAGTCGAAGCCGCAGCAGTGGACGATGCGCGCGCGCGTCTCGATGGCCTTTGCGTGGTTCTCGTCGATCGACGCCCGGATGAACGGGACCTCACCGGTGATGTCGCAGTAGTGCGTTCCGCTGCGAGCGCAGGTAGAGGCGAGCTTGCGACCATGAACTCCGAAAGGACCGACGGTGGTGCAGACCACGCGCGTCTTGGGGACAATGGCGTCGAGTGACGCCTGGTCGTGGCCGTCCGCAACGAGGACGGGCAGCTCGGCGAGCGCGGGGTCGATGGCGACGAGGTCGCGCTTCACAGACTCGAGCTTCGCCTCGTTGCGACCCGCGATGGCCCAGCGAACGCTCTTGGTCCCGGCGTGGCGTGCGAGGTATTCGGCGACGAGCTTTCCGGTGAAACCGGTTGCGCCGAAGAGGACGATGTCGTGATCGCGTGCGGTCATAGGTACCTCTGGGCGGCGCGTTCGAGGATGCTCGCGACCTGGCGCACGAGCTCCGGGGGCTCGACGACGGTGGCCGTGTCGCCGAAGGAGAGAACCCATCCGATGAAGGCATCGACGTTGACGAGCGGCACGGACAGGCGAAGGCGCCCGTCGGGGCTCATGGCGACGCGCTGATCGCGGTGTAGCTTCTTCGAGCGAATCTCGTCCGCGACGCGCGCGTCGAACTCGACGAGCGCGCGGGTCTTCGTAGGCTTTCCGAGGCCGAATTCTCCGTGAACGTAGTGAGTCACGTCGAACGTCGCGGGGAGCTCGAAGTGCTCCGTCTCGCTCGAGCGCAGCTCGGTCATGGCCTCGAAGGGAACGACCTCGATGTCCGAGGCCGCGCGCGTGCCGCTTTGCACGCCGAGGCAGACGATCGAGCCCTTGTGCACGACCATCGCGTAGGGATGGAAGACGACGGGCTCGGCGCGCGAAGCTCCCGCCGGCATGCGCGGTCGGAAGCGCAGCTCGCGCAGGTCGGCGACGGCGCGGAAGAGCTCGTCCATGTCCTCACCGCGCGCGCGGTACGTGCGCGCGGTGGGGGGAAGCCAGAAGAAGCGGCCCTCGAGGCCCTGCTCGCCGGAGATCTGCGCGCGACCCTGCGCGCGGAACGGCGTCTGAGCGACCGTCTCGATGTGACCGAGCGCGAGATCGACCTCGTCGAAGAGCGCCGAGCCCTTGAGGATGTCGAGCGCGGGCCGTGTCGCCAGGATCGCGTAGGCCTGCGCGCGCCGGAGCGACACGGTTCGGCCGCGCTCGCCCGGCTTGATGCGCCATACGTGAGCGCCGCCCGGGGTGGTCCCGATCGACTCGAGGAGCCCAAATTTTCCTGGGTTGCGGCTGCCTTCCATCTCGAGCAGGTAGCGGCGCACAGAGCGCTGCGTGACGTGGAGCATCCGCGCGAGCTCGTCGAGCGTGAGGCCACGAGGCTCGCGTTCGAGAATCTCGCGGAGCTTGTCGAGGCGACGATGCTGCGTGAAGCGCCCTTCGGGTCTTCCTACCTTGGAAGCCCGCGGCTTCGGGATCCGCCCGGGAAGCGTCCGCATGGTCGGCCTCCGCTCAGATCTTCTTGCTGCGCGCCGCGGTGTCCTTCTTGAACTTTTCTTTGTACTGCTCATGGCACGTTCGGCACGACGCCTTGGTAGCGGGCATGTCCTGCGCCCGCGCGGCCTTCGCGCCGTCCTTCGCGATCGAGGCCCATGTCACGTAGCCGGCAGGGGCTAACGTCGCGGCCTTGTCGAGCGCGGTCGCGAGGGCCGGGAAGTCCGAGGCGGCGACCGACGGATTCATGTTCGCCTTCATCCAGGCCTGGGTCGGGCAATCGGGCAGCGGCTTCGTTCCGCACGTGGGAGCGGCGGCGGCGGTCGCGGTCGCGGTCGCGGTCGCGGTCGCGGTCGTCACGGCGCTCGTCGACGGCGCGGCAGCGGACGCGGACGCCGGCGGCGGATCGGTCGCGGTCGTCGAGGCGCTGGCCGAGGGCGCGGCCATCGCACTCGGCGCCGCTGACGCGCTCGGCGCCGTCGTACCGGTCGATGCCATCGACATGCCGGAGGTCCCGCCTTCGGTCTTGGAGCAAGCGCCCGTCAGGGCGACGAGCACGAAGGTGGTGGCAAGAATGCGTGAGGAATCGTTCATGAAGAGATGCGCGCGGTCGAGCATGGCCGTGAGCTTACACAAAAGAAGGACTACGATGATCCGCCATGGACCGAACGCTCGTGGAGATCCTCGCGGCGAAGCGAGATGGCGGCACCCTTGCCGAGGCGGAGGTTCATCGTCTGATCACCTCGTTCACCGACGGTACGCTCGCCGACTACCAGATGGCCGCGTTCCTGATGGCGGTGTTCTTCCGCGGCCTCGACGACGTCGAGACCGTCGCCCTCACCGAGGCGATGCTTCATTCCGGGAGCGTGCTCGATCTCGCGGCAGTCCCCGGCACGAAGGTCGACAAGCACTCCACGGGCGGCGTTGGTGACAAGGTCTCGATCTGCCTGGCGCCGCTCGTCGCCGCGTGCGGCGTTCCGGTACCGATGGTCAGCGGACGCGGGCTCGGGCACACCGGCGGAACGCTCGACAAGCTGGAGGCCATTCCCGGTTTTCGCACGGACATGTCGACCGCTGATTTCAGCCGGATCGTGGGGGAAATCGGCACCTGCATGATCGGGCAGACGAAGGACATCGCTCCGGCGGACAAGCGCATCTATGCGCTCCGTGACGTCACCGCGACCGTCGAGTCGATCCCGCTCATCGTTGCGTCGATCCTCTCGAAGAAGCTCGCCGAGGGCATCGACGGGCTCGTGCTCGACGTGAAGGTCGGGCGCGGCGCGTTCATGAAGGACGAGAAGCGCGCGAGGGATCTCGCCGACAAGCTCGTTCGCGTCGGCACGCGCGCAGGCAAGAAGGTGGTCGCGGTGCTCACGCGCATGGATGCGCCGCTCGGGCGGAGCGTGGGCAACGCGAACGAGACTCGCGAGGCGCTCGAGGTTCTCCACGGGAAGGGGCCCGCCGACCTCGTCGAGTGCACGCTGGTGCTTGGCGCGGAGATGCTCGTGCTCGGCGGCAAGGCCAAGGACACGACCGAAGCCACCGCCACGCTTCGTGCCGCGATCGCGAGCGGCGCGGCGATACGCGTGATGGAGAAGATGGTGGCGGCCCAAGGAGGCGACGCCAAGGTCGTGGCCGAGCCGTCGCGTCTCGAGGTTGCGAAGGAGATCGTCGAGGTTCGCTCGCCGCGCGCGGGCTTCGTCTCCGACATCGACGCGCTGGCGATCGGCCTCGCTGGAGTCGCGATGGGCGCGGGAAGGACGCGTGCGGATCAGAAGGTCGATCCCGCGGTCGGCATCGAGATCGACCGGAAGCCGGGCGAGCCGGTCCAGGTCGGGGAGGTCGTCGCGCGCATCTTCGTACGCACGCGCGGTGCCGCCGACCACGTACTCGAGCGTATTGCAGGTGCTTTCTCATACGCCGATGCGGCGCCCGCTCCGAAGCCGCTCGTGATCGATCGCCTCTCGCTCTGAACGGCGCGTCCTATGCTGCGACCATGGCGTGCGCGCGCGCCTATCCCCCGGACCTCGCGCAGTACGTCGAGGAGCACTGCCGCGCCGATCGGGGTTGACCTCGAGGGGCGGAGCGGTGCGCAGGCAAGCTCGTCGGTGCGAACGAGCGAGGCGCGCTCGCAGAAGATCCTCGATGCCGTGGCATCGGCCACCCCGGAGGCGTCGGTGGGACGGGCGGATTTCGCGTCGAGCGCGAGTGCCAACCTCGAGGAGCTGGAGCAGGCGGTCTTCGAGTGGAGCCGCGTCATCGCCAACCTTGCGGCGGGCGATGGTGCCGTCGTGCTCGACAAGCGGTTCGGTCTCGTCGGGTTCGGCGCGGAGGTCTCGGCGGAGCTCCCGTCGCCCTCACGCGTGTGGCGCGCCCTGGACACGGAAGGGCGAGATCGTCTTCTGGGAACAGCCGAACCGCCCCTGGAGGTCGCTCAGCGAGCGAGTCGACTGACCTCGAACGCGAGGTAGCCGACGGCGCCGGCGATCGCGGCGTAGGGAATCACGAGCGCCTTTTGCGCGCCGTAGCCGGCGGCGAAGCGGCGGCCCGCGCGACCCACGATCCCGAGCGAGACGAGCAGAACGGAAGCAGGGAGGAGATAAGGGACGAGCAGGCCGCCGTCGGGCGGGACGTTCTCGCCTGTCGAGCCGAGGGTGACGGTGACCATCGCGATGGCGAGGAGAAGCGTGAGACCGCCGGCGGAGACGATGGCCCACGCGTAGGGCCTCAGCTTGAAGCCGATGAAGCCGAGGACGACAGCGACGCCCAGCGCGACGATCGAGACGGCACCGCTCTGCGTCGCCGACGTGCCGTCGAAGGCATGCGGCAGCTTGCGCATCACGTCGAAACCGCCTGCACGATACACGTACTTCCAGAGCGAGAAGGCTATTCCTCCAGCGAACACGACAGAGAGGGCGAGCCCCGCGAGCTTCATGCCGAAGCCCGGCTCGTCCGCGTAGCGGGGTCGGGCGGCGCCTTCGCGGGCCATGCGCGAGGGCGCGGCCAGCTCGAGTCCCGGACGCCCGCCCGGGCGCGCTCCACCCTCGGGCGCGGGGCCACGCGAGCCCTGCGCGTGCACGAACGAGGTGCTCGCGACGTTTCGCTCGATCTCCATGTCGAACATGCCGCCGTCGTCGTCGTCGTCGAACGTGAGGGTCTTGCCCGCGCCCATGGCCGCCGTGGGGTCGACCCTCGGCGTCGCCCCGGTGCGCACGGATGCCGGAGGTTGGTTCGAGGCGGTGGCGACTCCGCGAGCCGACGGGGGGGCCGAAACGACCGGAGAGCGAGTCGACGGCGCGATCTCGAGGTCGGGCACCATCGGCTGCGCCCAGTGTGGCGGCGGATGCGCGGGCGGCGGCGCGTGGTGCGGCGGGCTCTGCACCGGCGGAGCGAACGAAGGCACCTTCGGCGCAGGAGGTTTGCTCGCGGCAGGGTCGCCGTCCCGCGGTACTCGCTCCGTGAGCCACGTCGCGACGTCCATCTTGTGGGCAGCGGCGCTGATGCCGCTTGCGGCGCGAGCGCCGACGAGTGCCTTGGCGAACGCGTCGACCGATTCGTAGCGCGCCGACTTGTCGAAGCGCAGCGCGGTGACGAGCGTGTCGGCGATCGGCTTCGGAACTTCAAGGTTCGAGTCGCAGATGTACGGAACGCGGCCCTCGGTGATCGCCATGCGTGTCTCGCCGGGCGTGGCGCGGCCGAAGAGGGTCGTTCCCGCGAAGAGCTCCCACATCAGAACGCCGAGCGCGAACACCTCGGTACGCAGATCCGTCGAGCTGCCGGAGACTTGCTCGGGGGCGTAGTACGCCGGGTTCGGGGCCGACGCCTGGAGGCGCTGCATGCCCGGGATGCCGAGGACCTCGACGTTGCCGTCGTAGCCGATGAAGACGTTTTCCGGGGTGATCGAGACGTGCGTGACCTTCTTGCCGAGGGACGATTCCTTGGTGTGCGCACCGACGACGAGGCGCGCGATCTCACAGGCGATGTGGATCGCGACGACGGGTCGAATCGGCGCCGTCATGTTCTGCTGGCAAGCGGCCAGCGAGGCGCCGTGCGCGTTACGGTCCGTCAAGCAACTCCGGCCACGGTATGGATTCTATCATTTCAGCCGTGAGCCCGGGGCGGCATCACCGTCGACCGTGGCCAGCCGCAGATCCTCCGACGGGCCGCTCGCGAGGAGCATTCCGTGGGAGACGAGCTTCACCTTCTTACCGTCGAATTCGGCCGAGCCGAACTCGCGCGGCGCGAGGTTCGCGACCACGATGACCTTCTTGCCGACGAGCGCTTCGGGCGTGAACGTGAGTGCGAGCCCCGCGACGATCGTGCGCGGCTCGGCCTCCCCCAGGTCGACGGTCAATCGGAGGAGCTTGTCCTTTTTGGGCACCTTCTCGCAGGTCACTACCTGTCCGACCCTCAGGTCCACCTTCGCAAAGTCGTCGTAGGCGATCGTCTCGCCCGTGCCCGTCCCCGTTGCGGTTCCGGCGACGGCAGGCGCGGTCGCGGTCGCGGTCGCGGTCGCGGTCGCCTCCGCCTTCGGCACGAGCTTCTCGAGCAGCTCCTTCTGCGCCTTGTCGTCATAGGTCGGAAACAGCGGCCCCGCGCCCGCCAGCGCGAGCCCCGCGCGAATCGGCGGAAGCGCCGCCGGCCAGAGGTCGCTTCCGATAGCGACGCCGAGCGCCGGCAGGCCGAGCTGGGCGCGCATCGCGTCCGCCTTCGCCGGGATCGCGGGCCACAGCATCACGCTGAGCGTCTCGAGCACACGCAGCATGCGCGAGAGGATCTTGCTCACGCGCGCGTGGTCGTGGTTCTTGCTCCACGGCTCGGCCTTCGCGACATAGAGGTTGGCGGCGTTCGAGAGCTTCATCGCGTGATCGAGCGCGGCGTGCGGCGCGAGACTCTGCCACGCATCACGTGCAGAACGCACGTTCTGCTCATAGGCGACGAAGAGCTCCGCCTCGAGCGGACCGTCCGTCGCCTCGTCGTCGCTCGGATGCTTGCTGTCGGTCATCTTCGTGCACAGCCCGAGGACGCGCGAGAGCAGGTTGCCGAGGTTCTTTCCGAGGTCGGCGTTGTAACGCTCGAGGAGCGCTGCGTGATCGAAGTCGCCGTCCTGACCGAACGCGATCGCGCGCAGCAGGTGATAGCGCAACACGTCGGGCCCGAGCTCGGCGGCAAGCTTGAGTGGGTCGACCGCGTTGCGGAGCGATTTGCTCATCTTCTGTCCGTCGACGGTCAAGAAGCCATGCGCGTAGATGACGTCGGGAAGCTGCTTTTCCGTGTATCCTGCACTCAATAGGAACGCGGGCCAGAACACGGCGTGGAAACGAAGGATGTCCTTGCCCATGAGGTGCACGACCTTCGCGTCCGGCGCCCAGAACCGAGCGAGGTCGCCTGTGCCGAGCGCGCTGCGGTAGTTCGTGAGCGCGTCGAACCACACGTACATCACGTGCTTCGGGTTGCCTGGCACCGGGATGCCCCACGAGAACGTGGTGCGCGACACGGAGAGATCCTTGAGGCCGCTCTTCACGAACGAGAGCACCTCGTTCCGCCGCGACTCGGGCTGGATGAATTTCGGGTGGTCCTCGTACAGCTTGAGGAGCCGCTCTTGCCACTTCTCGAGCTTGAAGAAGTACGACTTTTCCTTCACGCGCTCGACCGGCGTCTTGTGGAGGGGGCATAGGTTGCCCGGCTCGAGCTCCTTCTCCGTCTTCAGCGACTCGCAGCCGACGCAGTACCAGCCCTCGTACTCGCCCTCGTAGAGGTCGCCGTTCTTCTCGATCGTCTTCCAGAGCTCCTGGACGAAGGCCTCGTGGTCGGGGTCCGTCGTGCGGATGAAGCGGTCGGGGGTGATCTCGAGCTTCGGCCAGGCCTCGCGGAAGCGCGCGCTGATGCCGTCGCAGAAGGTCTTCGGGTCGAGGCCCTGGGCCTTCGCTTCACGCTCGATCTTGAGGCCGTGCTCGTCCGTCCCGGTGAGCATGAACGTCTCGTCGCCGACGACCTGATGGAAGCGCCGAAGCGCATCCGCTACGACGGTCGTGTAGGCCGTGCCGAGGTGCGGCACGTCGTTCACGTAGTAGATCGGAGTCGTGACGTAGAAGCGTCCCATCGCGGGACGGCTTAGCACGAATGGAGGTCAGGGGAGTGTGCCGCGCAGGGTAGGCGTGGGCCGCGGCGGCGGGTCCGGCAGCACCCGCGCGGCGAGCGGTGCGTCGTCGAGCACGCGGCGGACAGCCATCATGAAGGGGCGGTCGATGGCGACGCGCACGTCGCGCGAGGGCGGATTCTCGGCGGGCGCCTGGAGGAGCCGCAGGTCGCGGGTAAGGGCCCGCCCGAGGCGGCCGCTGGCGTCGCGGTGCGCGCTGCCGTCGCGGGGGACGATCGACGCGGGCATCGGCGCGACGAGCACGACTTCGGAGCCCCCCTGCTTGATCCACGTCGCCTGGTAGAGCGCGGCCGCCTGGCCCGTCGACTCGTGGAACATCAGCGGGCGCCACTCGAGCTGGCTCGTGAGGTCGAAGGTGCGCTCGCCGATCGCGAGGGTGGCGCGGTCGAGGGCGATCGGCATTCCCTTGCCATCGCTGAGGAAGACGCGACCGAGCGCGTGCTTGTCACGACCCTCCACGTGCCTCACGAGCGAAGCGGTCGCCGCCGAGGTGAGGGCGGCGTCGTGTGCGACGCCGTCGACGAGGTCGAGATCGGCGAGCACCGCGATGCGGGCAAGGAGCTCGTCATCGGCCTCGCTGCGGTCATCGATGCGCGCGGGGACGTAGCGAGTCTGGGTGGGGGTCGTGAAGGCGAGCAGTGCGGTCGGCCGGCCGTACGACGCGAGCAGCGCGACGCCGAACGGCGCATCCCACGAGAGGATCGACTTCTTGGTGCCGGGCTCGAGCTTGGTGGTGCGCGTGATGCCGTCGTCGTCGGCCTCGAGGTAGGTGCCGCTAGGCAGGCGTCGCGATCGAGCCGGATGGCGCGCGAACGCCGCCCAGACGATCGCGAGAAGGGACGCGATGCCGAGCGTCACCCGCAGCGCGAGCGGGACCGGAAGGTCGGGGAACGCCGACAGCGCGAGGCCAGCGATGCCGATTCCAGTCGCGGCGATCCGACGGCTTCGTGTGCTCGGGGGAACGGGAACGTTCGCGAGCAAGAGGGGCCAGCGTTCGAGTCTGGACGAGAGACGCCGCATTCCGAGTGACCCCGGGTCTGGTCTGGGTGAAGCGACTCGCAGAGCCGCGAGCAACGATGAGAATTAGCACCCCGCCGGTGCCGGCGCCCCCGTCAAAGCTCATGGAGGAGAGAACGGAGTCGGCGGAGGTAGGTGCGAGTCAGCGTGTCGGGATGGGGAAACCCGTCACGACGGGGACGCGACCTTCGAACGCATCACCGAAGAACCGCAGCATGGTGTCCTGGAGGCCGAGGTACGGACACGTGATCGGTGCGGGAGCCTGGGCCGTGAGGTCGAGCTTCCCGTCCGGCGCGTTGTAGGGGATGCGGTACGTGCGCTCGCATTTCGCACGAACGAGGTCCGCGCCGTGCTGGGCGGGCGCGGCCTGGATGAGGATGGCCGTCGAGCCCGCTACGGGCACGTCATGATAGCCGCCGGGCGCCTCGGGCAGGATCGGGAGCTTGATCCCGCCGCCGCGATACGGCGCGAGAGTCGTGAGGTCGGCCATCCCCGAGTTGAGCCCGACGTTGGGCGACGCGAGCGCGTAGCCGGCGGCGCGCGCGAGCGCCTCGTTCGCCTCGTTGGCGACCAGCGCGTCGAACAGCACCGAGATCTGGAGGATGTTGCGCGCCTTCGTCGGTGCGCCCGCGAGCGTCGCGGGCTTCATCACGAGGCGGTCGGCGAACGCGATGGGATCGCCAGCCTCGATGAGCGTCTGGGCGATCACGACGACGGGATGCGCCTCGGTGTAGAGCGTGGCGCCGAATCCGAAGTTCACCGTGCCCGCGAGCGCGAGGTTCGAGTTGATCACCGGCCCGTGCGCCGCGGCCTCCGAGATGACGCCGCCGCCGCCGACGTTGAGCGTCCACGCGTTCACGTTCGGCTCGAGCGCGGCCGCGAGGGCGCCCTCGATCGCGCCGAGCGAGTCGCCGACGTACGCGATGTGCGCGGGATCGATCTTCGGTGCCGTCGCCCCAGTCGTGAGTGCCGACAGATCGGGGTTCGCGCGCAGGACCTTCACGAGCGACACCGTGTCGAGCGCGGCCTGCCTCAGCTGATCGCGAAGCGCGAGGAGGTTCTTCAGGCTGCCGAAGAAGTCGAAGCTGCCGCCGCGCTCGCCCGCGACGAGGTCGTTGATGCCGTCGCCGCCCGCGTACACGGCGCCGGGCGCCTTCGCGTTGTCGTTGACGGCATCGACGAGGTACTTCGGGTCCGCGCCGCGCGCGCCGAAGGTCACGCTGTCGATCGCGACGGCCATCCAGCCCTTCGACGCGATGTGGTTCGCCATCGAGAGCAGGTACTCGCGCGAGCCGTTGAGCCCGTGCTGCACGATGACGACGGGGTAGCCCGCGGCGGGCATGGGCGCGGTCGGGACCGCGAGGGTCACCCAGATCTTCGACGTTGGCTTCTCGGGGGCGACCACGGGGACTCCGGCTCCGTCCCGCGCGAACGTCGCGTGCTCGAGATCGTCGTATTTCCCGGGGCGGACGCGCAGGTAGTTCGGCGCGGAGAACACGGCGGTGCCGACCGCGGCGAGCTTGTCGTGCGCGCGCACGGGCAGGGAGTCGTCGGGGTCGTCGCTGCCGTCCGGTAGCTTCGCGCCCGCCGCCACGACGCCGAGCCAGTCGTCGAGGCTCGCTGCGAAACCCGTGGGGAGCACGCCGCCCGACTTCGTCGCGAACTTCGCGTTGGTCATCGGGAGGACCGACGCTGCGTCCCACGAGAGCACCGGCGCGGGCGCGCTTTCCATCGAGTCGCGGACCGCGAAGAGCTCCGCCGTGACCTTCTGGGTCGTGTAGGGCGCGACCGCCACGATCTGCGCCTTGTCGGCGGCGAGGGCGCTGCCGATCGCGCCCATGATCTTGTCGTAGGCGGCGCCGTAGAGGGAGCCGAGCGCGCCCTCCTTCTTCACCGCAGTCGTGAGGAAGTCGGTCGAGGCTCCGAGGGCGACGCCCGCTTCGGTCTTGAGACGGCTCGTCATGACCGCCGCGTAGTGATGACCCTCCGCCAGTACGAAACCGCGCGCGGGACCGATCGCGACGTAGAAGCGGCTGCTCTCGCGATCGCGTTCGTCGAGCGTGGTCGCGCGGCACGGAACGCGCGCGGAGCTGGGATCGGTCGCCTCCAGGTCGATCAGGAACACCGCGCTGCCATCGGCCTTGCACGCATCCTCGTCTGCCGGGAGTGTCATCCGGTCGATGCCGGCGCCCGTCTCTTCCCCGTTGTCGAGCTTGGGGAGCGCGGGGTCGTCGACGAGGAAGAGCACGGGGGCGATGCGAGACCAGCCGCTCGTCAGGGCGAGCTGCGTGGCGAGGACCCCCGAGTTGTTCTTGAAGGTGCGCTCGAGGCCCGGAAGTGCCGCGGTGAAATGGCCGCCCTCGAGGTACGCATCGGAGGGGAACGGGACGTCGAGGAAGCCGGGGAGGGGATCCGTCCCGAGGCGGAATCGCGCGTGCACCGTATTTTCTGCGGCGGGCGCCGCCGCCGGGTCGCTCGAGCAGGCCGAGGCCGCGACGACGACCGGCACCAGAAAGGAGAGCAGCGGGACGAGCCTTTGACGCGCGCGCATGGACCTCGAACCTTACGCCGAGGCTCCCGCGAGGGCGAGTAGCGCTCGCGCTGGCCCTCGTGTAAAGACGTCGCGGGTTTCCGGGAGGACGGCATCATGCGTATTCGCTTCTTCGTCATTGGCTTTTCTGCGGTTCTCTTCGCCGGGGGCTTCGCGGTCCAGGCTTGCGGTGGCACGCAGAGCGACAGCGCCGCCGCGACCGACGCCGGTCAGGACGTGGTCGACGCGACCGTGAAGGACACGTCCGTTCACGACGCGGCCGACGCTGCGCCGACGTGTGACAAGAACGCGGACATCCTGAAGGACGTGCCCGACGCGGCGATCGCCGACGGCGCATCGTCGGTCGGCGTTTGCCTCGGCTGCGCGAAGGTGAAGTGCGCGAACGAGATCGACGCGTGCAAGGCCGACTGCCCCTGCCAGGGCATCGCGGCCAAGGGCCTCGAGTGCGTCGCGAAGGCGCAGACACAGGCGCAGCAATTCGCGTGTGCGTCCTCGTTCCAGGGCGTGCCCAAGGCGACGCAGCAGCTCGGCATCGCGCTCGCCGGCTGCTTGACGAACAACTGCGATAAAGAGTGTCAGGCGTCGAACATTGCCGACGCCGGCAACGACGCCGACGCCAACTGAGTAGGCACGCGAATGCGCCTCCGGCTCCTGGTCCTCCTCACGGTGGCCGGACTGCTCGGAGGCGCGTTTTGCATTCAGGCCTGCAGCTCGCGCGACGACGCCTCGACGGATCTGCCGGACGCCGCGGAGAGCGGCACTCGAGATTCAGGCACGCCCGACGTGAGCGAGCCGGAGCTGCCCTGCGACCGGACGGCGGATCTGTTTGCAAAGGTCCACGACGCGTCCATCGGCGACGGTGCATCGACGACGGGTGTCTGCATCGGCTGCACGAAGGCCCGGTGCGGCGAGGCGATCGCGAAGTGCACCGTGGACTGCCCTTGCCAGGGAATCGTGGGCCGCGCGCTCGAGTGCTACCTGACGACGCAGAAGCTCGGTTGCGCGATCGAGCTCGCGAACTACCTGGTGACGTCGGAGACGCGAAGCCACGCGCTTCGCATCCTTGGGTGCGTGCAGGGCGAGTGCCCGGTGGAGTGCGGGGTCGATGCGGGGCCGACCGACGGCAGCACCGACGCCGACTGAGCTCCCGAAGGTCGCTCGGGCCCGCAGGTCGCTAAGACCCGAAGGTCGCTCAGGCCCGAAGGTCGCTCAGCGAAGACGCGCGCGCTGCCCTGCGACCCACGGAGAGAGACGCGAGCCGCTCTCACCGGTGACCGCCGAGCTCGCGCCGGTCGCGCGCTCGAGGCGCGCAGCGGCGATGGCCACGGCCACGGCGACCTTTTCGCGATCGGCCTCGGGCACGAGCGGATAGCCCAGGAGCAGCTCCTTGTGTCGCTCGATGAAGCTGGTGTCGTAGTTGCCGGCCACGAAATCGGGGTGCTGGAAGAGCTTTTCGTGGAAGGCGAGGTTCGTGCGAATGCCCGTCACGACGTACTCCGAGAGCGCGCGGCGCATGCGGGCGACGGCATGCTCGCGCGTCGGCGCCCAGACGCACAGCTTCGAGATGAGCGGATCGTAGTAGCTCGAGATGTCGCAGCCGGGGTACGCGCCGCCGTCGTCGCGGATGCCGGGGCCGGCCGGAACGACGAGGCTCTCGATGCGGCCTGGCGAGGGGAGAAAGCCGTTCGACGGATCCTCGGCGTAGATGCGGCACTGGATGGCCGCTCCGCGGGAGACGAGATCGGTCTGTGTAAACTGCAGCTTTTCGCCCTGCGCGACGTTCACCATCTCGCGGACGAGATCGTGGCCGGAGACGAGCTCCGTCACAGGGTGCTCGACCTGAAGGCGCGTGTTCATCTCGAGGAAGTAAAAGCTCCCATCGTCTGCGAGGAGGAACTCGAACGTGCCGGCGCTGTGGTAGCCGACGGCCTTCGCGCCCTGCACGGCGATGGCACCCATGCGCGCGACGAGCTCGCGCGACGCGGCCGGCGAGGGGGTTTCCTCGACGACCTTCTGGTTGCGGCGCTGGATCGAGCAGTCGCGCTCGAACACATGGACCATGTTGCCGTCGCGGTCGCCGAGCACCTGGATCTCGACGTGGCGCGGCCTGATGAGCGCCTTCTCGAGGTAGACGGTGTCGTCGCCGAAAAACTTCTTCGCCTCGGAGCGCGCGCGCTCCCACGCGTTCGCCATCTCGCTCTCCTCGTGGACGAGGCGCATGCCCTTGCCGCCTCCGCCCGCGGAAGCCTTCAGCATGACGGGGAAACCGATCAGCTTCGCGGCGGCGACGGCCTCGTCGGTCGTCGCGCACATCGCGCCGGGCACGATGGGGACGCCCGCCTCGGCCATCTTCGCGCGGGCGGCCGTCTTCGATCCCATCGCGCGCATGGCGCTCGCCGGCGGGCCGATGAACGTGATGCCGGCGCGCTCGCATGCATCTGCGAATTCGGCGTTCTCGCTGAGGAAGCCGTACCCGGGATGGATGGCGTCGCAGCCGGACTTCTTCGCGACGTCGAGGACCTTGTCGATCCGGAGGTAGCTCTCGTTCGCGGGCGCGGGCCCCACGAGATAGGCCTCGTCCGCCATGCGAACGTGAAGCGCTGCGCGATCGACCTCGGAGAAGATGGCGACGGACGCGATGCCCATCTCGTGGAGGGTGCGCGTGACGCGCACGGCGATTTCGCCTCGGTTCGCGACGAGGACCTTCTTGAAGGCACGCGGGGGATGGAGCGACATCGAGGCGGATGGTTACCCTGGATTGCTAGCGCCGACCAGCGTCGGGCTCACTTCGGTCCGATGAGGGTCGGCCACGCGGTCGGCCACGAGCACCGACTCGTTCGCCGCCCGCTGCATGATCGACACCGTGCGATGCAGGTAGCCGAACGCGTGGACGTTCGTGACGCCCGGATGCACCGTGTCTACGACCGACTGCGGGAGAAGAGCACCGTGCGAGCCCGACGCGGAGGCGCGCACGAGATCCGTCGCGTGAGCATTCGTGAGGAGCGGGTACAGGATCGAGACGTCGGTCGTTGCGACCGCGCCGGTGTAGGGACCGATCGGGTACTTCGGCGCGGGAGGGTTCTCCGGCGAACCAGGCCCGCTGAGCACGGGCTCGCTCGCAGACGGGCCCGTGGCAGGAAGGCTCGGCTCGTTCGACGAGGACGGCGCGATGCCGCCACATGCTGCGGCGGCGAGGAGAGAGAGGAGAGGAGAGGACGGCGCAGGCGAGTCGGAAGCTCATGGCCGGCCCCTGGGGCGAGGCCGACGGATCCATCGAACTATTTTCGCGTCCCTTGCATCTCGCCCCGCGTAGGGCGACCTTGGTCGGCATGTCCCAGGAGCTCATGAAGCCGAAGATGGATGGGCTGATGCCAGGCCCCGACGAGGAGCTGCTCTTCTCCGGGCGGCCTGCGCTCATCCAGGGCCTCGGAGGGCTCCTCCTCGCGATCCTCACGCTCGGGATCTCGGTCGTCGTCATGTGGTTCCGCACGCGCGGAGTGCACTACAAGATCACGAGCCAGCGCGTCGTGATCGAGCAGGGGGTGTTCTCCAAACGGATGGAGCAGCTCGATCTCTACCGCGTCGTCGACTACGTCGTGGAACGGCCGTTCGGACAGCGCATCATGGGGACGGGCAACATCATCCTCGAGGCGATGGACAAGACGACGCCCGAGATTCGCATCGTGGGCATCAAGACCAACGTGATGTCGCTCTACGAGAAGCTCCGGTACTCGACGGAGCAAGAGAAGAAGAAGCGCAACGTCCGCGTCCTCGACATCGAGTCGGCCGGATGACCGACAAGCGCTCGCGGGCCAACCCCCGCCCCCCGGGCGAGTCCCTCACCTTCGACTTCGACGCCGCCTTCCCCGCGCCTCCGTCGGAGCCCGCGCCTCCGTCGAAGCGCGCGCCTCCCTCCAAATCCTCGGAGGTGTCACCCGTGGCGCACGTCTCGCCCGTGCCCCTGCCCGTGCCCGATCTCCCTCCGGCCCCGCCCAAGGCCGCCCCCACCTCACCGCCCGTTCTCACCGTCTCCCAGCTCGGTCGCATCCTCACCCGCACCCTCGACCGCGCCTTCTCCGACGCCGTCTGGGTCGAGGGCGAGGTCACCGGCGCGCGCCCGGCCTCGAGCGGCCACCTCTATTTCTCCCTCAAAGACGAGGACGAGGACGCGACGGTCGACGTCGTCGTCTATCGCCAGAACGTCACGCCGCGCTCGAAGCTCCTCGTGAAGGATGGCGCGCGCGTGCGCCTCCGCGGCAAGCCCACGTTCTGGGCGCCGCGCGGTCGCATGCAGATCATCGGCGATCGCGTCGAGCCTACGGGCAAGGGCGCGCTCCTCGAGGCGCTCGAGAAGCTCAAGGCGAAGCTCCGCGCCGAAGGCCTGTTCGCGCCGGAGAAGAAGCGCCCGCTACCCCACGAGCCGCGCATCATCGGCGTCGTGACGAGCGCGGGCGGAGCTGTGATCCACGACATCTGCAAGGTCGCGTTCCGGCGTGGCGGCGCGCGCATCCTGCTCGCGCCGGCGCAGGTGCAAGGCCTCGGCGCGGCCGAAGCGGTCTGCCGTGCGCTCGCTGCGCTCCAGCGCGTTCCCGAGGTCGACGTCATCATCGTCGGACGTGGCGGCGGCTCCCAGGACGACCTCCTCGCGTTCCACGACGAGCAGCTCGTGCGCGACGTCGCTGCGTGTCGTGTGCCGGTGGTGAGCGCCGTCGGCCACGAGACGGACGTGACCCTCGTCGATTTTGCCGCCGACGCCCGCGCGTCGACGCCCTCGCAGGCCGCAGAGCTCGTCGTGCCCGACGCAACCGCTCGTCGGCGCCTCCTCGAGGAGCGCGATATGAGGCTTCGTCGTGCGATGCACGCCCGGATCTCCGAGGAGCGCGCGCGCACCGCGAAGGTCGCGAGCGCGTTCGGCGATCCGCGCCTCCTCATCGCGAGCGCGCAGCAACGCGTCGACGAGCACGTCGTTCGCATGTCGCGCGTCGTGACGCGCATGATCGCGCAGGACCGCGAGACGGCGAACCGCCTCGGCGCGAGGCTCGGCGCGGCGCATCCGCGCGAGCGGATTGCGCGCGACAAGGGCCAGGTGCTGGCCTTCCGGACCCGGCTCTTCGAGATCGCGCGCGCGCGCGCGATCGCGTCGCGCGGTGAGGTGAGCGATGCGCGCGGTAGGCTCGCGGAGGCGACACGGCGTCGCGTCGGTGACGACCATCGTGAGCTCTCCGGTCTGGCTGGCCGGCTCGACGCAATGAGCCCGCTCAAGGTGCTCTCGCGCGGGTACGCGATCGCGACACGCACGAAGGACGGTCACGCCGTGCGCAGTGCGAGCGAGCTCACACGCGGCGAGACCGTCCACGTCCGCGTCGGGAACGGAAGCTTCGATGCCGAGGTGACGGACCTCGAGCCCGGGAGCGAGAAATGACGAGCACACCGTTGCGCTTCGCCGTCATCGGCGCTCCGATCGCTCATTCGCTCAGCCCGGCGATGCACGTCGCCGCCTACCGTGCGCTTGGCCTTCCTCACACGTACGAGACGCTCGAGACGAACGAGGCCGAGCTCCCAGCGCGCATCGAGGCGCTGCGGCGCGGCGATTTCGCGGGATTCAACGTGACCGTTCCTCACAAGCGGAAGGTCCTGAAGCTCGTCGACGAGGTGCATGCCAGCGCACGTGCGACAGGCGCGGCGAATACGCTCGTGCGCACCGCCGACGGCCGCGTGCGCGCGCACAATACCGACACTCCGGCCGTGGCGGAGGAGCTCTTGCGCCTTGCGGGTAGCGCGACCAAGCTCAGCGGAGGTGTGGGACTCGTGATCGGATCCGGCGGCGCTGCGCGCGCCGCGATCGTCGCGATGGCCTCGCATCTCGTGCTCGGTCGCGTGCTCATCCGGGGTCGCTCGCTCGGCGAGACGGGCCATGCCGTCGCGTACGTGAGGGAGATCGATCGCATCCTCGCGGCGGCAGGAGGGCGCGGCGTGGCCGTCGCGCTCGGCGCCGACGGTTTGCACGCTCCGGACAAGGAGGATCCGCGTCTCGTCGCGATCGTGCAGGCCACGAGCTGCGGCATGAAGGGCGCCGCGCCGGGCGACGTCGTTGCCGAGGCCGTGCGTTGGGACCAGGTCCCGGGCGGCGCCGTCGCGCTCGACGTCGTTTACTCGCCAAGACGCACGCCCTTCCTCGAGCGTGCGAAGGAGCGCGGGCTCGCCTGCGATAACGGTCTCGGGATGCTCGCGCGCCAGGGGGCGCTCGCGTTCGAGCTGTGGCTCGGTTTCTCTCCACCGGTCACGATCATGCGCGCGGCGATCGACGACTCGATTTCGTAGCTGCGCTCCCGTTCTTCGGAGCTTGGACGCTCCCGTCCGACGCGGGGTTAGCTCGTGAGCGCCCCGACGACGCTGCGGTCGAGGCTCACGGTCCTGTCGACCACCACGCTGACGGGGGGCACCTGGGTGCACATGGGGGCCGTGCGCATTCGTTCGACGGGAACGATGCGCGTGGTCATCCACGGCGTGGAGGAGAAGACGACGACCGGCAACAGCACCGCCGCGCTGAGCGCGCCTGCGAACATCGACATCGGTGGCAACACCATCGATAGCCACATTTCAAGGGCAAGCTCGACGAGGTCCGCGTCTGGAACGTCGCTCGAACGACCGCGGAGATCGGCGCCACGATGAGGGTCCGGCTCACGGGGACCGAGATCGGGCTCGTCGGCGACTGGCGCTTCGACGAAGGCGCCGGCACGGTCGCAGTCGACAGCTCGTCCACGGCGAATCAGGGGGCGCTCGGTAACGGCGTCGCGGCCTCGCGTCCGACGTGGGTCCGTTCCGACGCGTTCTGATCGCGGGGCTCAATTCCGGCGCGGCGTCGTGCCCGCCACGCGGAAGTGGCCGAGCACGGTCCATGCGTCGAGTCGGTCGTCCTCGCTCGGGACCGGGCCGATGTTGTGGAGAGCGAGCGGGAGGCCGCGCGGGCCGCGCACGTCGCTCACGACGCCGACGTGATCCGGAGTGCACGCGGGGCACGGGCGGAAGCCCCAGACGACGACGTCGCCGGGTTGCCAGGTCGCGAGCGCGGCGCCCTCGAACGTGGTGGGAAGCGACGTGGCATGCGCGCGCAGGTAGACGAGCATGGGGGAGACGCGTCGATGGTCGATGTTGCGATCGGGACGCGCGACGGTCGCGTACGCGGCGGGGCGGCGGAGGATGTCGTCGTGGACGAGCTCCTGGAGGTCGGTGCCTGTCGTGCGGAGGGCGCGGATGACGACGTCCGTGCAGACGCCGCGGTCCGGGGAGGGATCGCCGTTGGGGTACGCGAGAGAGGCGTAGGAGGAGTCGTAGGTGACGGCGCGGGAGACCTCGAGGCGCGCGCGGGAGACGATGGGGGTGGAGGGAGGGAGAGGGGGCACGGGCACGGGCACGGGCACGGGCACGTGGGAGAGAGGGGTGGGGGCCGATGGTGGGGTCGGGGAGGGGGGCGCGGCGCAGGAGACGACGAGGAGGAGAAAAATGCGACGAAAACGGGGGGTCACGAGGAGACATCGGAGCAGGGCGACGATTCGTGACGGCGATGCTAAAGGACGCGGAAGGACGATGAGCGAACGGCCCAGTCAGCCCGTGCCCGGAAAGAACATCCGGAAGGTCGCCGCGAAGAACCTCCAGCGGATGGGGTATCGCCGCATCGTCCAGCTGCTCGTCTACCTCGTCATCATTCCCACGGTGCTCCTCCTCTCGATCGGCATCATCCAGATGTTCCTCGAGGCGCGGATCAACCTTCTCTTCGGCATCCTCTCGGTCAGCTTTGTCTCCGTCGTCGTCACCGGCGTCGTGCTCGTGCTCGTGTTCGTCCGTCGCGAGGCCAACCTCTCCGAGCTCCAGGCCGACTTCGTGTCGAAGGTCAGTCACGAGCTTCGGACGCCGCTCACCGCCATCCGCCTCTTCGCAGAGACGATCGAGCGCGCCGGCGACGACGCGGCGACGAGGCAGAAGTGCACGTCGCTGCTCGTCGCCGAGTCGGAGCGGCTCTCGCGGCTCATCGAGCGCCTGCTCGACTGGGGACGCATGGCCGCGGGCCGCAAGATCTACGAGCTCCGCCTCGAGAGCGTGCAAGACATCATCGACGACACGCTGAGCGCCTACGCCCCGCGCACGCTTCTCGGAAAGGACCTCGACCTCGAGGTCATCGTCGCGCCCAACCTGCCGAACGTCGTCGTCGATCGCGCCGCGATCGTCGACGCGCTCGTGAACCTCGTTTCGAACGCGCAGAAGTACGGCGGCACGCCGCCCACCGTGCGCCTTCTCGCCGAGCTCACCGCGAAGGGCGAGGTCGGCCTCGCGGTGACCGACAACGGCGAGGGCATCCCGCGCCCGGAGCAGCGGCGCATCTTCGAGAAGTTCTACCGGATCGACGACCGCCTCTCGCGAACGAAGGAAGGCTCAGGACTCGGCCTCGCGATCGTCAAACACGTCGCGCGCGCGCACCATGCCCGCGTCACGGTCGAGAGCGCGCCGGGCAAGGGTAGCCGCTTCACGATCGTGCTTCCCCCCGCGCCCGCCGCGGGCGAAGCGAAGACGATTTTGCGTGAGCCGTCGAACGCGCGGAGCGAGCGGAGAGACACCCGCTCCGATGTCGAGGCCGACCCCACGGTCATCCGCGCGGGCGCGATCTGACCGAAACGCTGGCGCGTGCCGCGTCGTTCGCGGTAGATCGCCCATGGTCCTCCGCTCATGCTCGAACCCAAGCGCAAAACGGCCGATCTATCGGGCAAGCGCGTCCTCGTCGTCGAGGACGATCCGAGCATCGCGCTCGGGCTCCGGATCAACCTCGAGAGCGAGGGGTACGTCGTCGACCTCGCCGAGGACGGCGAGACCGGGCTCGAGCTTGCGCGCACGGTCGACCCCGACCTCATCGTCCTCGACGTCATGCTGCCGAAGCGCAACGGCCTCGAGGTCTTGCACGAGCTCCGCGCCGAAGGACGCACGATGCCGATCATCATCCTCTCGGCGAAGGCCGGCGAGATGGACAAGGTTGCTGGCCTCGAGCTCGGCGCGGAGGACTACGTCGCGAAGCCCTTCAGCCTCGCGGAGCTGCTAGCCCGCGTGCGTGCGGCCCTGCGCCGAGGCCATGCGGCGCCTCCTCCCTCGCCTCGGAAGGGGATCGCCTTCGGCGAGGTCGAGGTCGACGTCGCAGCGCGCAACGTGAAGCGCGCCGGCGAGCCCGTCGAGATGACGGCTCGCGAGTTCGACGTGCTCGTGTGTCTCGTGAACGAGCGCGGTCGGGTGCTCTCACGGGATGACATCTTCCGGCGTGTCTGGGGCCCGAAACACCACGGAACACCGCGAACGGTCGACAACTTCATCCAGCAGCTGCGCGCGAAGCTGGAGGCCGACCCCCAGGAGCCCGTCTACATCCAGACGGTCCGCGGCGTCGGGTACCGCTTCGACGGCTGACGGGGCGCGCGGCTCGGGCTTCCGAGTCGTGGTAGTAAGGAGGCGTCCGTCATGGATCAGAACCTCCTCCGCCAGTACCTTTCGACCGTCTACGATCTCCCGACCGGGAGCGGACCGCTGCGCGTTTCGCTCGATGGCGACGTCGTGCAGGATCTCTCGAGCTTGCCTGAGCTGCTCATCCGTCCGTTCACGGTCCTGACGGCGTTCAACCCGCGGTCGATGCTGCTGCCGCGGAAGGTGAACGAGTCGCGCCACTCGGTGCTGCGCGACATGCTCATCCTCGGCTGCTACCGCGTCGAGCAGTGCGTCGGCTACGAGGAGGATCCCGAGGGCACGTGGCGTGAGCCATCGTGGCTCGTTCACGACATGAACCGCGAGGAGGCGATCGCGTTCGGCCGCGTGTTCCGCCAGAACACGATCGTCGTGAACCGGAACGGTCGGCCCGAGCTCATCGTGACCGACCCCACGTGCGACGAGCTCGCGCGCACGTTCGTCGGCAACTGGCGCGTCCGCGGCTAGAACGCGACGCCGCTGGAACAACCAATGAGCGAATTTCTCGATGTCCTCGTCGTCGGCGCCGGTCTGTCCGGAATCGCCGCCGGGTATCACCTTCAGTCGAAGAGCCCGACGCGCACGTACGCGATCCTCGAGAGTCGCGACGCGATCGGCGGAACCTGGGACCTCTTCAAGTATCCGGGCATCCGCTCCGACTCGGACATGCACACGCTCGGCTTCGGGTTCCGGCCGTGGAAGGGCGCGAAGGCCATCGCCGACGGGCCGTCGATCCTCGCGTACATCAAGGAGACGGCGCGCGAGTACGGCATCGACAGGAAGATCCGCTTCGGTCACCGTGTCGAGCGCGCCTCGTGGTCGAGCAAGACGTCGACCTGGACCGTCGATGTGAAGAAGACGGATACGGGCGAGAACGTCACGCTCACGTGTCGCTTCCTCCTCATGTGCAGCGGCTACTACGACTACGCCGCGGGCTACACGCCCGATTTCCCGGGGACGGCGCGCTTCGGCGGTCGCGTCGTCCATCCGCAGAAGTGGACCGACGACGTCGACTACGCCGGAAAACGTGTCGTCGTGATCGGCAGCGGAGCGACCGCCGTGACGCTCGTCCCCGAGCTCGCGAAGAAGGCCGCGCACGTCACGATGCTCCAGCGGTCGCCCTCGTACGTCCTCTCGCTCCCCGCGGTCGACGTCGTCGCGAAGTGGATGGAGCGCAGGCTGCCCGGCGAGGTCGCTTACGGCCTGACGCGCTGGAAGAACGTGGTTCTCAGCATGGCGCTCTTCAACTACTCGCGGCGGTTCCCGAAGCACGCCAAGAAATTCATGATCGGCAACGTCAAGAAGAGCCTCGGTCCCGACTTCGACATCGCCACGCACTTCACGCCGACCTACTTCCCGTGGGATCAGCGGCTCTGTCTCATCCCCGACGGCGACCTCTTCGAGGCCGTGAGGTCCGGTCGCGCGGAGATCGTGACCGACCACATCGAGACCTTCACGGAGACGGGCCTTCAGCTTCGCTCGGGCAAGACGCTCGACGCCGACGTCGTCGTCACCGCCACGGGCCTCGAGCTCCTCTTGCTCGGCGACGTGAAGCTCACGGTCGACGGCAAGGCGATCGACGTCGGCAAGACGACCAACTACCGCGGCGCGATGCTCAGCGACGTTCCGAACCTCGCCATCACGCTCGGCTACACGAACGCGTCATGGACGCTCAAGGCCGACCTTGTCTGCGAGTTCGTGTGCCGCCTCCTCAATCACATGGAGAGGGCAGGTAAGAAGAAGTGCATCGCGCACACCGATGCCGGGCTACCGCAGGAGCCGCTGCTCGACTTCTCGTCGGGCTACGTACAGCGCGCGGTCTCTCGCCTGCCGAAGCAGGGCCCGAAGGCGCCGTGGCGGCTCTATCAGAACTACCTGCTCGACCTTATCGGCTTCCGCTACGGCGCGGTCGAGGACGGCGTCATCGAGCTGTCGTGACGTGTTACTCGCCGTGCGCGGGCCAGAGCTCCGCGCGGAGCCGCTGGCTCTTGCCGCGACGCTTTCGCACATAGAGAGCCGTCGCGAGGACGCCGAAGGCGGCGACACCGCCGAGCGGAAGGAGCGCGCTGCCGAGCACGCCCGCATTCGCGCGGGCGACGTCGCGCGGCTCGGGATGCTGCGAAGGGACGAGGTGCATCGTCTTCGTCGAGTCGTCGGCGAGGTGGCCGAGCGCGATCGCGGTCGCCTCGCCGGCCGGCCCCGACCACACCACGGTGTACGTGGCGTCACGGCCGAAGACGGTGGCCGTCTCGATGTGACCGAAGAAGCTCGCACGCGTACCGGGGCTGAGGTCGTCGACGTCGACGGTCGTGCGGACGGCGACGAGGCCCTCGACGTATTGGAGGTGCGCGATCACCTTGCTGCGGTGGGCCTCGGAGGGGAGCGTGGCGAGGATCGCCTTGGTGGCGTCGAGCGCGGCGCGCTCCGCCTGGGCGGCTTCCGGCTGCTTGTCGTTCGAGGCCGGAACCTGGAACACCTGGAGGAGCCCGACGATCGGCAGCGTGCCCGGGGCGCTGGCCTCTCCCGCCGCGCGACGGATGCCGCCCGCCGCGATGAGACCGATCTGCGTCGTGTCGATGTCGTTCGCGCCCGCCGGCGGGAGACCCTTGCACGCTCCGGTATCACGAAGGCTCACCGGCACCGCGAAGCACACGGGCCTCGGGAGCGCGATCGAGAACGCGTCCGTCGTGAAGCTCTTCGCACGCTCGGCCTGGGCTGCGCCGGGCGCGAGGAGCGCGAGAGCCGCCAGACCGAGAGAGGTCAGAACACCGCGCTTCTGTGCACTTTGCATAGCTGGGGTCGCGTCGTAGCTCAGCTTCCAGGTCGGTGCCATACGAAGATGAGGTCGCCTTGACGGGCTGGAGGGCGAGCGGCAGCTCACCGACCTCGTCGAGGAAGATGGTGCCGCCGTCGGCCGCCTCGAAGGCGCTCACGTGCGCCGCCACTGCGCCGAAGAAGGCGCCGCGCGCATGCGTGCTCGGCCGCGCCTCCGCGGCCTCGACTGCGTACGCTTCCATATGCGGTGGCGACGATGGGCGGCCGGCCGTCCGACATCCTCGCCGGTCGTCGCGCCGCCCTCGTCCAGTCGCTGCGTCGCGCGAGGTAATCCGGCGCGCGCGAACGGACGGCGCCTGCGCGCATGTAGGACTGATGAGGACGACGTGACGAGGTCTCCCACGATTCGAAGCCCAAGAGTGGCGCGCGGTCGCGCTTGTGCGAGACTGGCAGTCTCTCTTGCGTCTCACTTTGGAGCGTCCAATCAAATGCTGAAGCGGATCATGCCGGTGGCGGTGCTGTTTGCAGGTCTTGTCGCCTGCACTGCGGCCAGTGACAACACCGACGAAACGACGGGCACCGGCAAGGGCGCGCTCGGCGGCGCGGGCGTCGGCGGCGCGGGCGTCAGCGGCGCGGGCGTCAGCGGCGCCGCCGCGACCGCATGCACGGGTGCCCAGACCGACACGGTCACCCTGGTCGACGTGAACATCGACGCGGCCACCATCGACGGTCTCCGCATCGCCCCGAGCCCGGCCGGCAACGCGTTCGGGCTCTACAAGCACACCGATCGCACGCTCCACCTCCCGTCGCACGTGCCGGGCAACCCCGTCGTGCCGGGCAATCCCGTTCGTCAGGCCTGTTCGGGCCTCGCGAAGGCCTGGGATGCGCGCGTCGCGCAGTCGGCCAAGGTCGTTCACGTCAACGGTCTGGGCTTCCTCGTCCTCCTCGCGAACATGTCGCGCAACAGCTGCTCGGCGGACATCAGCTTCGATTGCGCCACCGGCGACGCTCTCTCGATCTCTCCGGCGCAATAGCCAGCTCCCCAGCCACGCGACCCGCACCCGCCCGTAGTCACGGAGCGGGCGCTCGTCTTTGTGTAGGCTCAGCGCGATCATGAAGATCCGGGACGTCCACGCGATCGCAATGGAGGCCGCCGCGCGCGGCTGGATCAAACCGCAAGACGTCTGGGCGGTCGCCTGTCGATGGGCGGTGCAGGGGAACAACGCCGACGCGCACGACATCTTCCTGCGCATCCTCGACACCGAGAAGCTGAACACGCTGTCGAGCGAGCGAGCGTCGCTGGATACGCAAGCGAGCGACTTCGACGCATCGCTCCCGCCTCCCAGTGACCCGCTCGAGGCAATGCCGGGGCGCATCGCCGGCCCGCGTTACACGCTCCGCGAGACGCTCGGGTCGGGCGGCGCCGGCGACGTCGTCGCCGCGCTCGATCGCGAGATCCGGCGCGTCGTCGCGCTGAAGACGCTCCAGCGCCACAAGTCTTGCGACTGGGTCGCGAGCTCGCGCTTCGTCGAGGAGGCTCGCATCACCGGGCAGCTCGAGCACCCGAACATCATTCCTGTCTACGACCTCGGCGCTGCCGAGGACGGGCAGCCCTACTACACGATGCGCGTCGTCAAGCAACGTACGCTGCGCGATCTCCTCGCGAGCCCTGCGCTCCGCCAGAACTGGACGATGGTGCGCCTCCTTGGCGCGTTCCTCCAGGTCACGCGCGCGCTCGCGTATGCCCACTCGCGTGGCGTGATCCATCGCGACGTGAAGCCGGAGAACATCTTGCTCGGTGACTTCGGCGAGGTTTATCTCGCCGATTGGGGCATCGCGCGCGTCGACGCGAAGAGCACCCTCCAGATCCATGGCGAGGGCTCCACGCCGCCCCCCGGTCTGTCGAGCCCGGCCGGCACGCTCGGCTACATGGCGCCCGAGGTCCTTCGCGGCGACTGGAACAGCGTCGACCATCGGATCGATCTCTTCGCGCTCGGCGTCGTCATGTACGAGATGCTCGCAGGCGTCGCGCCGTTCGACGGGCGGATCGCGCCCGAGATCATGCTCGCCACGTGCACGAAGGAGCCGCGTCCTCCGCGCGAGCTCGCCCCAGGGACGCCGCTCCTCCTCGAAGACCTCTGCCTCCAGATGCTCGCGAAGGACCCGAAGGATCGACCGCCGTCGTGCGACGACGTCGCCCGGCAAATCGAGGAGTTCCTCGAGGGCGCGAAGGAGCGCGAGCGTCGCCGCGAGGAAGCGAGGACGCTCTGCCTGCGCGCGCAGGAGATCGTCGCGCGTTTCGAGACGCTCGAGGAGGATCGCGAGCGTCTGAAGAAGGAAGCAGAGGTGCTCCTCGAGCCCATCGTCGGGTGGGAGCCCATCGACAAGAAGCGCCCCGGCTGGCAGCGTGAGGACGCGGCCGTCCGCGCCGAGAAGGACGCCGCGCTCGTCCTCGCCGAGGCGATCGAGCTCTACACGAAGGCGCTCGGCTACGACGCGGACTCCGAGGAGGCCCACGCAGGTCTCTCGCAGCTCTACTGGTCGCGCGCACGCGCCGCCGAGACGGAGCGAGCTGCCGCGCAGCAGGTCTATTACGAGGCGCTCGTGATGGAGCACGATCGAGGCCCCTTCACGGCGCTCCTGCGCGCGGACGCCCGCCTCTCGCTGCGCACGAATCCGAGCGGAGCGCACGTCGTCGCGCAGCGCTACCACGAGAACGAACGCGTGCTCGTCCCTTCCGAGGAGCGGTACCTGGGCCGTACCCCGATCGAGGACGTCCGGCTCGAGCCCGGGAGCTACCAGCTCGTCGTGAAGAGCGCAGGCTACCGCGACATCCGTTACCCGGTGCTCGTAGGGCGTGGTGAATCGCACAAGGGCGAGCTGAATCTCTACACGGAGGAGGAGATCGGTCCGGCCTTCGTGTACGTCCCCGGCGGGACCGCGATCATCGGTGGCGACTCCGACGCGTACAACGTCCTCCCGCGGCAAGAGCCGTACATCGCCGACTTCGCGATCGCGAAGCTGCCCGTGACATTCCGTGAATACTGCATGTTTCTCGACGACCTCGAGAAGAGCGACGCCGCTCTCGTGCGCAAGCGCGCCCCCTCCGACATGCGCGGCTCCGAGGGGATGTGCGCCATCCTCGGGCCGAACGGGTGGATGCCGTACGAGCAGCTCGTCGAAGGCGAGGCTCGCAAGATGTTTCCGCGGGAGTCCGACTGGGACGTCCCCGTGTCGTTCATCGACTGGTTCGACGCACGCGCCTTTTGCCGCTGGATGGCGAAGCGTACCGGCGCGCCGATCCGGCTCGCCACGGAGCTCGAATGGGAAAAGGCCGCGCGGGGCGTCGACGGGAGGGCGTACCCGTGGGGCGATCGCTTCGACCCGACGTTCTGCAAGATGCGCGACTCACGGCCGTTCGCGCAGCAGCCCGAGCCCGTCGGCACGTTCCCGACGGACGAATCTCCGTATGGCGTACGTGACATGGCGGGCGGGATGCGCGAGTGGGTCGGTGACATCGTCGGACAGAAGGCCGCCGCCGAGCTCGACGCCGAGCCGGAGCCCGCGGAGAGCGCCGAGCGCGCGGAGTCGTCGTGGCGGGAGATCCGCTCCGGCAGCTGGAGCCAGGATCACAAGTGGGCGCGCTCCGCGTCGCGCGGAGGCTGGTACGCGCTGACGCGCGGCAGCGGTCTCGGCTTCCGTCTCGCCAGGTCGCTCAGCCGTAAGGCGTCGACGCAGCGTCCTCGGCGCGAAAGCTGATCTCGACTAACGTGCTCGCCGTGAGCACCGAACCCCTCAGCTTCACCCTCGAAGGAACCACCGCTGTCGTCCGCATGGACGACGGCAAGGCCAACGCGCTTTCCGTGGCGATGATCGACGCGCTCCTCGCGTCCCTCGTACGCGCCGACAAGGAGGCGAACGCGATGGTGCTCGTCGGGCGCGCCGATCGCTTCTGCGCCGGCTTCGACCTGAAGGTGATGATGAGCGGCCCCGACCACGCGAAGGCGCTGCTGCGTCGCGGGTCCGATCTGCTCATGAAGCTCTACGGACTGCCGATCCCGCTCGTCATCGCATGCACCGGGCACGCGCTCGCGGGCGGCGCGCTCGTACTCCTCACCGGAGACGTTCGCATCGGCGCTTCGGGCGCGTTCCGGATCGGCCTGAACGAGGTCTCGATCGGCCTGCCGGTGCCCGTCCTCGCGATGGAGCTCGCGCGTGATCGCATCGTGACGACCGAGCTCGGACGCGCGACGCTCGAGAGCAAGATCTACGATCCCGAGTCGGCCTCGCATGCCGGCTACCTCGATGCAGTCGTCCCCGCCGGAGACGTCCTCGCCAAAGCAATGGAAGAGGCGGCGCGTCTCGGCGGGCTCTCGAGGATGGCGTACGGCGCGACCAAGGCGCGCATGCGCGGCAAGACCATCAAGCACATCGAGGGCACGCTCGAAGCCGACATGGCGAGCATGCTGCCGAGCTGAACAGCGCTACCCCGCGTCCTTCGCGCAGCGAAGTCCCGTCATCCGCAGCTTGAAGCTCGGTGGATGATGGATGCGGTTCGTACTCCGCAGGCCGGCGGCGGGGTAGTTGTACGCGCCGCCACGGATCGATTTTTCGCACTCCGTCGGGATCGGGTTCGAGCCCGTGAAACCCTGTTTGTTCTCCGCACGCAGCTTGTTCTGGGCCGCAGTGATCTCGTCGCACGTCCCGGGCTTGCCCTCGGCCACACCGGCGCGCGAGTACGCCATCGGATCGTAGTCATCCTCGATCCACTCCCAGACGTTGCCGGAGAGGTCCTCGTGCCCGTAGGGCCCGCGACCCGTGGGGTGCGTCGCGACGTCCTCCGTCGAGTTGGTCTCGAAGACGGTGCGCTCGTGCGTCGGGGCCTCGTTGCCCCACGGAAAGCGTCGTCCATCGGAGCCACGCACGGCACGCTCGAACTCCGCTTCGCGCGGCAGCCGTTTGCCCGTCCACTTGCAGTAGTCGCGCGCGGCAAACCACGACACGCCGACGACCGGCTTGCTCGACCCCTTGAAGAGACCGCCGAACGTCGAGAGGATCGCCGCGTCGGGGGGCGGACACACCTTGGCCACCACGCACGCGTCGTACGCGGTCTGCGTGACCTCGGTGCGCTCCAGCCAGAACGCCGCGACCGTCACAAGATGCGCCGGGTGCTCGTCGCCCTCGCCGCCGCTCTCCGAGCCCATCGTGAACGTCCCGCCGGCGACGAGCAGCATGCCCTCGGGAGCGCCTGCGTCTGCGCCCGCGCGATCACCGACGGCGTCGGCGCCCGCGTCCACCTCGGCGATCGTCCGGGGCGCGTCCGGGACCGTCGCGGCATCGAGCGGTACGTAGGTCCTCACTTCGGGCGCCACCGCCGAGCCTGCCGGCGCGGGGGATGTGCCCGAGCGGCACGCAGATGATGCGAGGAGAAACCCAGCCACGAACCACGGCGCACGGACGATCACGGCGCTAAATGTGCCCTGCGGCGGGCGCCGAGGGAAACTTCTCACGAGCCGGGCGTGGTAAAACCCGGTCGTCCGACGATGATCTCCGTCCAGAAGCTCGTCAAGCGCTACGGCTCCGGCGCTCTCGGAGGCGCCGGAAGTGTCGCCGTCGACGACGTGTCGTTCGAGGTCGACAAGGGCGAGGTCGTCGGCTTTCTGGGCCCGAACGGCGCCGGCAAGAGCACGACGCTGCGCATCCTCTCCGGCTTTCTCGGGATGACGAGCGGCAAGGTCACCGTGGCCGGCCACGACATCCGCGAGCAGAGCTTCGAGGCCCGCCAGAAGATCGGCTACATGCCCGAGGCCGTCCCGCTCTATCCGGAGATGCGCGTCGCCGAGTACCTCGCGTTCCGCGCCGAGCTCAAGCGCGTGCCCCGCCGCGATCGCGCCGGCTTCGTCGACGACGCGATGCAGAAGACCAACGTCGACGATGTCGCCAACGTCCTCATCGGCAACCTGTCGAAGGGCTACCGCCAGCGCGTCGGCCTCGCAGATGCGCTCGTCGCACGTCCGCCGCTCCTCATCCTCGACGAGCCCACGGCCGGGCTCGACCCGAACCAGATCCGCGAGGTGCGTGAGGTCATCCGCGATCTCGGCAAGGAGCACACCGTCCTCATCTCGACGCACATCCTCAGCGAGGTCGAGGCGAGCTGCAGTCGCGTCGTCGTCATCGCGAAGGGCAAGCTCGTCGCCGAGGGCACGATGGACGACCTGTCGCGGAAGCGCCGCGCGGCCGGCCTCGTCCTCGTCGTCCGCGGTGATCTCGAGCGCGCGCTCGCGGCCGTCCGCGCCGTGCCTGGGATCGCGAAGGTCACACGCGACGACGGTGCCGCGAAGCCGGCCGACACGCACGAGCTCCGCTGCGCCTGGCAGAACAAGCTCGAGGACGCAGGCATTGCGAGCGCCATCGAGCAGGCGGTCGCCGCGCTCGTGACGGCAGGCTGCTTCGTGCGCGAGGTCCGTGCGATCCGCAGCTCGCTCGAGGAGGTCTTCGCCGAGCTGACGGGCGGCGCGAAGGCCGCAACGCTCGACGCCGAGGCTCCGCCCGACCCCGAGGCCGCCCCGTGAGGAGCTTCTGGCCGATCTACAAGCGCGAGCTCTTCGCCTTCTTCGTGACGCCGCTCGCGTGGGTGCTCATCACCGTGTTCCTGTTCGTGCAGGGCATGCACTTCTTCTTGCTCGTCGATCACTTCGCGAGCATGGGCCCTGCCGCCAGCGATCAGACGCCCATTCAAGCGTTCTTCGGCAACACGGTCCTCCTCTACCTCGTGCTCTTCCTGCTCATCCCGCCGATGACGATGCGCCTCTTCGCCGAGGAGCGTCGCAGCGGCACGATCGAGCTGCTCATGACGGCACCGGTGTCGAGCTGGAGCGTCGTGCTCGCGAAGTACGCATCGGTCCTCACGACGTACGTAGCGATGTGGGCGCCGACAGCCTTCTATCTCGTCATCCTCCAGCGGAGCGGCGAGGTCGACTGGGGCGTGGCCGCCTCCGCGTATTTCGGGGTGTTCCTCGTCGGCGCCGGCTACCTGTCGCTCGGGCTCCTCATGAGCGCCGTCACCACGAGCCAGTTCCTCGCGCTCATCATGACGGCGCTCGTCGTCCTCGGTCTCTTCATCCTCGGCGTCGGCGAGTTCGTCACGCGTGAGGGCACGCTCATGCACGCGATCTGCTCGCATGTCTCGGTGTGGGCGCACATGAACGACTTCGCGTCGGGCATCGTCGACTCGCGTCGCATCGTGTTCTACGGGTCGTGCGCGATTCTCCCGCTCTTCGTCACCGTTCGCGCGGTCGACGCGTGGAGGTGGGGCTGATGACCGGCAAATCCGACAAGAAGCGGTGGCTCCCGTCGATCGACCCGGGGCATCTCTCGCAGCTGATGGGCGTGGTCGCGGCGATGGCGGTCGTCGTGTTGCTCAACGTGGCCGTGGCGCGGCGCTTCACGCGCTGGGACTGGACCGCGAGCAAGCGCTATTCGCTGTCGCCGGCCACCGTCCAGACGCTTCATGATCTGCCCGAGCCGGTGCAGGTCTGGGTGCTCCTCGGCACCGCCGACCCGCTCGAGCAGAGCGTCAAGCAGCTGCTCGTCGCCTACCAGGGAGAGACGACCAAGCTCGACATCCGCTACATCGACCCCGACCGCGACACCGTCGCGCTCGAGGACGTGCGCAAGCGCTTCAAGATCGAGACCGGTCGCACCGAGGACGGTCACGTCGTCGCGGATGCCGTCCTCGTCGTGGCCCGCGGTGACCGCCACTGGTTCGTCACGGCGAGCGAGATGATCGAGGTCGCGGGCGACGAGACCAAGGTGCGTCCTCGCGAGGAGCGCGCGATCACCGGTGCGATTCGCAGTGTCCTCGGCGGGGCGAAGACCAAAATTTGCTTCACGACCGGCCACGGCGAGCTCTCTCCCGCGGACACCGGAGAGCGCGGCGCGGGCGTCCTCAAAGACGTCCTCGACAAGGACAACTACGCCGTTGCGCTCGTCGACCTCGCCGCGCTCGGCCCAGCGACCGCCGCGAAGCCGCTCGACGACTGCGCCGTCGCCGTGGTCGCTGGTCTGCACGCGCCCTTCGCGAAGGAAGAGGCCGAGCGCCTCCGCACGTGGCTGCTCGAAGGTGGGAACCTGCTGCTTGCCGCGAGCCCGCTCGGCGGCCCCGTCGGCCTCGAGCGGGTGCTCGGGCCGTTCGGCATCGCGCTCGACGACGTCGTGGTCACCGAGCAGGAGGCCGACGTCGCGCTGCCCGACAGCGGCGGTTTCCGCTTCGTGGCGCAGCCGCGCCAGCACCCGGTGACGACCGCGCTCGTGAAGACGAAGGAGTCTCGCGACGTCCCGCGCACCGTCGTCAGCCTCACGCGCTCGATGCATCGCGCGACCGAGCCCGGCGCGGTCAATCCCGCGGAGCTCCTCGGTACGTCGGCGAGCGCTTACGGCCTGCGTGGCATCGAGGGCGCCGCGGACTGGAAGGACACGCCCGCGAAGCGCCCCGGCGATCTCGCGGGGCCGCTCTCCGTCGCCATGGGTGCCGAGCGACCGCGGATCTCGTCGGCGTCGCCTCACGGTCCACGCGTCGTGGTGGTCGGGACCGCGAGCGTCCTCTCTGGCGAGGCGTTTCGCGAGCTCCCGGCCTATCGCGGTGGCGCGCTCTTCGCCGAGAGCGCGATCTCGTGGCTCGCGGCCAAGCCTCAGGTGCTCGACGTCCCCGAGAAGGCCATCGTCGGCGCGGGGATGCGGGTCGACGACGAGTCGCGCAGCACCATCCGTCGCTATGTCGTGCTCTTCATGCCGGCGACCGTCGGGCTGCTGGGGATCGCGATTGCGCTCTTCCGTCGTGCCGGTGAGGGCCGACCCCGCGCCGCATCGGTGAAGGCCGACAAGGGCCAGAAGCCGGCTCGCGCCAAGGGAAAGAAGAAGTCGGGGTGAAGAAGCACGCGGCGACCATCGTGCTCGTCGTCCTCGCGCTGGGCCTCGGTCTCTGGCTCTGGTTCGATCGCGATCGCATCACCGAGAGTGAGCGGAAAGGCCGAGAAAATAGCGCTTTTTCGGTGTGGCGTCGCGACGAGCTCACGAAGGTGAGCATCGCCCACGACGGTGAGACGATCGTGCTGGAGCGCGATCGCCCCACAGCGGACAAGACCAAGGGCGAGGGCAAGGACGGGCAGTGGCGCATGACGTCGCCGCGCCAGGAGCGCGCCGACGCCGTCGCGGTCGAGCGCCTGCTCTCGACGCTCGAGCTCGCGACCGTCGCGCGCAAGGTCGGGTCGGGCGTGGCGCTCGGTCTCGAAGCACCACGCGCCGTGGGACACGTGTGGATGGGTAGCCTCGACGTCGCCTTCATGCTTGGCGGCTCGTCCCCGACGCCCGAGGGCTCGAGCTACCTGCGCGTCGGTACCGATCCGCCGATCGTCGTGTCGAAGGAGGTCACCGCGGCGCTCCTCGCTCCGGCGGACAAGTACCGGGATCGTACCGTCGTTCCTTACCTCGCGACCGAGCTCTCGCGGTTCGAGGCGAGACACGACGGCGGCGGATTCACGCTGGACCGCATCGACGACCAGTCGCTCCGCGTCGCCGAGGTCGGAGTGCTCGCCTCGCGCAGGGGCGTCGAGCAG
Source organism: Polyangiaceae bacterium (assembly GCA_043717125.1). GTDB lineage: Bacteria > Myxococcota_A > Polyangia > Polyangiales > Polyangiaceae > Labilithrix. Next base: position 4,713 of record JAYSXP010000524.1, on the reverse strand, counting down.
CTGTGGGCCGCGCTCTCGGAGATGCGCGCCGAGGCCTTCCCGAACGACGCCGACATCGATCGGCTCACCGCGCACCCCGCCGTCACGTTGAAGCTCACCCCGAAGGACACGACCAAGCCGCCGGCCGAGCTCGTGCTCGGCGAGGCATGCCCAGGGCATCCGGCGGACGTCATCGTGCTCCGACGCACACCGTCGCGCGGCGCCGCATGCGCGCCGAAGGACGTCGTCGCGACGTTCCTCGCGACTCCGGGCACGCTCGTCGAGAAGCACCTGGTGCCGCTCCGCATGGACGAGATCGAGGAGCTCCGCCTCGAGCAGCCGGGTTGGAAGCCGCTCGAGCTCGCGCGCAAGGGCACGGGCTTTCACCTGCGCTCGCCGGAGGATCGCGACCTCACGAGCGGCGAGGCGGACGCCGCAACGGAGCTCATCACCCGCATCGCGCATTCGGAGGCCACCACGGTGACGCGCGGCGGCGCGCCGTTTGCGTCGATCGGTCGCGTCGTCGTTCGCTTCGGAGAGCACGAGCAAGTCCTCGAGGTGTCCGCGCCGGGCACCGAGGGGGGCCAGGCCCAAGGTGGCCGGGCGACGGTGCGGCGCTTGCTCGACGACGCGCGCCTCGAGATCGATGCCAGTACTCTTCGGTACATCGTGCCACGCGCGACGAGTGTGCGACCGCGCACGATGCTCGAGGACCCGACGCGAAGGCCGACGCGTGTGCTCCTCCGGTGCGGCAAGGACCAGGAGCTCGTCGATCGCGGTGAAGGCTTCCGCTTCGTCGTTCCTGCCGGTTACGAGGCGGACGGCTCGATCGGCCAGCTCGTCGATGCGTTCACCAAGGGCCATGTCGACGCGTGGGTTGCCGATGCCGACGACGGCTCGTTCGGGTTCACGAAGGACGGGTGCCGCGTCGTGCTCGCGTTCGCCGACGGCAATGCGCCCGTGACGGTGTGGTTCGGAGCCGAGGCCGAGGGCGGAGTCTATGCGCGCGTCGACCCTCGCCCCGGCGTGCTCGTCGCGCCCCGCGCGATGCGTGACCTGGCGAAGAGGCTGTACGTGAACCGCGGCCTTCTTCGCACGGACGCTGCGCGCATCGAGAGCGTGCGGATCACGTCGGAGGGCAAGCTCCTGCCGCCTCGCGACCTCGCCGAGCTCAGAGAAGCGTTGGCCGGGCTCTTTGCGCTACGCGTCGTCTCGCTGGAGAAGCCGGAGGGGACGCCGAACCTCGTCCTCGAGATCGCGACGAACGAGGGAGGAGCTCGCAGGCGTATCACCTGTCGCTCGACGTCGCCCACGGAGCGCTACTGCGGGCTCGACGGCGTGAACGCGACCTTCTCCGTCGCCGAGTCCAAGCTCGCGCCACTCCTGCCGGCGCAGCCGCAGGATGCAGGGGCCGAGACGGGGGCTCCTGCCCCTCTAGCCCCATGAATATTGCGCCGAGGGGCGGGGCAAGATAACGAACGTCTCGTGGTACCGCGTCCGGTCGTGAAGTGGGCGGGAGGCAAGTCGCGCCTTCTCGACCGCCTCATGAAGCGCCTTCCGGCGGGTCGGTTTGCCACGTATGCGGAGCCTTTCTGCGGCGGGGGCGCGATGTTCTTTGCGCTCGCAGCCGAGCCCGTTCGCCGGTTCGACCGCGCCTTGCTCGCGGACAAGAACGCAGAGCTCGTCGCGCTCTACCAGGCCATCAAGCTCGACGTCGAGCCGCTCATCGATCGCCTCCAGGGCTACCAGGACAACTACCTGCACCTCGGGGACGACGCGCGGCGGGAGCGCTTCTACAGCGTTCGTGCGCTCACCACGGAGAAGATGAGCCCCGTCGATCGCGGCGCGCGTCTGCTCTTCCTCAACAAGACGTGCTTCAACGGCCTCTGGCGCGTCAACGCGAAGGGCCAGTTCAACGTGCCGTTCGGCAAGTACGCAAGCCCACGGATCCTCGACATCGAGGTGCTTCGCGCCGCGCACGAGGCGCTCTCCGTCGCCGACATCCGGCTCGCCGATTTCTCCGAGCTCACGCGCGAGCTGCGCCGCGGCGACTTCGTCTACCTCGACCCGCCCTACGTGCCCGTCTCGAAGACGGCGAACTTCACCGCCTATGCGGCGGCGCGTTTCGGGCCGGCCGAGCAGGACCGCCTGGCCACGGAGCTCGCCGTTCTGAGGAAGCGAGGGGTGAGCGCCATGCTCTCGAACGCGTCCACCGTCGAGATGCGAACCCTCTACGAGGGACACGGATTCTTCGTGGACACGATCCAGGCCGCGCGCGCGATCAACTCCGACCCGAGCAAGCGCGGTGACGTGAGCGAGCTCGTGGTGACGACCTACGAGACGGGTGAGGCTCGGCCCGCGAAGCCCGCAAAGCCCTCGAAGCCCGCAAAGCCCGCAAAGCCCGCACGGCGCAGGGCGGCGGGATGAGCGATCACTCGCACAAGCTCGCGCCCGACGACTACATCCGCTTGAAGGTGAAGGCCGAGCTTCGCAAGCGCCTCCGCGGCGTCCGCAAGACCACCCCCGCCGAGGCCTGCGCGGAGCGGTCGCGCATGCTCGTCGCGCGGCTCGAGCTCCACGAGGCGGTCGCCGGCGCAAAGACCCTCGCGCTGTTCTGGCCGATCGTCTCGCGCCACGAGGTCGACCTGCGGCCGCTCGACGCGACACTCCGTGCTCGCGGTGTTCGCATCGCGTATCCCGCCATCGACGCCGACACCAACGTCATGACCTTCCGCTTCGTCGACGACGTGAGCGCGCTCGAGGACAAGGGCTACGGCTTCATGGAGCCCTCGGCCGATGCGCCGATCGCAACCGCGCTCGATGCGATCATCGTTCCGGCGATCGCCGTCGATCCGACGGGCCATCGCATCGGGTACGGCGCCGGGTATTACGACCGGACGCTGCCTTCGCTCGCTCCGCCCGCGGTATCGATCGCCGTCGCCTACGACTGGCAGCTCGTCGCCGAGGTGCCGGCGACCGAGGGCGATGTGCGCGTCGCCTGGGTGGTCACCGACATCCGCAGCTTCGACGCGCGCTGAGCGGCTTTCTGCGCGGATCGAGGGGCTGAACGGCGAAGCGTTGCTCGAGGTAGACGCGGGCGCGTAGACCCAGGTCAGTTGCCGTTGCGGCGCGTGCCGCGACCTTTGGCGCGGCACTCGGCGCAGGTGCCATACATCTCGTGCTTGTGGCTCAGCAGCTCGAAGTCGTAGCGGGCGGCGATCGTCTCCTGGAGCTCCTCGATCTTCGGCTCTTCGAACTCGATGATCTTCGTGCAGGAGGTACAGATGAGGTGATCGTGGTGGGACGCTTCGTCCGCGAGCTCGTAACGGGTCAGGCCGTCACCGAACTTGCGCTCGAAGGCGACGCCACACTCGGTGAGGAGCTTCAGCGTTCGGTAGACGGTCGCGTAGCCGACCTTCGGGTCCTGCTGCCGCACCTCGGCAAGCAGCTCCTCGATGCTGATGTGGTTCGGCGCCTTGAAGAATGTCTCGACGATGAGCTTTCGCTGATCGGTCGAGCGCAGTCCGCGCCGATTCATGTGATCGGTGAGCAGCTCCCGGAAGTGATCGAGGTTAGGCATTTCGGCTAGCCGGCGCGTGCTGTCTTCTCGAGGTGACCTGGCCATCGCACGCTCCCCCACCCTGACGAACCGATCACAACCCGATGATGTCGCCCTGGGCCCCCGGCCCGTCAAGTCGGAACGGCGCCGAACGCCGGCGGGCGGGCCATGTAGGTCCTCATGGGAGGCGCGGTCTCGCGCCGCTCGTAAACCTTACGGGCGTTCGACGGGCAGGCCTTCGGCCTCCCACGCGAGGATGCCGCCTTCGAGGAACGCGAGGGCCGTACCCGTCTCGGCCATCTTCTCGACGAGCTCTTTCGTCTTCTCGCCGGCGCGGTCGTAGAGGACGGGTTGACCCGGGAGCATGAAGAGCTCGGCGAGGCGCGTCTCGATCTCGTCGATCGGGAGGCTCTTCGCGCTCGGCAAGTGCGCGCGGCCAAACGCAGAGGCGTCGCGCACATCGACCGGCGTGATCGCCCCCTGCTTCAGGAGCTCGGCGACCTCGCGGGGCTTGAGCGCGCCTTCCTGGCGCGGGAGGAACGGCTCGACCATCGCGCGGAGCTGCTTGCGCGAGAGCGACCCGACCTGGGCGTCGCCCAGCTTCTGGTCCACGAAGAGCATGAACGTCGGCACCTGCTGGAGGCGCAGCTGGCGCGCGAGCTGCGGCGACTTCTCGATGTCGCATTTGACGACGCGGAGCTTGCCGTCCATCTCCTTCGCGAACGCCTCGAGCTCGGGCGCGAGCGCGGCGCACTGCGCGGACGTCTCGAGCATGAACTCGACGAGGACGGGGACCTCGCTGAGCAGGACCTGCTGCTCGAAATCGCGTTCGGTGACGGAGGGAAGGTTGTCGCTCGAAGCGGCCGGCGCGCCGGGCTTTTCTGCTGGACCTTTGTTGCCGCCGAAGATGTGCATGGTGGGGATTCCGTAACTCATCCCAGCGCAGGAACCAAGCCCTCGTGTGAGAGCAATTAGCCTGTATTGCGCAGTCCTGCCGCGATCCCGTTGATCGTGAGGAGCAGCGCGCGATCGAGCTCGTGCGGGACCTCGCAACCCGCCGTGACGAGCGCACGCTTGCGCCGCAAGAGCTCGAGCTGGATGAAGCTCAGCGGGTCGACGTACGGGTTCCGGAGCTCGATGGACCGTGCGAGGGTGGACGCCGGCGCGAGGACCGT
>JAYSXP010000523.1:0-9902 GCA_043717125.1 Polyangiaceae bacterium | reverse complement strand
TGCCGGATGCGCGCGCGGCGCGGAGCTCGGTGGTCTACGCGACGGGCTTCATCGGGCTCTTCTATCTCATCACGTTCATCCTCGGCTTCGGTGCGGCGGTCCTCGTCGGGCGCGACGTCGTCAAGGGGGTCGACAAGGGCGGCAACATGGCCGCGCCGCTCCTCGCCGAGAAGGTCGGAGGAACGGCGTTCCTCGGGTTCATCTCGGCCGTCGCGTTCGCGACGATCCTCGCGGTCGTCGCGGGGCTCACGCTGTCGGGCGCCGCGTCGCTGTCGCACGATCTCTGGAACCACGTGGTCCGCCGGGGCAAGGCGCCCGAGGGCGAGCAGATGCGCATCGCGCGCCTCTCGACCGTCGTGCTCGCGCTCATCGCGATCGGCCTCGGCATCCTCTTCAAAGGACAGAACGTCGCCTTCATGGTCGGCCTTGCGTTCGCGATCGCCGCGAGCGCCAACTTCCCGGCGCTTCTCCTGTCGATGACGTGGAGCCGCTTCTCCACGGCCGGCGCGGTCTCGAGCATGCTCGTCGGGACGATCTCCGCGATCGTGCTCATCGCGCTCTCGCCGACCATCCAGATCGATCTCCTCCACCACCCGACGGCGATCTTCCCGTTGAAGAACCCGGGTCTCGTCACCATGTCGCTCTCGTTTGCAGCCGGCATCGTCGCCTCGCTGCTGCGCCCCGATCCCGATGCCGCGCGAAAGTTCGCCGAGGTCGAGCGACGCATCCAGCTGGGCGCCCGTGGCGACGACGGCCTTCCCTGACGTGATGCGTGCAAGCGCGCGATTTTGGCTTCCCAGCGGCGCGCGAGCGCGATTGGATGGGGTCATGATTCCGGTGAGGGTGACGGTTGCCGTGGGGCGCAAGAATGTGGCGCTCGAAGAGGTGCAGAACCAGAAGGTCGTGAGCGCGCTCCGGCAGGCGTCACGCGACGTCGGCATGAGCCTCGCGAACGCAAAGTGCCCCATTCACGACAAGGGCCCGACCAATGTGCGCCTGCACTTCGACTCGGCCGGCGCAGGAGACCTGAAGTACGACTCGTGCTGCGAGAAGCTGGGCGAGCTGATCGCGAAGCTGCTCTAGGAGGTGCGCGCCCGCTGACTCACTCCCAGTAGACGCGCAGCTCCCGGACGAGGCCGCTTTCGCCGCGCTCGAACGCCAGCAGCGCGGGCACGACCTCGCGCTGCGAGCGGGTGACGTTCGCTTCGACACACACGGTGCGGCCGTCGTCGGCACTACTACCGAGCTCGATGTCGAGCTCACCGAGGTCCGAGAAGAACGTCCCCATCGTGCCGTCGGCCTTGCCGTGCGCACGACCGGAAGGGTCGACGACGCGTGCGCCCTCCTCGAAGCCTGCGAGGGCTTGCTCGACCGCACCCCTCCGAAGGCCTTGGAAGATCGCGTCGATGAGGTCGGCGATCGGGAGCTCGGGGCCCATCGAAGTGAGCGGCGGTCGCCGCTTTTTCCCGCTCGTGGCCCGTTCGGGCGAGTAATAGACGCGAAGCTCGATCTCGCGCAGCCGCCGGCGCTCGGCGACGATGGCGATCGGCAGCTCGCGCGCCTTTCCGTCGATGGTCATCGCGAGGCGACCCTCGGCGGCGTCGCGGTCGACCCCGGTCGTCGAGCTGATGTGCTCGTAGGTCGCGTGGCCCTCGGCAAAGAACGCGGCGACGCGCGCGAGGAGCGGGTCGATCGACGTGAGGCTCGAAGCCCTGCCGTACAGGGGATCATCGATGGTCGCCCGGTTTCCGAGGCGTCGCGAGAGGGCGTCGACGGCACCCGAGACCAGGGCCGGAACGTAGACGTCGGCGAGTCGACCCTTGAGGGCGCTCGGGGGCGAACGGCCGTCGTCGGTCATGGCTCGAGGATACTCATCCACGAGGAAAATGGGTCGTTGACTTGGGCGCTCCCGAGGACGAAGGAGAGAGTGATGAGTCTGCCCGAGCTCTTTGCCGGTGTGCCCGACCGGGTCAGCGTCTACGAGGTCTCGCCGCGCGACGGCCTGCAGAACGAGAGCGCAACGGTTCCGCTCCGGGGAAAGCTGCGTCTGATCGACGCCCTCGTCGCCGCCGGGCTCCAGCGCATCGAGATCACGAGCTTCGTTTCGCCAAAGTGGATCCCGCAGCTCGCGGATGCCGACGAGCTCGCCGAGGCCCTGCTCTCGTCACCGACCCATCGGTCGCCGCCTCCCGGCGTCCGTTTCAGCGCGCTATGCCCGAATGCTCGGGGCCTCGAGCGCGCGAAGAAGGCCGGGCTCGACGAGATCGCCGTCTTCATGAGCGCCAGCGAGACGCACAACAAGAAGAACATCAACAAGACGATCGACGCGACGATCAAGGCCTTCGAGGAGACCATCGGGCCTGCGCGAGAGGCGGGGATCCGTGTCCGCGGCTACGTCTCGACGGTGTGGGGCTGCCCGTACGAGGGCGACATCGATCCGGTGCGCGCGATCGCCATCGCCAAGCAGCTCCACGACATGGGGTGCTACCAGGTGTCGCTCGGCGACACGATCGGATCGGGTACGCCGAGGCAGACGCGCGAGATCCTGGTGCGCGCGCTCGGCGAGCTGCCGCTCGAAGCGGTTGCGATGCACATGCACGACACCCGCGGGACGGCGCTTGCCAACATCGTCGTCGGGCTCGAGCTCGGCATAGGCCATTTCGACGCGTCGGTCGGCGGGATGGGCGGCTGCCCCTACGCCCCGGGCGCCGCGGGGAACGTGGCGACGGAGGACCTCGTCTACATGCTCCACGGCATGGGGGTCGGGACGGGGATCGACCTCGAGCGCCTCGTCGAGGCGGCGAAGGCCGCGGAGAGCATCGTCGGCCGGGTCCTCCCCGGCAAGGTCCACCAGGCGGGCATCCGGAGCCTCCGGGCGTAGCTCTTTCAAAGCTGCATTTCGTCCCTTTCTACTCTGAACGACCCACGCCGGCGCGACGGCCACCTTTCGTGCACTTGGAAATGGCATGGAGTTCGCTTCAGCGCGGGTGGCATCGCGTTGAGGCTCTCCCCCCCCGAGCCCGGACGCGGTGCCGTTTTTGTCCTCTTTTCTGTCGCCAGCCTGCCGTTTTCGTCGCGGCGTTGACCCCGCCGCGTGACAGGCCGCAAAGCGCTGTGCGAAAGTCGGCGGCGATGAGCCTGGTCGTTCGGACGCGCTTGGTCACGTCTTTCGCCCGCGTCGCGGTCGCGTCCATCGCCGTCCTCGGCTGCAGCCGCACGCCGCCCGAGCCCTCGCCGCCGTCCACCACGGTCGCGACGGCGGCCGCGGGCACCACGGCTCCGGCAACGACTCCGCCCCTGGGATCCGTCGCCGCGGTCCCCGTCGCGGCGGCGTCCATGGGCGCGGACGCCGGGGGTCGCTGCATCGCGAAGATGCCAGTGGAGGCCCCCGTGATTCCGCCGGCCGCGAAGGCATCGGCCTGTCCGCCGGATCCCGAAGGGATCCCCAAGCTGAAGAAGGCGCAGGTCGCGTTTCCAGAGGCGACGGGGCGGCCGAAGGTCGAGGTCGAGATCGTGACCACCGAGCGCGAGATCCAGCGTGGCCTGATGTACCGGATGACGATGCCGGAGGAGCACGGCATGCTCTTTCGTCTCGACGAGCGGCGCGACCATACGTTTTGGATGCATAATACATGCATGTCGCTCGACATGATGTTCGTCGATGACGACGGAATGATCGTCGGCATCGTGGAGGGCGCCGAGCCCCTCACGGACACCACGCGCAGTGTCGGCTGTCCGTCGAGCTGGGTGCTCGAGGTCAATGCGGGTTGGTCGCGCCGGCACAACGTACATGCGGGGCAAAAGATGGGGATCCCACCCGCCGCGCGCTGATGGTAGAAATGCGGGCGATGCGTACGGTATCCCTCGCTAGCTTCGCCTCCGCTGCTCTGGTCACCCACCTCACCGCGTGTGCGATCGCGTTCACGGCGGGCTGCAAGGCCTCGCCGCCGGAGCTCGAGCCACCTCCGACGAAGGATCCGGAGAGCACGTCGGCGACGGGCGCTGCGGCGCCTGCGCGAACGGCTACGCCTGCGCCAGGTGGTGGCGGCCAGAAGGGAAGCGACCCGCTGAGCGGGAGCTTCAGCCTCGCGGACGCGACGAAGGACCTGCCCGGGAAGGGCTCGATTGTCGCGAAGATCGACACGTCGAAGGGCGTCCTCCAGTGCAAGCTGTTCGACGACAAGGCGCCGGTGACGGTCGCGAACTTCATCGGCCTCGCTACCGGCAAGCGCTCGTGGAAGGACCCGAACAGCGGTCTCTGGGTGAACAAGCCGGCGTATGACGGCACGGGCTTCCACCGCATCATCAAGGGCTTCATGATCCAGGGCGGCGACCCGAAGGGCAACGGCTCGGGCGAGCCCGGATACGTGATCAAGGACGAGCTGTGGGAGGGCGCGAAGCATGATCGCGCGGGCCTCTTGTGCATGGCGAACCGCGGTCCGAACACGAACGGCGCGCAGTTTTTCATCACGGACGCCGCCGCGGCGCACCTCGACACGAGCTACACGATCTTCGGCGAGTGTGCGCCGGTCGAGATCGTCCACGACATCGCGAACGTCCCCACAGGCATGCAGGACAAGCCGCAGACGCCTGTGGCGATCAAGAGCGTCACGATCTCGCGCGACGAGAAGAAGAAGTAGCCTGCCGACGACGCGGAGACACCCGCCCGGCGCCGGTGGGTACGCTCGACCCGTGTGAGAGCTCGACTCGGAGGCGCTGTCGTGCTGGCGCCGTACCGAGTTCTCGATGAACGAGCTCGGAGATTACCTAGTGCCCGAAGTGTCCCATGAGGGACCCTTCGCCGAGGATGTGGCCGTCCATCGCTTCGTCGACCTTCGATCGCGACGCGCCCTCTTCGAGCTTGAGCATCGTGTCGAGCGCGAACACGCGGAACCGGTAGCGATGCGCCTCGCCCTTCGGCGGGCAGGGTCCCTGATAGCGCACGCCGCCCAAGCCGTTCACTCCGTAGCGCGCACCTTCGCCGGCCGCGGCGAGGTCGGGCGCCGAGGGCAGCCTGCGCAGCTCCGACGAGAGGTTGAACGCCACCATGTGCGTGAATGAACCTCCCGACGCATCGGGATCCTCCACATAGATGAGGAGTGACTTCGTGTTCTCCGGCGGCGAGCTTAGAACGAGCTCGGGCATCACGTCCGAGCCGTCACAGGTGTGGTCGACCGGGATGCGCGTACCCTCCGTGAACGAGCGCGAGGTCACGGTGATCGACCCGCCCTGGCCCGCGCCCGGCGCGTAGCGCGGCTCGACCGGAGGCTTGCCGCAGCCGGCGACGATGCCAAGGACGAGGACGAGCACGAGGCTGGAGAGGGGAAGGCGCATGAGTCAGTCCACCGGGTAGACCGCGTTCGGATCATGAGAATACAGCGTGCCGTACTTTTCGCGCTCGAACGTGGCTGCGCCGACGAGGTTCCAGGCGAGGGCCCAGAGCGCGGCCATCCAGAAGGCGCGACCCATGCGCCGCACGCCGATCGCGAGCATGACAAAGAGCATGATTGCGTAGTCGTTCGAGAAGCGGTAGCCGAACTGAAACCAGCCGCTGTTCTGGTAGAGGAGGTTCATCACCAGAGGGCCGAGTGCCGCGATGCCGGCCGCCCAGGTGAGGAAGGTCACGCGACTCGGCCGCAGCAGCCAGAAGTAGAGCGGCGTGGTGAACCAGAGCGCCACGCCGTGGCCGCTGATGACGAAGGGCGCGCGCCCCGCCAGAGCTTCGCCAGGCGGCAGCCGCCAGGGCAGGCTGGCCAGCATCACGCCCAGGTTCCTCGGCAAGAAGTGGTAGCTGAAGAGGCCCCAGCGGCGGATGCGCGCCTGCCAGCCGACCGTGAGAAATTCGTGACCAAACGCCCACGGTCGCGGATCGCCGAACCGCGTGTAGTTCATCCACGACGCGAGGAGGAGCGCGCCTGCGACCGGCAGGGCGAACACGAACGCGCGCGAGGTCACCCACTTCCAGTCGACGCCCTGCAGCGTGGTGCGCAGCCGCTCCCCGAAGGTTCCTTCACTCGGCATTGGCGACTTCGCCTGTCGCGTGTAACTTGCACGTATCAATTCGAAGACGAAGAACGCACCGAGCAGCAGCGTGGTCGTTCGCGTGAGGAACATGCAACCGAGCATCAGCCCGGCGAGGATCGGACGCTCGACGTCGAGCGCGAAGAGGACGAAGAGCGCGGTGAGCCCGACCCCCACGACGTGTGCGGCGAACCAGACCGTGCCCTGGATCGACGTGTAGAAGTAGACGGTGCCGAACGCGAAGAGCAGCGCGAGCTGGAGGTTCTCGGCCTCGGTGCGCAGGGAGCGCTCCGTACGGCGCATCTTCTCGAAGACGAGGAAGAGCACCGCCGGCCCTATGCCCGCGAGCCACACGATGAACTGAGCGTCGCGGAAGTTCTCGGGGCTGCCAGCGATCCAGACGATCGGCGCCATCAGCATCGCAGGGAAGGGCGGGAAGCTGATGAACGTCTTGCCGCCGAAGACAGCGAAGTCGTTGTTGCCCGCGTAGCCTGGCGCGCCGCCGCGCAGGTCCTGCCGACCGTGGAGCCAGGCGTCGGCGAGATGCGCGAAGTGGTTGTACGGGGTGTGCGTCGACAGCCGGTCCCCGGCCATGAGCGCGAAGATGACCAGGCACGCGACATAGATCGCGAGCGCGAAGAGGAGCCGCCGCGAGCGGCTCTCGGGCAAAAGCCATGACCGCGCGCTCGTGGCCTCGGTCCCCTCGGCCGCCGCCGGCTCGCTCATTGCGCCCACCCTACCATGACCCCACGCTCGACCCGGCGGACGGCAACGAGGGGCGATTCCCAGGGTGACTGCGTAACGAAATACGCATCGAAGACGGCGCGGGTGAGCAAGGCCGTTCGCGTCCCGATGGTGGCCGCACCGTGAAAAACCCGTGATTTGCAACAAGATCGGGATGCATGCCCATGGCATGGCGCTTGTAGGTCGGGCGGCTGAATGGCACTTCCCTTCGATACCCAGCCCGGCAACGGCGACCCCAGGGCGCTCGCGATCCTGGCAAAGACCATCTATCGCGAGCTTCGCGCGAGCGGCTATGCCGAGCGCGACGTCATGGCGCTGGCTGGAGAGCTGCTCGGAATGGTCGCGACCGAGGTCAAAGGCCGGCGGACGCCCCGCGGCGACTGAAACGGCAGGTGCCCAGTTGCCTGGGCTTTACGGGACTTCGCTCGCCAATGGCGACGAGGTGCAGCCCCGTAATTGACAGACTGCGCGAAAGTCCCTGACAATCCCGTTGAAATCCGACCGCCTCAGCGTGCAACGTGCGACGACGTGGCGGGCGGGCAAGTCGCGGTAGCCCGTTCCCCAGAACGGGTCGCCTCGAACGGGGAACGCGAGCTCAGAGGGACGACACGCGTGTTTGCGATCATCATCAGCGAAAAGGGCGGGGCGGAGCGTAGGGAGAGCTACGACAAAAACGAGATCAACGTCGGGCGCGTTCAAGGGAACGACCTGATGCTCCCGAAGGGGAACGTCTCGAAGCACCACGCGCGCCTCCTCTTCCGCGACGGTCGGTTCATCGTCACCGACCTCAAGAGCACGAACGGTACGTACGTCAACGGCCGCAAGATCGCGCAGGCCACGATCGTCCGCGAGGGCGACAAGATCTACATCGGGGACTTCGTCCTCCGGCTCGAGACCGCCAGCGGGGCCGCTCCGCAGCCCGACGCCGCGCATGGCGAAGAAGAATCGATCCGCACGCTCGCGCGCGACAACATGCCGCCACGCCCGATCGCGCACGCGCCGATCGTCACCCTGAAGGCGCCGACGCACCCACCGGGTGCACCGATGCCCCGACCCCAGGTGTCGAACGTTTCGAACGCACCGCCGCCGCCTCCCCAGCAGCAAGCCCCGACGCGTCCTCCCGAGGCCGGCGCTCCTGCCTATCCGCTGGATCAGGATCCCGACGACAGCAGCGCGCAGATCCAGAAGCCGCGCACGCAGTCCGCCGCGCCTCCGGCGGCCCAGCTCCAGGCGCCTCCTGGAGGGACCTCCGGCAGTGGGCAGCGTCCGATGACGATGCCGCTGAACCAGATGGCGCCGCCGATGATCGGCGGGCGTCCCTCGGCTGCGCCTCCGGGGATCGGCCTCCAGCATCCCCCGCCCGCGCCGCCGATCGTGGTGGCCCCGGCGCCTCCTCCTCCTCCCGCGCAGGTCTCGGCGCCGCCTCCGCCTCCGCCTCCGCCTCCTGCTCCCGCGCCTCCTGCTCCCGCGCCTTCTGCTCCCGCGCCTCCTCCGCCTCCTCCTGCTCCTGCCCCTCCTCCGCAGGTTGTGCCTCCTGCTCCTCCTCCGCAGCAGGCGTCGCCGTCGATCGCGCCCCCTCAGGCTCGTCCCACCGCCGCGCCCCCCGCACGCGTGGCTCCGAAGGAGAGCCCCGCGCAGGCCGGCAAGCGTCTCGCGCTCACGATGTTGATGGGTCGCATCGCCGACGCCGTCGACCTGTCACCGCTCCGCGCGAGCCCGGTCGTTCCGGACGCGCTCGCAGGGCAGATCGAGCGAGCCGCGCGCGAACAGGCGGCCGCGATGCGTGATGAGGGCGAGGCGCCACAGGACGTCGATCTCGACGCCGTGATGCGCGACGCGCACCGCGAGCTCGTCGGTCTCGGCGCCGTCGGCCCGTTGCTCGAGGACGAAGAGGTCTCCGAGATCCATTGCGTCCGTTATGACCAGATCTTCACGGTGCGCTCGGGGAGCACCGTCAACGAAGGCGCCGGCTTCAGCAGCGAGGAGGCGCTCTATCGCGTCATCGCTCGTCTCGCGCAGCAGAGCGGCGACGCCTGGCGCGCCGGCGAGACCGTCATCGAGCGTCGGCTCCCGCGCGCGTCGTTCGTGGCGATCGCACCTCCCGCTGCAAGCACGCACGTGTTGTCGATCCGCAAGCGTCGACGCATCGAGTCGACACTCGAGGAGCTGGTCCGCAACTCGGCGCTCTCGCGGCCGATGGCGCAGTTCCTCGAGGCCTGTGTCGTGACCCGCGCGAACATCCTCGTCTCGGGCGCGGCGTCCGGCACCGTGGTCGCGGCGCTCGCATCGAGCGGCCAGCAAGGGGAGCGCATCTGCGTCGTCCAGGACGTCGAGGAGATCTTCGTCGGGACCGCGCACGCTGTGGGGCTCTCGATCGTCGATACGCGTAAGGCCGGTGAGGAGTGTGTTCGCGCAGCGGCGCGGCTCCGTCCCGATCGGCTCATCGTCACGCAGCTCGCGGGCGGTGTCGCCGCGGCGACGGTCGACGCGATGGCCGAGGGCGCCGAGGGCGTGCTCGCCTCGATTGCTGCGCCGACGCTGCGTCAGGCGCTCTCGCGCATCGTCGCCCAGCTCGTCCTCCATCGTCCGGGGCTAGGCCTCGAGGCGATGCGCGACGTCATCGGTGAGGCGTTCGACGTCGCCGTCGAGGTCGCCACGATGCCTGACGGTCGGGTCCGCATCGTCCGCATCGCCGAGCTCGGCGGTTCCGACGCGAAAGGCATCGTCGCTCGCGACATCTTCGTCTTCAGCGCCGAGGCCGCTCAGAGCGGAGGCGAAGGCGGCTTCAGCGCGACGGGCGTCGTCCCGCGCCTGGCGAACGAGCTGGCCGCACGTGGCATGAAGCTCGACCCCGCCATCTTCAAGCGCGCGGGTCGCTAAGGAGCCTCCCCCCTCGCTTTCGCGAACCGTGCTTCGCACGGGCTGAGCAGGAGAGAGAGGGGCTGGGTCACGAACGGCGTGCGCAGCACGACGACGCCGAAGGCGAATCGGGGAGGCTTGGAGCGAAGCGACGAGGGGGACGAAGTCCTCACTAGTTCCGTCGGTCTGAAGTCCGGCCATCGGTCGCGATCGTGGTCGTGGTCGTGGTCGTGGTCGTGGTCGTGGTCGTGCGCGTGCGCGTGCGCGTGCGCGATTGA
>JAYSXP010000522.1:0-9944 GCA_043717125.1 Polyangiaceae bacterium | reverse complement strand
AATGAGGAGGAGCTCGTCGCGATCACGGAGAACGGCGCTCCGCAGGGCGAGCGCCGTGTCTTCATGTTCAATCCCCCCGTCGTGAACGCCGAGCTCGGCATCCGCGCGAGCTACGTGAAGCAGGCGGTGATGCTTGCGACCGATCTGGTGCGAGCGCACGTGCCGACCATCGTGTTCGGGCAGTCGCGCAACAACGTCGAGGTGATGCTGCGCTACCTCCGCGACAAGGTGGCGCCCGACGTCGATGCCTCGCGCGTGATGGGCTATCGCGGCGGGTATCTTCCCGAGCAGCGCCGCGAGATCGAGCGGAAGCTCCGCGCGGGAGAGGTGCTCTGCGTCGTCGCGACCAATGCGCTCGAGCTCGGCATCGACATCGGCGGCCTCGATGCCGTGATCTGCGCCGGGTACCCGGGCTCGGTCGCCGCCACCTGGCAGCGCTTCGGTCGCGCCGGGCGCCGCGGCGAACGAAGCATCTGCGTCCTCGTCACCTCGAGCGCACCGCTGGATCAATTCCTCGCGCGCGAGCCCGAGTATCTCCTCGGCGCACCCGTCGAAGAGGCCCGCATCGACGCCGACAACCCGGAGATCCTCATCCAGCACCTGAAGTGCGGGGCATTCGAGCTGCCCTTCCGGCGCGGAGAGAAGTACGGAACGCTCGACGCCGGCGAGACCTCTGCGGCGCTCGAGTTCCTCGTCGCTCACAAGGTCCTCCACGAGACGAACGACACCTTCCACTGGGCCGCTGACGCCTACCCGGCGAACAACGTCTCGCTTCGATCGATCGGGTGGGACAACGTCGTGATCATCGACGCCGAGCACGACAAGACGATCGCGGAGATCGACTGGCGCGGTGCGCACACGATGGTCCACGAACAAGCCATCTATCAGCACGACGGCGAGTGCTGGCAGGTCGAGAAGTTCGACTACGAGAACCACAAGGCCTTCGTCCGCAAGGTGAAGCCCGACTACTGGACCGACGCGATGACGTACACGACGGTGGGCGTCCTCGAGGAGTTCGGTACGGGCCAGCTACCCAGCGCAACGGCGGTCGTCGAGCCGTCCGGACCCGAGCCGTGGCCGACCGGCTGGGGCGAGGTCTCCGTCGTCGAGAAGGTCGTCGGTTACAAGAAGATCAAGTTCTACACGCACGAGAACGCGGGCTATGGCGATGTGCGCCTCCCCGAGATGCAGATGCACACGACGGCGTTCTGGCTCACGGTGCCGGAGAGCGTCTGCGCGCAGATCCCGCAGGGCCGTGCCGCGGCGATCGACGGTCTGCGCGGCGCGGGCATCGCCCTCGAGACCGTCGCGACGCTCGCGCTCATGTGCGATCCGCGCGATCTCGGATGCACGCTCGGTGACACGGCGCTCGACGAAGAGAACCCTGCCAACGGGAGCCGCAGAGAGGGCGAGGAGGAGCGCGCGCCGGTCCCGCGAAAGATCCGCGGCGGCCCCGCGCCGGGGTACAGCCCGACCCTCTTCCTCTACGAGCACACGCCGGGCGGCATCGGGCTCGCCGAGCGCATCTTCGAGCAGCGCGAGGTCCTCGTCGCGCGCGCGCTGAGGCTCGTCGAAGGGTGTCCATGCGAGTGCGGATGTCCCGCGTGCGTCGGGCCGAATGCGGGCCTCGATGCACCGCCGTCACAGCTCCCCGACGCCGTGCATCGGTCATCGTCAGAGCGCAGCGCGCCGGCCAATGACGACGCGCGCCGGAAGCCCGTCGTCGCGAACGGTCGGCCGCTCGGCCGCAAGGCCGTCGCGATCGACATCCTCCGTCGCGCGTCGCACGAGACCTAGCGAGAGCCAAGCTAGCCGACCGCAGTGGACCGCCTGAGGGAGAGGTCAGGGCAAACGCGTCTTCCGACGCGCCCGCCTGTGTAGATTAAGGCTTACTTTGTCTGCACATTCGGCGAAGCGGGGCTGTCCATTGGGGTGGCGTCGTGCTTGGCAAGACCGTGCGCGGTTCGTTCGGGGACGGACGAGGGCCGCTGCACTTGGTGAGTGCGTGGGTCGCCGAAAACTCGCTCTCTCTCGGGCAGCTCGCGGTTGAGGACAAGAGCAACGAGATCGTGGCGATTCCACGGCTGCTCGAGCTTCTGGACCTTCGCGGCGGCCTCCAGCGCCGCCGCCGCCTCGCCGGCTTCGGCGCGCGCGCATCGAAACCGACGGCTTCGGTCGGCACCTTGGCGCGCCGCCGCCTCGGGACTTGGCTGCCTCCTCTGCAATACGGCGGTCGAGCTCGCAGGCGACGATTCCAGCGGGGAGCCCTTCGTCCAGCGATACTTCGGGCGCGTTCAGGCGGCCTTCCAGAATGCCTTGGCCAACGCCAGACGATCGGGGGACCTCCAGGTTGGCGTCGTGGCCGTGGACGAAGCGCGATTTCTGACGGCAACCGCCCTGGGCATCTTCGTCAAGGTGCGAGCGCGCACGGCGCCCATCGTGGTGCAAGGCGCGGGTCGGGTGGCGAAGCGCCTTCTCGACACGCTGCGGGCCAAGAAACGGTGAGAGGGACGGCCAAGTTCGCCAGCGTCGCGCGAATCTCAGGGGGCGCTAGGCGGGCACGGCCCCGAGCGTCGTCAAAGGTGGCCTTTCAAGAGCGTGAAGATTCTTCCCTGACCGAGAGGCAACGCGCGTGCCGTGGCCTTCGCGCCTGGCCCTTCCTCTCGCGTGCGTGCGCGCACGCACGCGGAACCTGCGTCGCGGTGCCTGGTGCGCCCGCGGCGCGGGTCGCTCACTCGGCGGCGCTGACCTTCATGGTGATCGGACCGGCGACGGTAAAGCGTCCGAAGTCCTTCTCAAGGTCGAAGCTGCACTCCACGTCGATGGCGATCTTTCCGACGGCCGCGCCGAGCTCCTGTCCCGCGCTCGGCTTGGCGGGCATCTTCGGCACGCTGTCGAGGGTGAGCGTCCCCTTACCAGAGCAGCCGCCGGCGCTGATGTTGCGAACGCCGCCCTCGCTCTTCGGTCCGTTATCGGCGACCTGGAGAAAGGTCATCTGGACCGGCAGGGGCTTACCCTTCACGAGCGGGCCCTTCACGGTGGCGTTGACCTCGCCGCCGGTCCGCCCCAGGTCCGCGGGCTCGAACATGTTGAGGTAGAAGGTCTTACCGCCGCCGCTCAGACTGTTGCGACGGTACCCGGTCTTGACGCCGCGAATCGTCGCGACCGGCACGTCGGTCGGGACAGGGCCGGCGTCTTCCGCGGCCTTGGGGACGGGCGCGGCGGTGGACGTCGACGTCGACGTCGACGTGGCGGCGGTCGCGGCGGTCGACGGCTCATCGAAGTAACCCGGCGGCGGGATGCAGCCGACGACGTGCATCGCGAAAATAGTCGTGAGGAAGAGAGGCGCGGTGCGCGAGATGGCGGACATGAGATGACTCCTCGAGCGCGCCCGTGAAGTGACGCGCTTCGTTGCGGTCGCGTCTGCACGCCTCAGACCAGCACGCGCACCCGCATTTGGGAGAATAGGAAATCGTAGAGGGTTTTGTCCCGTAAGGTTGGCGGCGCTCGCGTAGAGCGTTTCTGCCGGGACGCTGGAGTATCCGATTGAGGGAGCAATGAAAGGGGGCATGATGACTCCGCGAGAAGGGTCGACGCAGGAGACCGCAGGGGCGGTCACCGCCCGGGCGCAGCGTGGTCGAGGCCACGCGCACGCTGGGCACGGGCGAACGACGCGGGGCTTTCGAGATCGTCGCAAAAAATAGTTGCCGCACTCGGCTTTCCTCGGATGCGGGGGGCTTTCACGGGGTCGCCCGACACCGGGACCGTGCCCCCTCCGGCGCCAGCGTGCACGCCTGAGAGCGAGCCGAACAACGACCTCGCAAAGGCGACACCGTTCACGACCGCGTTCTGCGGCAAGATCGACAGCGCCGCCGACGTCGACTACGCGAGCTTCGTCGTCCCGGCGGGGGCGAAGACGATCGACGTGAAGCACTCCGAGAAGAACGGCAAGGCCGTCTACCGCTATTTCCTGGGCGGCGCGTCGTTCGGGTCCGACCCGAGCGCGCTCGAGCCGATCCCCGGGGCCATGTACACGGTGCAGATCCGGCTCGACAAGAGCGGGAGCATCGCCGGGTCCCGACGTACGAGCTCGACATCACGTTCCAGTGAGGTGCTGAGCCGGGTAGCGCACTCGGGCGCGCACGCGTACCCTCGGAGGGTGTCGCGCTACGGACTCGGCCTCGCTCTCCTCGCCCCGGCGTGCACGTTCGCGTGCCTCGTCGTCGGCGCGTGTCTCCCGGGTGGAGGGCCCCCGCTGATCGACGCTGACGACGCCGGTAGCGGGACCGGGATCGACCTCGCCGGAGACGCCGGCTTGCCGCGAAGCGACGTCGACCTCGGCGACCCGTTCGCGCTCTACGGTCTCGATCCGTCGCACGGTCCGTTCACGGGCGGGACCTCCGCGCGGCTCACCGGGCGCGGCTTCACGCCGAAGCTGCGCGTGTTCATCGGCGGGCAGGAGGTCCGTACGATCGCCGGCGACCCGACACGCGCCCTCGTCGAGACGCCCCCGGGCAAGCCGGGCTGGGTCGACGTCACGATCCGCGACGATGCGTCCGCGAAGGAGCGCGTCCTCACGCAGGGCTTCTTCTACGACTCCTTCGTCGTGACCCCGGATAGCGGCGCGACGAGCGGCGGCACACGCATCCGACTCACGAATGCGGGCACGCCTTGGGCGCAGCCCGTGAAGGTCGCCATCGGAGGTGCCGACTGCGGCGACGTCGTCTCCGTCGGTACGACCGACGTCGAATGCACGACGCCCCCGGGCGCCCCGGGCTCGAAGGATGTCACGGTGCTCGAGCCGAGCGGCGCCAAGACCCAGGCCCGCGACGCCTTCTCGTACAACGACTCCACGGACGGCTACCGCGGTGGTCTGTCGGGCAGCGTGCTCGCAGGCCGCGTTCGCGGGCTCGCGTACGACGGGGCTACCGGGACGCCGATCCCCGGCGCCTACGTCATCGTCGGCAGTTCCCTCGCGGCCGGCACCGTGAAGCAGACGTCCACGAGCGGCGTGGCGGAGATCAGCGGCATCCCGCTGACGACGACGAAGGTGACGGTCACCATCGCGGCGAAGTGCCATCAGCCGATCACGTATGTCGACGTCCCCGTCGACACGGTGACGGCGTACCTCTCGCCGGTCTTCGACATCTCGTGTCTCCCGCCGTCGCTCCCCGACCTGCCGTCGACCGGCGGTAACGGCGGTAAGTACGGCGGCGCCATCGAGGGGGAGCTGGTCTTTCCGGGAGGCAGCGAGTTCGCGCGGACGGGTTGGACGACCGTGCCCGCGCCCGTGAAGCCCACGGAGCGTCGCGCCGCGTACGTGTTCGAGGCGAGCGACTTCTCGAACACGCGGTTCCAGCTCCCCTCGCCAAACGAGGCCCTCACCCCCGACACCGCGGGCGTCAACGGCTACAAGTTCAGTCTCGTCGCCTACCCGGGCAACGTGACGCTCTACATCCTCGCCGGGCTCGAGGACCGGAGCGAGACGCCTCCGCGTTTCGTCGCGTACTCGATGGGCGTCGCGCGCGGCATCTCGCTTCCGGCGCAGACTCGGGTCACGGGAGTCGACGTCCGCATGGACATCCTCTTCGACCACGTCGTCACAGTGGCCCCCCTCCCGCCGGCTCCCGGGCCTCGCGGGCCCGATCGGATCGCGACGACCTTCGGCCTCACGCTCGGCGCATCGCGTTACGCCGTGCTGCCGCGCAATCTGCGGGTCGCCGCGCTCCCCGCGCCGGCGACGATGCCGTTCACCGGCGTCCCTTCGCTCGACCACGCGCTCGCCGGCGAGCAATACGTCCTCGGCGGCGTCGCGGCGACCGGCGCCGATCTCCAGCA
The DNA here is from genome assembly GCA_043717125.1 of Polyangiaceae bacterium. Taxonomy (GTDB): domain Bacteria; phylum Myxococcota_A; class Polyangia; order Polyangiales; family Polyangiaceae; genus Labilithrix. Next base: position 4,106 of record JAYSXP010000522.1, on the reverse strand, counting down.
GCCCGCGAGCGTCGTCTCGCGGATCCGGACCACGGACGCGAACAATCCCGTGACCGTCGGCGGGTTCCTCGGGGTTCCCGTCCTCGGTGTCGTCCCCGGCGGCCAGCAAGACGGTCAGCCGTCGCAGGGCACGTGGAGCGGCACCCACGTGACGTACTCAGGGACGAGCGGGTTCGATCTCCAGGTCGTCCAGATCGAGTCTGGCAGCGGCCTCGTCTCGTGGACCATCGCGGGCCCCGGCGGGACTACGTCGTTCGACCTCCCCGACCTGCGCGCCGTGCCGAGCCCCGACCCGCTCGGGCTCGTGGGCGGTGCCATCACGACGACGGTTCACGTCGGACGCATCGAGGGCTTCTCGTACGGGAAGATGCGCCAGGGGCAGCTCTCCTCGGGCTCGTGGAACGCGCACGCCTTCGACGCGGTCGTCGGCGCCTACTGACGGCGTCCTAGAGTCGTATGGCGTCACCTCGTCGGCATGCGCAATCGGTGATCCTCGCCGCCGTCGTCGTGCTCGCGGCGTCGTGTCGCTTCGACCCCGCGTACCGCGACGTGCCCGACCCCGGCGCCGTGCCGTGCAGCGAAGGCGTCGTCGAGTGCTCCGGGGCATCGCTCACGAAGTGTGTGGGCGGCGTCCGCGTCTCCCAGGACGACTGCGGCTCGCGCGGGCTCGCCTGCGCGCCGACGCTCCTTCGATGCACGGCTTGTGTGCCGGCGAACGCTTCGTGCGACGGCTTCGACGTCCTCCGCTGCGGTGACGACGGCCAGACGAAGGTGAAGGTCGAGACGTGCGATGCGTCCAAGGGCATCGCGTGTCGTCAGGGCGTCTGCAAGAACCTCTGCGAGGCCGCGTCGCGGGAGCACTCGAACGTCGGCTGCGAGTACTGGGCAGTCGACCTCGACAACGCGGTGACCGGCCAGGGCAACGCGGCGGCGCAGCAGTACGCGGTCGTCGTGTCGAACGCCGAGCCCGACCTCGTCGCGACGGTCACCGTCGACGAGGACGTCGCCGGCGTGGGCACGCCCCAGCAGGTCCGCACCGTGGCGACCGCCCGCATCGGACCGCGAAGCCTCGAGGTGTTCAAGCTCGGCCCCAAGGAGGTCGACGGCTCGGCACCAGGCACCTTCAACACCGGAACGCACACCGCGCTTTCGCGCGGCGCCTTTCGCGTGCGCTCGGACGTCCCCATCGTCGCCTACCAGTTCAACCCGCTCGAGAACGCCAACGTGTTCTCGAACGACGCCTCGCTCTTGCTGCCCACCGCTGCGCTCGGCGGCGGAGGCGGGCGCTCGTACGTGATCGTCAGCTGGCCCCAGACGATCGCGACCAGCGAGAACCCGGCTCAGAACTTCGGCACCGACCTCCGCGCGTTCCTCGCCATCGTCGGCACGCAGGTCGACACCAAGGTCCACATCAAGTCGACCGCGCGCATCGTGGGTGGCGGTCCGATCCCCGGCGGCGTCGCGCGTGACGGCGAGTTCGACGTCACGCTGCAGCCTTTCGAGGTGCTGAACCTGGAGACCGGCGACTTCAACGCCGACTTCACCGGCACGTTCATCGACGCCAGCGGTCCGGTCGCGGTTCACGTCGGCAGCGAGGCGAGCGACGCGCCCTTCTTCTCGACGATCGCGAGCCGCTCGTGCTGTGCAGACCACCTCGAGGAGCAGGCCATCCCGCTCCGCGCCGCGGGCAAACGCTATGTCCTCGGACGCGTGTCGAATCGCTCGATGGCCCTCATCGCCGCCGGGGCCGCGATCTCGCCGTTCGACGAGCCGGAGTTCTATCGCGTGGTCACGACGAGGTCCGGGATCACGAAGGTCACGACGAGCCTCCCCGCTCCCTACGACGCGGTCGACCTGGACGGCGAGGGCAAGAGCCTCACCATCATCGCGCACCAGGATTTCTTGATGACGGCGTCGCAGCCGGTGCTGGTCGCCGACGTTCAGGCGAGCCAGGAGGCGGCGGGCGTCGTACGCGGTCTGCCGGGCGGCGACCCGAGTCTCACCTTCGTCGCGCCGGTCGAGCAGTGGCGGAACGACTACGTGCTGCTCACGCCGGACAAATACGCCTTCGACTTTCTCGTCCTCACCGCACCCTTCGGTGCGCAGGTGTTCCTCGACGGGCTTCCGGTCGACGGGAAAGTCTGCGAGGTCGCTCCCGCCGACGGCCTGACCGAGAAGACCCGCAAGGCGCCGAACCCGCCGTTCGTCGTCTATCGCTGTCAGCTCTCGTTCCCCGCCATCGACCCGACGAAGACGCCGCCGATGAACGTGCTCCCGGGCCGCCAGAACGACGGCGTGCATCGCGTGCAGTCCGACTACCCGGTGGGCGTCCTGGTGTACGGCTTCGACGCGTTCGTCTCGTACGCGTACACGGGCGGCACGGAGCTGAAAGACATCAACCCGAACTGACGCGAGACGCCGCGGGGGCTAGCGCGGCGGGTACTTCATGGCTGGCAGCTTCCACTCCGTCAGCAGCGGGAGGCGTGCGGTGGGCCCTGATTGGCGGACGGCTCGCGCGCATTCGTCGACGGTGAGACGGCGCGGGCCGAACGGTGACGAATCCGACGCGTCCGAGTCCATGAGCAGCGTTGGCGTGTCGATGCCGTAGTCGTCGGGGTGGCCGGGTTCGTCGAGGATGACATGACCGAGCTCGTGCGCGAGCGTGAGGCTGGTGCGGCGGGCACGAACGCCCGCGCGATCGATGATGACGACGTTACGCATGCTCGACCCGTCGCTTGCGATGAACGACTCGCCGATTCGCCCGCCGCCGGAGAAAAATGGGATCACTACGAGCTCGATCGTTCGCGGATCACCGTCATCCACCGCCTTCACGAGGGTGCGCTCCTCGAGCGTGCCGGCGACCGAGTCCGTGTCGCCGAAGTGCTGGAGGCCGTCCGTGAGGTCGACGGCGCCGACGTTGACGCTGAGCGTCGCGTCCGAGGACGAGACGAGCTCCACCGTCGCGAACTGGCCGTCGACGCGCTTCATCGCTACGTCGACGCTCGGCGCCGCGCCCGGGCCGATGCGCGCGTTCTCGGAGAGCGTCGCTGTCAGGCCGAGGCGTTGCGCCGTGCGTTGCAGCTCGAGCGCGGCCTGCCGCGTCGACCAGCCCTTCTTCGTCACGAAGCTGAGCGGTCGGCCCTCGATCTTCAGGCGAACCTCGCCGCCGCTCGCGGGCAGCCCCACGTCGTCGCCGATCGCCACGAGATACGGCGGCGGCGGGCTCATCACCTTCACGTCCATCTGCGTCACGGGACCGAACGAGATCCCGCACTGTCCCCAGGTGGCCGAGGCGAGCGCGAGCTCCTGGCGTAACGAAGCAATCGCCCCGAGATCCGTGCCGCCGACCGCGGGCGCGCCCCCGGGGGTGAGCCGCATGACGACCGGATGGATGGTGAGCCGATGCCGGCCGATCGGCCCCGCGCTCGAGGTCCGCGGGCCCGCGACGCGAATCGCCTGGAGCTTCTTCCCCGAAGCGTCACGCACGACGATCGCGCCACCTACCTCGGCGCGAACCGAGCGCGTCGCGACGAGCGGATGCGCCCGGTCGACGTCGTCGACCACCAGCCGGAGCGGTGCGCTCGCGGAGCACGTGGCCCCGACCGCCATGCCCTGATCGCACGCCACCGAGAGGAGCCTCACGTCGCGAATGACGTCGAGGGAGGAGCCGTCGGCGGCGAGCGAATCGACGTTCAGCGCCCCGAGCGGCGAGGCTCCCTCCGGCGACGTCGTGACGATGCGGAGCGCATCAGGGTCGTCGAACGTGTGGTCCGCATCATCGAGGTCGACGCGCGCCGGCGGCGTGCGCTCGATCGACGCATGCGCGCGCGCCATGTCGACGGGCTTCTTCTCCCCGTCGCGTACGCCGACGCCGTGGACGTGGATCGAGAGTGTCCATTCACGGGTGCCCGAGCGAATGGCGACCGACACGTGGCCGGGCGCGATGCCCTGGAGCTGGGCTCCTGCCGGCACGCGTTCGCCCCACGCGAGCGGTCGACCCTGCACGAGGACTCGCGCGCTCTCCTTGCCCGAACGCGGCGTCAGCGTCGCTCCTGCGTAGCGGGCGTCGAGGGTCAGGGCGTCGACGCGCGCGCTCGGCGCGACGA
>JAYSXP010000521.1:0-9947 GCA_043717125.1 Polyangiaceae bacterium | reverse complement strand
CGTGCTGCGAGAGCACGATCGAGTTCCCCTTCCCCGGCTGGAACGAGGGCATCGGCACGAGCGCCCCGATCATCTTCCTCGCGATGAAGGGGCACCATCAGCTCCTCGGTACCGACGCGATCCTCGATTTCATCCCGGCCGACGTCGTGTGCGCGGGCATGATCGTCACGCTCGCCGAGCTGCTCGAAGGGACAGCCAAGCCCGTCTACCAGTACGGCGCGAGCGACACGAACCCCGGCACGAGTGCGCGCTTCGGCGAGCTCATCGGGCTCTACAAGCGCAAGTACTTCCAGCGCACCGGTAAGGGCAACCCGTTCGTCAATTTCCTACAGATGCATTTCGAGCCCGCGATCGTCGAGCTCGATCGCTTCAACGCCGTCGGCCCCGGGGCGATCGCGCGCGTCTCGAAGACGATGGCGAAGATGCTGAAGTCGGCGCCCGGCCCCGCCGCGAAGCTCGGCCGCCCCGCCGCGAAGGCGCTCGAGAACATGGCGCGCCAGGAGGAGAAGATCGACTTCATCCTCCAGCTCTTCGCGCCGTTCACGCTCGACCAGAAGGGCCCGTTCTCTTGCGCGAACACGCACGCCGCGTACGCGCGGCTCACGCCCGAGGAGCGCGCGAAGCTCCCCTGGTACCCCGAGAAGATCGACTGGGCCGACTACTGGATGAACCAGCACATGCCGGCCATGGAGAAGCGCGTCCTCCCCTGGATGGAGGAGAAGTACAAGAAGGAGCTCGCGCCGCTGAAGGCGCACGCGACGCTCTCCTCGCTCGTCGACCAGATGGCCGAGCGCTACGAGCACGCCGTCGCCTTCGGGCGCCTCGAGGAGGACGGCATCGCACGCACGACGTTCCTCGACGTGCGGACGCGTTCGAACGCCGTCGCCGCTCGACTCAAAGCCCTCGGCGTGAAGAAGGGCTCCCGCGTCGTCCTCTCTGCGCACAACCACCCCGACTGGCCGATCTCCTTCCTCGGAATCGTGCGCGCCGGCGGCACCGCCGTGCCCGTCGACCCGGCGATGGATCCCGCGGCGTTCGCAAACGTCGTTCGCGAGAGCGAGGCCCGCGTCATCCTCTGGGACACACAGGTCGAGACCGCATGCAAGGCCGCGCTCGGCACGCAGCTGGAGGCGCTGACCACGCGTCACCTCGAGGCCGTCACGCCGGCAACGGCACAGGCCGCGGATCCCGACTCGCTCGCCCGTCCGAATGTCGACGTGCTCGAGAGCGACGTCGCGAGCCTCATCTACACCAGCGGCACGACCGGCAAGCCGAAGGGTGTAATGCTCACGCATTCCAACTTCACCTCGCTGGCCGCCGCGCTCGCGCCCCTCTTCCCGCTCACCGTCAACGACCGCGTGCTCAGCGTACTGCCGCTCCACCACACGTTCGAGTTCACCTGCGGCATGGTGCTTCCGTTCTCGCGCGGCGCTCGCGTCGTCTACCTCGACGAGCTCAAGGGCGATCGCGTGACCGCGGGCCTCAAGCAGGCGCGCGTCACGGCGATGGTCGGCGTCCCGGCCGTGTGGCAGCTCCTCGAGCGTCGCATCCTCTCGCAGGTCTCCGCTCACGGGCCGATCGCCGAGAAGGCGTTCGAGATCGGCGCCGACCTCAACCGCATGCTCTGCAAGACCACCGGCATCGACCTCGGCCGCGTGCTCTTCGGTCAGGTGCACGAGGGGCTCGGCGGCAACATCCGCTACCTCATCTCCGGCGGCGCAGCGCTACCAAAGGACACCTCGAAGCTCTTCGCGGGGCTCGGCCTGAAGCTCACCGAGGGCTACGGGCTCACCGAGGCCGGGCCGGTGCTCACCGTCGCCAAGGCGGGCAGCCCCGCCGGTCAGGTCGGCAAGGCGATCCCCGGTGTCACGCTCAAGATTGACTCCCCCGACGAGCACGGCGTCGGTGAAGTCCTCGCGCGCGGTCCGAACGTGATGGCCGGCTACACAGATGCCGACGCGACGAAGGAGACGCTCTCCGAGGACGGCTGGCTCCACACCGGAGACCTCGGCCGCCTCGATCGTAGCGGGCGACTCCACCTCGCGGGCCGCGTGAAGGACGTCATCGTCACGTCGACCGGCGAGAACGTCTACCCGGACGACATCGAGCGCATGCTCGGCAAGATCGCTCACATCGAGGAGCTCGCAGTCGTCGGCGTCACCGGACGCAGCGGTGGCGAGCGCGTCGGCTGCATCGCGGTCCCCGAAGCGGACGACACGATCGATCGCGCCGCGCGCCTCGAACGCTCGCAAAAAGCGCTTCGTGACGCGATCTCGAAGCTCCCGTACGGAAAGCAGCCGAGCATCGTGCACCTCTACGACGCCCCGCTCCCGCGGACCGCGACGAAGAAGGTGAAGCGCACCGAAGCACGCAAGATGCTCGAGCGCATGATCGCCGCCACGTCGCGCCACGAAGACGGCGAGGCGCCGACGAGCCCGGTTCGCGTCGCCATCGCGGCCGTGAAGGGAAAGAAGCCGAGCGAGATCCACGGCGACCTCACGATGGCCGACGAACTGGCCTTCGACTCGCTCGCGCTCACCGAGCTGCTCGTCTCGCTCGAGGCGAAGTACGGCGCTGTCGACCCGAAGCAGCTCCAGGCGTGCCGCACCGTGGCGGACGTCGAGAACCTCGTGGGCACCGAGCGCGCGAGCTTGCGCCCGCAGGCGCTCGCCGCGTCCCGCTACAAGATCGATGGCCGCGCCGGCAGCAAGAGCGCCGACAAGACCCTCGTGCTCCCCGAGCCCCTCCAGGAGCAGGGCAAGAAGCTCATCGGCAAGGTCCAGGATTTCTTCTACGGCGAGATGATGCGCTCGAAGATCTCCGGGCAGGCGTTCATCCCGCACAACCGCAACACGATCGTCGCGGCGAACCACGGCAGCCACCTCGACATGGGCTTCGCGCGCCACGCGCTTGGCACCTACGGCGAGGACATCGTGACGCTCGCGGCCCAGGACTACTTTTTCGAGAAGGGCACGCTACAGCGCGCGTTCTTCGAGAACCTGACCAACCTCCGCGCCATCGATCGCAAGAGCGGTCTTCGCGCGAGCGAGCGCCAGGCCGGAGAGATCCTCTCGCAAGGCAAGACGACACTCATCTTCCCCGAGGGCACGCGTTCGACGGACGGCGAGGTACACGAGTTCAAGCCGCTGCTCGGTCACCTCGCGCTGACGTATGGCGTCGACATCCTCCCGCTCTATCTGGGCGGAACACGCGAGGCGATGCCCAAGGGCGGCAAGCTCCCGATCAAGCGCGACCTCTTCGCGCGCATCGGGCCGCCGATCACGGTGACCGACATGAAGCGGCTCACGAAGGGCCTCTCGCCGGCCGATGCCGCGCGCGAGGTCGCCAAGCTCGCACGCCGCGCGGTGGATGCGCTGAAGAACGGGCAGGTCGTCGACGCCGCGCGCATGAAGAGCCTCGACGAGAACGACGGCCCGAAGGAACACCCGCTCGTCACGCTGTTCGCCGATCTCGAGAAGAAGTTCGACAGCGCGGCTGTCGAGAAGCCGATCAGCTTCTATTTCACGCTCGGCGACGACGCGAACGCGAAGTGGACCGTGCGCGTCTCGAAGGAGAAGTGCGAAGTGAAGGCCGGCAAGCCCGAGGGAGGCACCGCCGACTGCGTGCTCAAGACGAGCCCGGAGATCTTCACGCGCATCGTGCGTGAGGCCTTCACGCCGGGCCCTGCCGAGTTCATGTCGGGCGCCATCAAGTCGAACGACGTCGAGCTGCTCATGACGTTCCAGAAGGTCTTCCAGCTCGGGGGCTGAGGCTCACTCGCCCCGCGAGCGGAACTTCACGATTCAGGACGTCGCAGAGCCCGAGATGTCGGAGGTGCTCGTCTTGATGGTGCCGGCGATGCGCTCGATCGGCAGGTCGTTGTCGTCGTAGCCGAACGGGTCCTCGATCTCGACGCCGATCTCGTCGATGCCGAAGAGGGCGAAGGCGAAGATGGCCGCGGCGATGGGGGTGTAGCTCTTCATGGCGTCGACGATCGCGAACGGCACCGTGAAGCAGAACAGCGTGACGAACAGCTTGATGTGCTGGGCGTATGCAAACGGGATCGGAGTCCGGACGATGCGCTCGCAACCGCTGTGGTAGTCGACGAGCGCCGTGACGTTCGTGTCCATCGCAAGTAGGCGTGCGTCAGTGAGCTTTCCGTCACGGGCGAGGCGGTCGAGGCGCGTCGAGATCCAGGTGAGCACGACGCTCGCGCGCGTCTTCACGGGCTCGAGCTTCGCGCGCTCGTCCTCTGTCAGGAGATCGCCGAGCAGTTTGAGGTCCTTCTCGTCGCGCAGGCCCTGCATCGCGAGGGCGAAGAACGCATTGAGCAAGCGGACCGAAGCATCGACGTCGCCCCGTGAGTCGGCCGGAACGTACGCGACGAGCTGCCTCGTGAGATCCCGCGAGCGATTCACCATACCGCCAAGGAGCTTGCGCCCCTCCCACCACCTGTCGAACGACGCGTTGGTCCGGAAGACCAGCAGCAGGCCGAGGGCCACGCCGATCATCGTGTGAGCGACGGCGGGCGTGTGGAACTTGTGATGCTCGTAGAGGTACGCTGCGGCGCCGCCCAGGGCACCGGCAATGACCATGCGAGGCATCACCCGAGGCCCGACCGAACCGCGCAGGCGAATCACTACTCCGAACCAGGATTTTGCGTCGTAGTCGATCATGATTTCCAGGGGCCCCGCGGGGCTCTCGCAAGATACTCGACCCGAGACCAAATGGGCGCAGGCGTTGTCGTTCTGCAGGCTGCCGTAGGTCTTGGCAAGCGGTGGGGTCACGACTACGAATGCACGCGTGAGTCGCTTCCTCGTCACGGGTTCCACGGGATTCCTTGGCCGCCATCTCGTCGCTGCGCTGCGAGCGCACGGTCACGACGTGGTCGCTCTCGTTCGGAGCACCTCCGACGTCGCCGACCTGGCCGGCAACGACCACGTCGCCGCCGTCCGCGGTGACGTGCTCGACAAGGCGAGCGTCGAACAGGCCGCCGCCGCCTGCGACGGGGTCTTCCACTGCGCCGGCAAGGTCTCTCGCCGCGCTGAAGATGCCGAGGAGCTCCAGCGCGTCCACGTCGAGGGGACGAAGAATGTCCTCGACGCGTGCATCGCCAGGAACGTGCCCCGTGCCGTCGTTGCCTCCACGAGCGGCACCGTCGCTGTGAGCGACGACCCCGATCGCGTCGCGACGGAGGAGGACGAAGCTCCCATCGGGCTGCTCAACCGCTGGCCGTACTACCGCGCGAAGCTCTTCGCGGAGCGTGCGGCCTTCGAACGCCATGGCGCCGCGCTCCCCAACGGTGGGACGTTCGAGGTGGTCTGCGTGAACCCGACGCTCCTTCTCGGACCCGGCGACGTGAACGGCTCGTCGACCGAGGACGTGCGACTCTTCCTCGAGCGGAAGATCCCGGCCATCCCGCCGGGCGGCGTCTCGTTCGTCGACGCCCGCGACGCCGCCGAGGGCATGCGGCTCGCGATGGAGAAGGGAATCTCCGGTCGTCGGTATCTCCTCGGTGCATGCAACCTCACGCTCCGCGAATTCTTTGCTCGGCTCGAGCGCGTGTCCGGTGTGCGTGGCCCGCTCATCCCGATGCTCCGCAACAAGCACGCAGCCGACTTCGCCTCCGCGGGGGCGAAGATGCTCGAGCGCCTCACCACGCGCCTCGGCGTGCCGATGCCCGTGGATCCGATCAGCCTCGATATGGCTCATTTCTACTGGTACCTCGACGCGTCGCTCGCGGAGAGCGAGCTTGGCTGGGAGCCGCGCGACCCCACGGAGACTCTCGCCGACACCGTGAAGGACCTCACCGATCGCGGCGTGGTGTGGCCGGATGCGAGCATGTCGTCATTGGCTTCGTCGGTGGTCGGGCCACTCATCGGTCGCGTGATGGCGACGGGCCGAAGGTCGGACGAGACGCTGTCGTGAAACCGCTCCTCGTCGTCAATCCCACCTCTGGCGGCGGCGCAACGGGACGGACCTTCGACGCGATGCGCAGGACCATCGAGCGCGCGCTCGGTCCGGTGGAGGTCGCCATGACCTCGCGCTCGGGTCATGGCGTCGAGCTCGCGCGTGAAGGTGCGGTCGCCGGGCACCCGCTCGTCATCGCGGTGGGTGGTGACGGCACGCTCCACGAGGTCGTCAACGGCCTCATGGAGGCCAAGGCCGGCGCTTATGGAACGAAGGCCGACGATACGCGCCTCGGCATGATCGCCCAGGGGACGGGCGGCGACTTTCGCAAGGCACTGGGGATCGAGCACCGCCTCGACAAGTACCTCGACGTACTGAAGAGCGGCCACGAGCGCGCGCTCGACGTCGGGAAGTTCACGGGGGGCGGCAAGACCGGCCACTACTTCGTCAACATCCTCTCCGTTGGGATGGGCGGGCTCGTCGACCGCTACGTAGCCAACGCCTCGCGGATGGTCGGGGGCACCGTCGCGTACTTCGGCGCCTCGCTGAAGGCGCTCGTCAACGCGAAGCTCGGCATCGTGAAGTGCACGGTCACGAACGACGGGAAAGCGGAAGAGCACCAGCTTCGCTCGTTCATGATCGCAATCTGCAACGGCCAGTATTTTGGAAGCGGGATGAAGATCGCACCGATGGCAAAGGTCGACGACGGCGCCCTCGAGCTCGTGGTCCTCGGCGCGACCTCGAAGCTCGGCTTCGCGATGTCCTCTCGCGGAGTCTACAGCGGCGCTCACATCGGTTCCGCCGGCACGGTGCACCTCCGCGGACAGAAATTCGTCCTCGAGCTCGTGAACGACGAGGCGCGTGCCATGTTCCTCCTCGACGTCGACGGCGAACCCATGGGCGGCTTGCCGCTCACGGTCGAAGTCGTGCCGAAAGCGCTCGTTCTCCGCGCCTAGCGCTTCGCGCGGAAGGCTAAGCGCCGTCCACGCGAGTCGACACTGCCGCGTCAGGCGCCGTGGGGGCCGGTCGCTTCGTAGAGGTCCTTGAGGAGCGCAATGCCGGGCTTGCTCTTGCCGTTCGCGATCGACCAGACCGTGTCGAGCACGCGCTCGTTCACGGGCGCGGCAATCCGGTGCGCGCGAGCACGGGTCACGATCTCGCCGTTCAGGAAGTCGACCGCGGGGATACGGCCACGCTCGATGGCGGAGAGCATCGAGCTCTTCATCCGGCGATACCGGAAGCCGACCGCGAGCAGGAGGGCGTGCTTCGCGACGAGGCTCGGTGAGCCTGCCGCGGCGCGCTCGGCCTCGTCGAGCGCGATCCACGACAGATCGATCGTGCCGGACACTTTTTCGAGGCGCACGCTCTCCTTGCGCGCGACCTGCGTGACCTCGGTCATGATCTCGAGCGCGAGACGCCGGACGAAGCGATGCGGCATGAGCGTGCCAAGGCGATCACCGCCGATGGTCCCGAGCGAGGAGATCGCGCAGTTGATCGCGAGCTTGCTCCAGCGCTTGCCGCGGAGGTTGTCGGTCGTCTCGACGGGGCCGATTGCCTCGAGCGCGCGGACCAGCACGTCGTTCGACGGTCCGAGCGCGCGTCCGTCCAGGCGGCCGAGCGTGAAGCCGCCGGCCGCGGTGCGCTCGTAGAGCCCGGGCTCCGGCATCGTGGCGCCCCACGCGACGATGCCGCCGACCACGCGATCGTCACCGACGATCTTCGCGACGCGCTCCTCGCATAGACCATTCTGCAAGCACACCATCGCGCCACCGTTGGAGAGGAAGGACGCAGCCGTCCGTGCGGCCTCCTCGACCTGCGGCGGCTGCGTCGCAAGGATGACGTAGTCGAAGCGTTCGCCCGCCGCCGGCACGCCGAGCGCGACCTGCGCTCGCACCTGGCGTGGTGCGCCTTCACCGACGATCTTGAGACCGCGATCCGCGAGGGTCGCGTGGATGCTTTCGTTCGTCGTGACCGCGACGACGGCGTGGCCCGTCTCCACGAGCGATGCAGTCACGACGCCGCCGATCGCGCCGCAGCCCATCACGAGAAAGCGAGCGCCGGGCGGCGGGGAAGACGAGCGAAACGAGGAGGGAGGAGTGCTCGCGGACATCGGCGCGGACACTAGCACCGGGTCCGGGACGGGCCAGCCAGAGGGGAATTCGTGTGGCTTTTGGCCATGGAAGGGGCATGCTCCGCCCGTGCGCGGGCTCATTTTTAGCGGCTTTGTGCTCGCCGCCGCGGCCACGCTGGCGGGGTGCGTCAAACCTGAAAGGGTGGGGGCCGGCCCCGCCGCCGCCGTGTCGAGCCCCGCCGCACGCGCGCTCCACGCGCTCTTCGACGAGGAGTGGGAGCACGATCTGGCAGAGTCTCCGATCTGGGCGTCGAGCATCGGCGATCGCCGCTTCGACACGCGATGGGACGACGTGAGTCTCGAGGCCCAGGCGAGACGCGAGGCGCACGACCGCGAGGTGCTCGCCAAGGTGTCGCGGATCTCGCGCGCCGAGCTCTCGAGCGGCGACGCACTGAGCTACGACGTCTTTCGCTACAAGTACGAGACCGCCGTCCTGGGCCAGCCCTTCCGGCTCTACCTCTTTCCACTCAACCAGCGCGGTGGCATCCAGACGGCCGACGAGCTCGCGGACGAGCTCCCCTTCGCGACCGTCAAGAGCTACGCGGACTGGAACGCGAGGCTCGGGGCATTCCCTACGTACGTCGATCAGACGATCGCGCTGCTCACAGAGGGCATCCGCGCGCGGATGGTGCACCCGAAGATCGCCATGCAGCGCGTCGTGGCACAGCTCGACGCGCAGATCGTCACCGACTCGACCAACAGCCCCTTCTACGTGCCGTACAAGAAGCTCGCTGCCCAGATCGGTGCCGCCGATCGTGACCGCCTCACCCGCGAGGCCAAGGGCCTGGTGATGTCGAGCGTCGTTCCGGCCTTCGTGAAGCTGCGCGCGTTCTTCGTCGGCACGTACCTCCCCGCCTGTCGCGAAACCGTTGGTGCGTGGGACCTGCCGAACGGCGCAGCGCTCTACGCGTACACGACGCGCGCCCACACGACGACGCAGCTCACGCCCGACCAGATCCATGCGATTGCCTGCGTGAGGTCTCGCGGATTCGCACCGAGATGGGAAGCGTCAAGGCCCGCGCGAACTTCGCTGGACCGCTGAAGGACTTCTTCGTGTTCCTGCGCACCGACCCGCGCTTCTACTTCAAGGACGGGCCCGAGCTGCTCGTCGCCTACCGCGATCTCGCGAAGCGCGTCGACCCGCAGCTCGTGAAGGTGTTCAAGAAGCTGCCGCGCACCCCGTACGGCATCTCGTCGATCCCGGACGCCGTCGCGCCCGACACGACGAGCGCCTACTACCGCGAACCCTCGGCGGACGGCTCGCGCGCCGGGACGTTCTTCGTGAACCTCTACAAGCCCGAGGCTCGCCCCCGCTGGGAGATGACCTCGTTGACGCTCCACGAGTCCGTCCCCGGCCACCACCTCCAGATTGCGCTCGCGATGGAGGAGGAGAACATTCCCAAGTTCAGGCGGCACGGGGACTACAGCGCCTTCGTCGAGGGCTGGGGGCTCTATGCCGAGACCCTTGGCGAGGAGATGGGCCTCTACGAGGACCCTTACGCCAAGTTCGGCCAGCTGACCTACGAGATGTGGCGCGCGGTACGTCTCGTCGTCGACACGGGCATCCACCACCTCCAGTGGGATCGCCAGCGGGCGATCGATTTCTTCATGGAGAACGCGGCGAAGTCGGAGCTCGACGTCGTGAACGAGGTCGACCGCTACATCGTGTGGCCCGGGCAAGCCCTCGCGTACAAGATCGGCGAGCTCCGCATCAAGGAGCTCCGCAAGAAGAAGACCGCCGAGCTGGGCGCGAAGTTCGACTTGAAGACCTTCCACGAAGCGGTATTACGATCGGGACCGCTCCCGCTCGACATCCTCGAGCGGGAGGTGATGCGAGGGATGACCACGGAGGTGAAGTGATGGGGGCAATTCGTACGTTCCAGGGGTCGGTGGCCATCATCACGGG
>JAYSXP010000053.1:0-6961 GCA_043717125.1 Polyangiaceae bacterium | reverse complement strand
TCGCGCTCGTCCGGCCGAAGAAGGAGTCGCCGAGCGGCGACGCCGAGACGAGCGTTCGCGCGATCCTCGCGAAGCTCCTCGAAGGCAGTGGGTCCGCGACGCCCGCGCTCACCGCGTCGGCGAAACGGAAGGCGGGAGCCGGACTTCCGGCGCTCGTCTCCGAGCTCGAAGGAGCCCTCATCCCGGTCAATCGCGCCGCGGGTCGTCGTGCGCTCGCCCGCCTCGCGCGCGAGGTGAAGCGGGTGACGCTCGGCCTCGGACGCAACGCATCGCTGCCGCCGCCTGGACCGCGCGGCGGAGCCCAGCCGCGCCCCGCGGGCAAGGATGCCGCTGAAGACTTCATGAGCGGTCCCGATGCGCCGCCGGGACCGCGCGGAAGCGTCGCCAGCTTCTCCGACGAAGCCCTCACCGCGAAGCGCACGAACCAGGTCGCCGATCTCGCGGCGCAGATGAACGCGCCCGACATGTTCGGGGTGTCGAGCGCCGCTGCCGAACCTGCCAAGCCGGGCGTCCCGTCGCTCGGTCTGACGCCGCCGCCGCTGCCTGGGCAGTCTCCTGCGCCGGCTCCCGTCGCCGCCGCTGCGTGGCCTCCGCCGCCTGCCCTTCCCGTTCGCGCGCCGTTGCCGCCACCTCCCGCGCGCTCCGGCTCGAATGCGCCGGTCATCGGGCCGCCGCCGCGTGGCAAGAGCGCGCCGGCCGGTGCACCCGGTGCCGCACCCGGCCAGCGCCCGGCCGCCGGTCACCTCTTCGGAGGTGACGAGGTCGACTCGCTGCTCTCGACGTTCGAGGTGTCGAGCGTCGGCGACAAGCAGATGCGCACGGAGCTGAAGGCCATCGCCGGGCTCGATCCGACCCCAGCGCCGCCCGACGCGACGACGCTCGCCGAGCTCACGAAGGACGTCGGTAAGGACCTACCGAAGCGTCAAACGTCGCAGGTCGACGGAATCGAAGCTCTGCTCGCGATGTCCGAGCCGATGTCCGAGCCGAGCGGCCCGCTCGCGGCCCCGCTCCCTCCGCCCGGCTTCGGCGCGAATTCAGACGATCGCGGGCTCATCCCGCCCGCGTCTACGGCGTCCCCTCAGTCGGCGCTGGCGCCCCCCTCGCCTCTCGTCCCGCTCTCGGTGCCGCCCGCGCTCGCACGGAGCGCGCCCCTTACACCGCTCCCCGACGTCGCCGCGGCTGCCATGGAGGCCGCGCTGAAGCGCCCCGTCACGCCGCGCCAGCAGGCGCGTCCGCGTCCGCAGGCGAACCCCTCGACGACCGGTCGCCGCGAGAAGGCCGAGCCGCCTCCGCCCATCCCGCCCATGGCCACGACCGCGCGCCGCTCGAAGCAGACCCCTGGCGCACGCGCCGGGTCGGGCAGCTTCCGCGAGCCGCACGCGCCGCGGACCGGCCTCGCGATGGGCATCCTGACGCTCTTCGTCCTCATCGCTGGCGGCATTGCCGTGTGGATGTTCAAGCCCGCCTTCTTCACCGGAAAGAAGCGGCCCGCGCTCACCGCAACGGCGCCGGCGAGCGTCGTCGTGCCCCCGGCGCCGCGTTGCAAGGTCGCGCTCGTCGTGAGCGACGTCCCCGCGAACGCCGAGATCCTGCTGCGCGTGGGTCAGGCTCCGCTCGACGTCGAGCGCATGCCGATTGGAACCCGCCTCGAGTTCGTCGCTACGGCCGAGGGATATTCTCCGCGACGCGCGGTCATCAAGGCCGAGGCCCCGTGGGACAAGACGCCGGAGGGCAAGCCGCGCATCGATGTCCCGATCCAGCTCGATCCGACGAAGGCCAAGCCCGGCACCGTCGACAGCTGGCCCGTCGCCGAGCCGGGCAGCCAGGTTGGCGGCTCCGGCGCGCCGGGAAGCGTTCACGTCGTGTCGAACGTGCGCGGCGCCGAGGTGTGGCTGCTTGCCGGCCTCGGTCCCGAGGCGCGCATCGAACAGCTCCGCTGCGACGGCGACATCGACGTGCTCCTCGCCGGACCGCCTCAACTCCGCAAGCGACTGCACGTCGGCGAGAAGGAGGTTCAGGCCGCTAGCCCGGATCTGCAGGGAAACCGCGTCGTCTCCGTGAGCGGGAAGTGATCTGCTCGATCTCCATTCGCGAGGGGTGACAGCCCGCCGCGAGCGGCTTTATCCTCCTCTTCATGCAAGAGGAAACGTACGCGCTCATCCAGGCCTTGGTACCCGTCGCTTGGGCGGACGGCGACTTCGCCGACAAGGAGAAGGAGATGCTCGATGCGCTCTTGGACGCTTACGAGGCGACGCCCGAAGAGAAGAAGCGCCTCCAAGAGTACGCCAAGGAAAAGCGGACGCTCGATGACATCAACCTGCAGGATCTCTCCGCGGGTGATCGTCGCGTGTGCCTCCAGCACGCGGTGCTCCTCTCGTTCGCCGACGGCGAGCAGCACCCGGCAGAATCCAAGCTCATCGCGGATCTCGCGACCAAGCTGAAAATTCCGGCCGACGAGGCGAAGGCGGTCATCAGCGAGGCCGAAGCCCGCGCGAAGAAGAACCTGAAGCTTCTCGGCTAAGGTTCGAGGACCTTCATCGCCGCTTCGCTCTTCCTGGCGAGCGCCTCGATCTCCTTGAGGAGGGCGAGCGGGCTGAACGGCTTCTCGTAGAAGGCGTTCGCCCCGGCGTCGGCGGCCTTCCGCTTCACCTCGTCATCGTTCATCGCGCTGATGATGATGACGGGCGTGGACTTCGTGGTCGCGTCGGCACGGAGCTTCGCGCAGACCTCGAGGCCGTCGTAAGAGCCGGGCAAGTTGATGTCGAGGAGGATGACGTGCGGCTGCCACCCAAAGGCCTCCTCGAGGCCGCGTGCGCCCGAGCCCGCGCTCCTCACGTCGAAGCCACGTGCCGCGACGAGAGCCTCGATCATGCGACAGATCGAGTCCGAGTCCTCGACGATCAAAACCCGCATCGCGGCTTAGGCTAGCACGAGGTCGTCAGCGTTTGCCGAAGGTGACGGCGACACGCAGACCCCCGCCCGCTGGACCGCTGGACGGCACCTCCGACTGGCGCGAGGGAGCATCCGACAGCTCGAGCCGCGCCCCGATACAGGCCGCGAGCTCCGCGGCCATGAAGATGGGGAGGCCGCTTGGACGGGCGTACTGACCGGCGTGGGTCTCGAGGGCGAGGAAGGCACGGCGGCCCGAGGCGGGCAGCGGCGAGCCCGCGTCGTCGACGACGAGGCGCGGACCGGCCGGGTCGTCGGAGACCGCGATCTCGACGACAGCGCCCTTTGGCGAAGCCGCGACTGCGTGGGCGACGAGCTCCCGCGCGAGCGCGGCGACGGCCTTCGGCCCACAGCGCACGTAGATCCGCGCGGCCTCGCTCGCGCCCGGCGCTGTCGCGGCCACCTTCACTTCGTTGCGCTCGCCGAAGGCGTTTCCGTCGCGCGCTGCCGCCTTCGCGACCTCGACGAGGTCGACCTCGGTCTCGAGCTCCTGCGCGGGCAGGGCGCCGATGCTGCGAAGGCTCGCGACGAGCTCCTGCGTGTGACTGAGACGACGCCGCAGCGTATCGAGCTGCTCGTCCGTCATATCGTGGCGGCGCAGCGAGCCGAGCTCGGTGGTGAGCGGGCCGAGCGTCGCGCGCAGCTCCGACGCCACCCCGGCGCAGACCTTCGTGATCGTCGCAAAGCGGTCCGCGACGGGCGGGCCAGGCGCCGGAGGCACCGACGACACCGTCGCGACCTCTTCGCCGCGATCGAATACGGCCGCAAGCTCGCGCGCGTAGACCTCGCCCTGTTTGCGCGCCTCGTCGAGCTCCTTGCGGAGGGCCTCGCGCTCCGTGCGATCGGCCGAGGCCTCCGCGGGGAGCACGAGGGTCTCGTTGCCGCCTTCGAGGTCGTAACGGCCGCCGTAGCGCACCGCCATCCGGCTCAGCCAGGCCCGCTCCGTCGCGGCCGTGGGTGAGGCGTCAGGACCCAGCGCCGTCGAGACACGGACGTCGTCACCGTCGCGGCGCACCGAGATCGAGGACCCCTGCCCTGCCCCCTCCGAGCCGACACCGTGACCGACGAGAACCTGCATCATGCGGCGGAAGTCGGCCTCGTCGCCGTAGACCTCCGTTCCACTACCGGGCTCGATCGACACGCGCGCCTCGGGCGCGACCTCGACGATCACCGCGGCGAGGTCGATCCGGCCGCGGCGAGCTGCGACGGCGAGCTGCGAGGAGCTCTGTCGCTGATTCAAGTTCGAGAGCATCTTCATCACGTCGTCGAGCGCATCGAGCGATGCATCGACGTGGTGACGTGGGTCGGCCGGGTCCTGGTTGATGACGACTTCCGGCGCGGGCGGCGCCTGCGTCCGGAGGACCTGCACGCCGATGCGCAGTCTCTCGGCGGCGTTCTGCGCCTCCTGCGTGAGCAGCCAGCTGAGCTCCTGTCGCGTGAGGCGTCCCTTCGACATCAGGCGTCAGGATAGGAGCATTCGCGGTCTGTTCCTATGGGCTTCGCCCCTCTTGCGAGAGGAGGACCGGAGGTCCCCTCAAGACCGGCTGCGTGGGGCGACCGGAGCAGGGCGGGATGTCCCGGCGCTGACCCAATGGCGCTCCGGTCCGAGCGCGAGCCAGGTGAGCGACACCTTCTGCGAGCCGAAAGCGACGACGGTGGGCTCGTTCTCGGCCCACTGCGCGGGGGGCGGAAGCGCCACGGTGCGCTGACCTTTGAGCCCCTTGCCGCCCGCCGCGTCGAAGCGAAGAGCCGCGATGCCGACGCCGCTGAACAGCGACACGGCGCCGCTCGGGATGAACGGCGCAAGCACGGCGCGGACGTGGGGCGCGAGCTCCACGGCGCGGGCCGCGACCTCGCGGACCTCATCGAGCGTGTGGCACACGACGGCCAGCGGGTTGCCGTTGGTCATCGCCGCGCTGCCGTTCACGAGCTGCGCCGGACCTTCGACGACGTCGAGCGTCTGGACGCCCTTCCACGGAGTCGGCGGCGTGGCGGCGAGCGACGCGGCCTTCTTGCCGACGTCGAGCGCGCCCTTACGATCGCGGACGACGAGGACGTCGTCGGTTGGCAGAGCGCGCGGGATGGTGACGCGGACGGGGCGCTTGAAGCTGCGCGGATCGCCCATCTCACCGTTGGCAACTGCCCACGCGAGCGTCTCGGCGGAAGCGATCGCGACGTTCTTCGGCGATGTCACGCTGGGCTCGAGATCGTGCGTGCGGACGCTGATGCCGGCGGGAGCCGGCGGGTAGAGCTCGCCCGACATCACGCGTGCATCGGGCTCGATGAGGCGCGCGCCGGTCGCGATGAGGTCGGTGAGCGCGCCGCTTCCGGCGAGCACCTCGAGCATCTGCCGCGACGGGATCGCGACGAGGAACTCGACGCGCGCGGGGACGCGCTTCGACTTGAGGAGAGCGGCGGCCGCGAAAAGATCGCGAAGCGTGCACCCGCTGTCGCCACCGAGCAGCACCTGCGAGACGGGCTTGCCGTTCAGGTCGCGGACGGAACGGACCGCGCCGGTCTCATCCATATAGAGGGGGTCGACGGCGCCGAGATCGACGTTGAGGACCTCGTCGCACGGGGCGCCAGCGTCCGGAACGAGGGCGCGATGCGCCTTCGAGCGACGCTGATCGCGGAGGAAGACCTCGGTCCGCTCGTCGCTCACGAAGAGCGCGCCCGCGGCGCCGAGCTGCGGCGCGAGACCCGCGAGCACCGCGCGCTCGGAGACCGAGAGGAGCCGCGCCGACGGACCCGCGAACTCGATGACGACGGGCGCCTGGTGCTGCACCTCGATGCGCGACACGGCCTCGCCGAGGCCGCGACGGATCAGCTCGAGCGCGACGTCACGAGCGCAGACGAACGGACGCGTGCGCCCCGAGAGGAGAACCTGCACGCTGCGCGGGGGGCGCATCTGGATCGAGCCCTGCGCGAGCGCTTGCCCGAGCATGCCGGGCGAGACGACGAGGGTGAGCATGCCGATGCCGCCAACGCTCGCGAGCCGAGGCTCGTCGGTGACGCAGAGGCGCGCGGGGCTTGCGAAGCGTTCGAGGTGCACGGGCGCGGGGAAGCCGACACCGGGTCGTCCGATGACGATTCCGTGCGCGAGCACCTCCGCGGCCGCAGCCTGCATCTCGTCGCAGTGAAGGCGCGAGCCTGGGCTCGAGCTACTCACCGCGTGGGCGTCGTAGATGATCGCCACCTCCGCCGAGGTCTTCTTCAGTCCGGCCTCACGTGCCTCGGCGATCGCGCGCAAGGGCGCACGGACGAGGACGATTTGGTCGACCTTGACGTTGACAACATCTCCCGAGAGCGTCGGGTCGGCACATCGCCCAGCCAGGATCTTCTGGGCCATCGTGCGGGGCGGATCCCCTGCTCGTGCGCGCATCGTGGCGGGACCTTAAACGTTCGTAGCCGCGCTGGTCAAGCAGGGTCGGGTCGGATAACCACCTTGGTTTTCGCGCAGCTAACGCCGATTGCTCGGCAGCGTTGTTGACGCATCGTTCGCAAGGCCTTTAAGGTTGCTTCATGTTCAAAGAGGCGCTCCAGGAGCTCGTAGAGGGGACCGAGGGCGGACTCGCGGGACTGTTGATGGATTCGAGCGGAATTGCCCTCGAAAGCTATGCGAAGGACGATTCGCCCTTCGACATCAACACCATCGGGATCGAGTTCTCCGTGGTCATCGGGTCGATCAAGCGAGCGTCGGAGATGCTCGAGGCCGGCGCGGCCAACGAGATCGCGGTCGGAACCGACCGGCTCGTCACCATCATCCGGACCCTCGGGGACACGTATTTCCTTGCCCTGGCGATGAAGCCGGACGGAAACTTCGGAAAAGGCCGGTATTTGATGCGTACCGCGGCCCCAAAGCTCATGGCTGAGCTCTGAAAAAGAAGCCCGCCGCGCCGGCCGGCCGCCCTCGGGCCCGCCTGCGGATCCTCGTCCTTTCCGGACCGAATCTGCAGCTCCTGGGCACCCGGGAGCCCGCAATCTACGGAAAAGAGACGCTCGCGGACATCCA
>JAYSXP010000520.1:0-9964 GCA_043717125.1 Polyangiaceae bacterium | reverse complement strand
CGCTTCCCTGCGAAGGAGCCGGTTCGTGCGCTCGGCGTGTGTCCCCCCGAAGACAAGGGGGTCCCGGGAGTCGTCGCCGTGGTCGGCAACGAGGTGTGGCTTGTCCGCTGAACGGCGCGTGCTCTCACGAAGGAGCGCTCTCTGCGCCGCTGGAGCTCTGACGTTCACGACGCTCTCGTTGCCTTCACGCGAGGCGCATGCGCACGGTCGCACGCCGGTCGGCGGGAAGCTCTCTCTCCGTGTTCCGTGGCCGGTGCTCTCCATCGATCCGCATCGCCTCGAGGATGCGACGGCGGCGATCTTCGGCGAGGCGATCTTCGATACGCTGTACGCGCGCGACGAAGCTGGCGCTTACGTGGCCTCGCTCGCCGAGGCCGACCCCGAGCCCGAGGGCGCGAACCTGCGGGTGCGTCTCCGCACCGGCCTCCGCACCGCGAAGGGGCGTGACTTCGGAGCTCGCGACGCAGCGGGAGCGATCGCACGCTCGCGCACGCTCGGCGGACGCGCCTGGCTCGCGGACGTCCCGACGCCGAAGGTCGACGGAACCTCGCTTGTCTTCGCGATGCGCGACGCGAACCGTCTCGTGCGCGCGCTTGCCGCGCCCATCGTCGCGATGGTGCCCACAGGCTTCGCGAGTGACGCCCCCGACGGCACGGGCCCGATGAAGTTCGCGGTGCGTGGCGACGGCGTGGTCCTGGCGCGCAATCCGCTCGCGGCGCGCGGACCGTCGTTCCTCGACGAGGTCGTCCTGCGCGCCGCGCCGGACCTCTCCGCATCGCTGCGCGCGTTCGAGAGCGGGTCCGACGACCTCGGCTGGCTCGGCTCCGGGCTGCACGAGCCGCGCGCAGGCTCTCGTCCGTTCGACTTCGGCGCCGCCGGGTGGGCCGTACTCTTCACCGGACGCGAGGCGACCACCTGGGACGCGCCCGGCGTCGCGCAGCGCATCTGCGACGGCATCCCACCGGCGCGCCTGTCGTATCTCGCCCTGGGTCCGGCCTGGACCACCGAGCCGGAGCAAGGGTGGGGCGGTCCGCCGACCTCTCTTCACGTCCGCGAGGACGCCCCCTGGCTCGTCGAGCTCGCGAAGGCGATCGCCGCTACCATCTCGCGGCCCTCCCACGAGGTCACCGCGAAGCCGGTACCCGCGCTCGAGATCGCGCAGCGACGCACGTCGCGCGGTCACACGCTCCTCCTCGATATCGTGCGCCCCGTCGCGCCCGGCAGCTTCGCCGCGATGGTCGCGCTCGCGACCGCGGACAACGCGCTGCGTGCGAGCGAGCTCGTGCAACATCCGCCCAAGCTCGGTGAGATTCCGCCGCGCACGATGACCCGAACGATGCACTGCGGCGTCGTCGGTGAGATCCGCGTTCAAGGCGGTCGAGCCCCCGACGTCCAGCTCGTGGCATCGTCGACAGGCGCGGGCTTCGACCTGGGCGCGTCGACGCGCGCTCGCTCTCGCTAGAATTCGCCGACCGTGCGCATCACCTTGAGCGCCGACTTCGGGATGTCCTTCGCGCTCGTGACGATCGATCCGTCCGCGCGCATCGCGCGAAACACGGGCTTTCCGCGGCGCGGTCCCTCGGCGTAGAGGATCATCATCGAAGTCTTGTCGCCGCGTGCGGTCGTCCAAAGCTCGAAGGCAGCGGCCTCGTCGGGCCGGTAGAATGCGCCGAGCTTCGCGCGCGCCACGTCGAGCGGCGCGCCGTCGACGGTCCCGTCGCTCTCGCGCTCGTAGTTCTTCTTGCGGCGCTCCTTCCAGGCGAGGCGGAGGGCCTCGTCGGCGACGAACTCGGCAACCTTGCGGTTCGCGAACGTGCGCTTCGAGACGCGCTGCCGCGTCTCCAGCGACGGGAACGTCCGGTGGCGGTGCGCGAGGATGCCGACGGCGACGCCCGCGGAGAGCAGACCCACGATCAGGAGCGCGACGAGCCTGCCGTGCTGCGCCCGCTTGTGCAGGGCGACGACCGTGGTCGCGATCGGCATCAAGAACGTGATCACCGCGAGGGCCTCGATCGCGAGCCCGATACCGAAGCTGAACAGGAACGTCTTGAAGCCGATCTCCGGCTGGTAGACCGCGAAGTAGCGGTACGCGCCGGAGATGGCCGCGAGCAGAAAGGTGACGACCGTATACCCCTTGAAGAGCCAGAACTCGCGACGAGCCTCGCTCACGGCGAGCCAGTACGGAAAGAGCAGCGGGTAGACGACGTAATAGAGGAAAGGCTTCGGCGGCCGGTCGCGGTAATACTCCTCGAAGGCCAGCTGTCGGCGCAGAACCGCGCCGAGCCAGCCTCGCTCCTGCGCGTGCTTGCGCAGCACCTCGCCGAAGAAAAACGCGCCCAGCGCGAGGACGATGTTCACGAGCGCCGCGGTCATCGGGACGAGCGACGCGAGCACGACGATACCGAACGGCACCGCCGCGAAGAACGCGAGGCGTAGCGCATACTCGAGCACGTCGAGGACACCGCCGCGGTGTTCGTCGGTCCTGAAGTTCGCTTCAGCCATGAAGTCGCGTCAAGGGACGACCTGGACCGCCCCGAACATGATCGAAGGGTGGAACATACACTCGTAGCCGTACGTGCCCTTCACGGGCAAGGTGACGACCGCCGAGCCGCTGTCCGGGTCGGAGCTCGTGAGGAGGATCGGGGTCGGTGAATCACCGCCATTCGGCTCGAGCGGGTGGCTGAAGAAGCTGCCCTTGAAGGTGACCGTGGAGCCGACCTTCACCTTCGCGCAGCGGTTCGCGTACTGCGCGGGGGCGGGCCCCGTCGGGAACGTGACGTCGACGTTCCCTTGCGCGGTGAAATCGCCGCCGTTCGCGCCCGCCGGGGCGTCGAAGTCGGCCTGCGAGCAGCCTCCGACCTTCACCCCCGTCTCCGCGGCGCCGGTATCGGCCGGCGCCGAGTCCGTCACGCTTTCGGGCACGGCAGCGTCCGCGAGGGGCTTGGGGCCGGGCGCGGCGCGGTCGTCACCCGCACACGCGTAGAACGCGAGAGGCAGAGCCACGACCGACGCGAGTCCAAGAAGCGCACGACGCATGCAGAACCTCCTCGAGATTTCTGAATTCCTACCACGCTTCGTGCGTTGTCCGTTCATGCAGGCTTCGAAAACACGGGTAGCCTGAGTCCGCGTGCGTCTCGCCCCTCGCCTCGCGCTCACGTTTGGTTTGCTCGCCGCGGTCTCGACCGCGGGTGTCGGGCTAGCCGTGCGTACGCGCCTCGCGGAGAAGGAGACGACTCGCTTCCAGAACGACGTGAAGGGCGTCTGCAATCGCCTCGTCGACGAGATGAGGCGCCAAGGCGAGGCCGATCACACGCTCATTGCCGGGTCTTGCCAGAGCGGTGAGCTGGTCGAGCGCGTGGGCATCGCGATGGATCGGGGCGACCTCGACGAGCGACGCACGAGCTTCTCGGAGCTCGTGCGCAACCAGAGACGTGCGTTCGATCTCGACGAGCTGGTCCTCGGCATCGAGGGTGGCGACCTCGTCGGCGCGAGCCCGACGACGTTGCTCGGACTCCCCGCCCGCGACGTCGACACGTTGCTCCGCGGCAACGCCGAGCGCTTCACGATCCGCACGGGCGCAGTGCCCGCGCTCGTCTCGCGCTGTACCAAGCGCTCGGACGGCGGCCGCGTCGTGGGCGTCTTCGCGGCGCGGCAGGTTGATCCGCTCCTCGAGCGACTTGCGCGCACCCTCGACGTGACGGTCGCGCCGTCGTGGCCGAGGCCGGTCGCCAGCGTGCCCGCCGAGGACGACCCGAAGAAGAAGAACGCGAAGGCGCGCGGCAAGAGCGCCCGACCTGCCGTGAGCGTGGCACCGAGCGCCACCCCCAGTGCGAGCGCGCATGCGAACGAGCTCGTACGGCAAGCGCCCGCGGATCCCGGCAAGCTCGCGCGCGCACCCTGCAAGCTCACGGACGACGACGGCGCCGTCCTCGCGTTCGACGTGCTCAAGTCTACGAAGGAGCTCGACGACAACCTTCACGACGTCGACCGCAGCGTCGGGCTCTACGCCGCGATCTCGGCGGCGGTCGCCTTCCTCGTGGCCATCTTCCTGGCGCGAAGCCTGGGTCGGCCCCTCTCGATCCTCGCGACCGAGGCGGGCAAGGTCGCGGCCGGAGAGGCGCGGCCGCTCGAGGCTCGCGGGTCGGGTGAGGTGCAGGAGCTCGCGTCCGCGTTCGATCGCATGATCCAGGACCTCGCCGTCACGCGCAGGCGGCTCGCCGCCGCGAGCCGCGTCGCCGCCTGGCGCGAGGTCGCGCGTCGCGTCGCACACGAGATCAAGAACCCGCTCGCACCGATCCGCGCCGCGGTGGAGACGCTGCGCCGCCTTCGCGCCCGCGACGACCCGCGCTTTGACGAGTACTTCGACGAGGCGACGCGCACCGTGCTCGACGAGGTGCACCGCATCGCGAACATCGTCACCGAGTTCACGCGCTTTGCCCGGTTGCCGCAGCCAAAGCCTCAGGACATCGACGCCGAGGAGATCGCTCGGCACGTCGCGCAGATCCACAAGGCGGCGGCCGGCGAGACCTCGCTTGCGTTCGCCGCGCAGCGCCGTGCACCCACGCTCCGGGCCGACCGCGACCAGGTCATCCAGGTGCTCACGAATCTCGTGCAGAATGCACTCGAAGCCGTCAAGGACACGCCGAACGCCGCCGTCACGCTATCGACCGACACCGACGGCCACTACGTGACGTTCTCCGTCGCCGACAACGGCCCCGGCATCGCGCCGGAGATCGCCGCTCGTCTCTTCGAGCCTTACGCGACGACCAAGGCCGCGGGCACGGGGCTCGGTCTGGCGATCGCGCAGCGCATCGCGCTCGAGCACAACGGCGAGCTCTCCTACGTCGGCCAGTCGGCGAACGGCAGGGGCGCGGTGTTCCGGTTGCTGTTGCCGATCGAGGGGCCCCCGCCGACGAGCGAGCTCCCGACCTCGGATTAGCGCCCCTTCAAGGCTCGTTGCATCGGCGACAGCTACTTCGTCACGGCCTGCACATCGGCGAAACACTCGGTGGGCGCGGGCGCCTTCGTGATGATCCCCAGCTCGACGAGGTCGGCCGCGAGCTTCGCCCAGCGCGCCTCGGTCATCACGCCGAGGCCCGACTTCTTCGTCTCCTCGGTCTCAACGAGCGGCTTTTGCGCGGCCGCCGCGGCCGCGAAGGTCTCGGCATCCATCGCCGTGTTCAGCTTCGCCATCGCAGCGTTCGCGGCCGTCGGGTCGGCGAGGTAGCGGCGCCATCCGTCGGCGGAGGCCGCGACGAAAGCGCGCACCGTCTCCTTCTTCTCGCGCAGCATCGCGCCGCGGGTGACGATGACGTTCGCGTACGGGTTGAAGCCCGCGTCGGCGCCAAGGAAGACTTTCGGCGTCTCGCCGTTCTTCTTGACCGCGATCGGCTCGGAGGTCACGTAGCACTGCTGCGAGTAGCTGGGGTCGGCGAGAAATTTGGCGATGCCGCCGTCGTACGGAACGAGCGTCGCGCCGGCGAAGCCGTACTTTTTTTTCATGTACATCCCGAACGGAAGCCCAGGCTCCAGGGCGAGCGTCCCGCTCTTGAGCTCCGCGAGCGAGGCGATATTGCGTGCAGAATGCACCATCACGCCCTGAGGGTTTGTCTGGAACGTGGCGAAGACCGCGACGAGATCGACGCCGCGGGCGCGAGCGATCACGACGTCGTCGGCACCGGCGACACCGAAGTCGGCCTGCCCACCGGCCACCATCTGCACGACGGGTGAGCCGGGACCGCCGGAGAGGATCTCGACGTCGAGCCCGGCCTTCTTGAACGCACCCGCTTCGCGCGCCGCGTAGACGCCTCCGAACTCCGGCTCGGGCACCCAGTTGAGCTGGACCTTCACGTGCGTGGCGGTCGCCGTCGTCGGGTCCTTGCGACTACAGCCGACGGCCGCGACGAGGCATACGAGAGCGAGAAGAGCGGCGGTGGTCGACGGAGGGCGATGGCGGACCGGTTCGGTCATGCTCGCCGATGTACCCCGACGCGCTCGCCATGGCTACCGCTCGGCGACGTACCACCGGCGAAGGACGAGGCTGGAGGCGGCGGAGACCAGCCCGAACATGAGGATGCCGAGGAGCGCGGAGCAGCCCACGGCGGCGAAGAGCAGGTCCGTGCGGAGCTGACGATAGGAGGTCATTACGAGGATGCCGAGGCCCGGGCTTCCCTCCGAGAAGCCCGCGACGAACTCGCCGACGATGGCGCCGATGACCGAAAGGCCGCAGGCGATGCGCAGTCCGGTAGCGATCTGCGGCGCCGCGTGCGCGAGCTCGAGCTTGAAGAGCACCTGCGAGCGCGAGGCGCCGTAGAGCGTGAAGAGATCGCGCAGTGCCGGCTCGACGGCGCGGATCCCCGCGAGCGAGTTGGTGATCACGGGAAAGACGGAGACGATGAAAGCGGAGGCCGCGACGGCTCTCGGCCCGGCGCCACACCACAGCACGAGCAGCGGGGCGATCGCGACGATGGGCACGGTCTGGAGCGCGACGGCGTACGGATAGAGACCTCGCTCGACGACCCGCGACGAAGCGAGGCCGACGGCGACGACGACGCCGATCACGGCGCTCGCCAAGAAACCCGCGAGCGACGCGAGCCCCGTGGTCACGGACGCCCCCGCGAGCGCCGACGCATCGCCCACCGCGGCGCTCGCCACGGCGCTCGGCGGTGGCAGCAGGTACGCGGGGATCGACAGCGCGCGCGCCGCCCCCTCCCAGATCGCGAGCGCGACGACCGCCGCGACGAACGGCGGCAGCACGACGGCGACGAAGCTTCGAGACGCGCTCATCTCGCCCCCTGGTCGAGCGCCGCCAGCAAGGCCCCGGCCGCACGCGCGAACGCGGGCTCGCCTCGCGTCGCGGCCGTGCGCACCGCGGGGAGATCGACGACGGCATCGTGGACGATGTGGGCCGGGCGCCCCGAGAGGACGACCGCGCGCTCGGCGAGAAATGTCGCCTCGAAGATCGCGTGGGTCACGAAGAGCACGGTCAAGTGATGCTCTTGCCAGAGCGCGAGGAGCCGCTCGTCGAGGCGCTGCCGCGTGAGCTCGTCGAGCGCGGCGAAGGGCTCGTCCATGAGGAGGAGCTTCGGACGTGTGACGAGCGCACGGGCGATCGATGCGCGCATGCGCATGCCGCCGGAGAGCTCGGCGGGGTAGCGCGACGCTGCGTCCAAGAGCTCGACCGCCTCGAGTGCTTGCAACACCTTTGCCTCACGCTCCTCGCGCGGCACGCCTCGGAGCTCGAGCGGGAGCGCGACGTTCGCCGCCACCGAGCGCCACGGAAGGAGGTGCGCATCCTGGAACACGTAGGCGACCTCGCCGCGCGCCCGCGCCGCGACCTCGACGGTGCCCTCGTCAGGAATGTCGAGGCCCGCGACGATCCGGAGCAGCGTGGATTTCCCGCAGCCCGAGGGGCCGATCAGGGCGACGAAGCTTCCCTCCTCGATCGAGAGATCGATACCGTCGAGCGCGAGGACGGTCTCCTCCGCGCCGAAGAGCCCGTGCGGAATGCGAAAGCGACGCCGAACGCCACGTATGTCGACCGCCTTGGGCACTCGCCCGCAGGTCTAGGGCCACCGTGAGCGCGCCGCAACCACGGCACGCCCCCTCGACGCATGCGATAGTAAGCGAGGCATGGCCGCAAGCCCGAGACTGCCGGCGAAGCTCACGCTTCCGAGTGGAACCGTCCTCGCGCTCGGAAGGCGGGACGAGGCCGAGCCCCTGATGCGTGCTCCCGGCGCGGCGCTCTTCTCGGAGGCGCTGCGCGCGCTCACGCCGCCCGATGCGCGCGTCGCGCTCACGCGAGACGGCAAGGCCGTGGACGTGCAGTCGCTCCCGCTGCGCGACTTCCATGTGCTGCGGGCGGTGCTCGCGCGGAGCGGCGTGATCAAGGAGGAGGAGGTCGAGATCGCGTGCCGGAACTGCGGCGAGCCGAAGCAGGTGCGACCGTGTGCGGCCCTCGAGATCGGACCATGGGCCGACGGCGAGCTCGGCGATCCTGAGCTCGACACGACCTTGCCCTTCGGTGAGCCCGTCGAGATCCCGCCGATTCCTCTCGGGCGTGTGCGCACGGCGCGCACCGTGACGTTCGAGGAGCGAACGGTGGCGCAGGCGCGCGACCTCTTCGTCGCCGCGGCGCAGGAGCGTCTCGTGCTGACCTCCGCGGTGGTGCGCGCGATGGGAATCACCGCGCTCGGCACCGAGACAGACGCGGCGAAGGTCAGCCGCGCGCTCGCCGAATGCGACGACGGCGCGTTCCACGCCGTCGGCGACGCCTTTCTCGCGGCGCACTACGTTCTCCGCCTCGGCGCCGTCGTGCTGTGCGAGGCCTGCGGTGCGAGGAACGACGTCGACGCACCCTATGAGCGAGAGAGCGGCGGAGGCGACCTGCGGCCCGCCCCGAGCGCTACCGACGGCGAGGCGTTCCCGGACTTCGACGCGTTCGCGACGCGCGCGAGAGAGATTGCCCAGCCGATGCTGGAGGGCGTTCCTGGTGAGCCTGCGGAGCTCGTGATCGAAGGCGGGACGCCCGCGGTCGACGACGGGGGCGAACCGCTTCTCGGCTCGTACGTACCCCCTCATCCCGGCGACTCGGCCACGCCGACGCAGTCTCCTCTCGTCACGATCTACTACCGCACGTTCCTCGCGATGTGGAACGAGGACGGCCCGTACGATTGGCAGGACGAGCTCGCCGAGACGA
Organism: Polyangiaceae bacterium; assembly: GCA_043717125.1. GTDB lineage: Bacteria > Myxococcota_A > Polyangia > Polyangiales > Polyangiaceae > Labilithrix. The sequence goes on along the minus strand of JAYSXP010000520.1, from coordinate 1,266 downwards.
TCGAGCACGAGCTCGATCACCACATCGCGTTCTTGCGCGGTGACGACCCGACCGACGACGAGGAGCGCGCGGTGATCCGCGAGGAGGCCGTCCGCATCGTGGGTCGTCGCGAGGTCGGACGTCGCGCGATCGTTGGTTTCGGCGCGAGCTGGACGGATTTCCTGCGCCGCACCTGGCCGATCTGGGTGATCGCGCTCCTCGCGCTCCTGTTCACTCTCGCGACGCAGCGCTGAGCGACCTTCGAGAGCTCGTGCCGTGTGATTCACACGGCCTGAGCGACCTTCGAGAGCTCGTGCCGTGTGATTCACACGGCCTGACGATAAGCGCACATTGATTATCGAAATTGACAACCGTGTTTGATCCGCCTAGGTTCGACGTCGTGGTAAAGGCGTTGCTCCGGTCGAAATCGGCGAAGAACGCTCGCGTTCCCGCGACCCCGCGCGGCGGTCCAGGCACGCAGCGCGCCGAAGAGCGCACCGAGCCGGCTCGCGTGGAAGCGCGACGCCCCGCGAACCGCCGAGGTAGTCCCGAGGCGATCGAAAAGCGACGCGTCGCTCGCGTCTTCAACGACATCCTCGGCGGCCGCGGCGCCTCCGCCCACAAGCTCGACGGCCGCACGGAGAAGCGCCGGCAGCGTCTCTTGAAGGAGCTCGAGGCCGGAAAGGCCCGTGGCTCACGCGAGCTGAAGCCGCTCGATGTGCTCCAGCGAGTGCAGGAGCTCATGGATCTCGGCGAGCCGCTGAGCTCGATTCGCAAGATCGCGAAGGTCCGCAAGAGCAGCGTCGCGCCCGAGGCGATCGTGGGCGTCGTCGAACGTCTTCATCGGGCCTACAGCTTCCGTCCCGAGGTGTACCGGTTCGTCGGCATCGGCGAGGAGGTACTTTGCGAGGCTGGCGTGCTGGCGGATGGCTCGAAGCGGCGCGCCAAGCCGAAGGCGTAGCGCTTCCCTCCTCTTCACCACGCAGACCGTGATTTCTGGTACGAGGGTGCGTGGTGCGCGCTCGAACTGCGATACAATATCGGCGTTTCGTGGCATTTTCGCTCGTTCTCGCGAGCACGACGCTCCATGGCCCCTCGAGAGGTGACGCGCGCGCCGAGCCCGACGCATCGGGCGCATCCCGACCCGTCGCGGCCGAACCAGACGCCGCGCGGCGCACCCACGTCGTTCTGACCGTGGGCTCGCGGAAGGTCACCGTCGGCGAGCTCGAGGATTACATCGCCGGCATCCCGCAGTATCAGCTCGAGACGTTCGGCGGCTCGCGCGAG
>JAYSXP010000519.1:0-9975 GCA_043717125.1 Polyangiaceae bacterium | reverse complement strand
CGGGCGAGTCGCCGTCATCGGCGAAGGAACGCTCGGCGGCGTCGAGGGACTGCTTGGCCACGTGGAGCTCGGCGGGGCTCTGCTGGCCGGCCGGGCCTTTCGAGGCCGTCTGGTACGCGGCGCGTGCGTCGACGAGCTCCTTCGGTGGGAGCGTCGAGCCACAGCCGACCACGAACAGCGAAATCAGGCCCAGGGAGCAAATGGTGCGGGTACGCATGGCTGTTACTTTCCGGCCTTGATCTGGTTGACCTTCTCTTTGGCCTTCGCGGCCTCGCCATTCGCGTTGTTTTCCTTCGCGAGCATGACGGAGAGCTCGGCATCGGAGCTGGCGCGCTGGAGAATGAGGTCGGCGCGCTTGTTGTCGCCCTCCGTCATCAGCTTCTTCGCGAGCGCGATCTGCTCCTCGGCGAGCTTCAAGTGAAGCTGGGCCTTCGGCTCCTTGTCGGCGCCGAGCTCGCGCGCGCTGCGTGAGGCGGCCTCCGCGCTGGCGAGTCGATCGTTGGGCGGCGGGATGCTTCCGCCGCAGCCCGCGAGCGCGGAGATCGTTAGGGAGAGGGAGAGGGCGAGAGTTGCAGAGCGCTTGGTGTGTCTCACGGCGGCCGAGCATACCAAAGTGTGCTCGACACGGCAGAAGAAGCATTCCCCGCAGCTCGCAGGTGCTCCTCCCATGCTCCCACTATCCGCGCCGGAATAGTGAGCGTCGTCAAGGCGACTTGGCGCGCGGAGTCGTGGAAGTGAGCAGCTTGTCGATCAGATCCTTCGAGTACCCGGAGAGCTCGCGGAAGACGACGCCCATGCCGTCTTTCTCGACGCGCACGACCTCGCCGATGCCTTCGATGGTCTCGATGGCGTCCATGATGACCGTGAACTGGAGGTTCACCTTCGTGCCGATGGCGAGCGGGTGCTGGGCGCGGATGAACACGCCCGTCCGCGAGATGTTGGTGACGTACTCCTGGATGAACGCGTCGAAGGACTCGAACTCCTTGTTGATCGTCACGCGCCCGTCGGCCCGCTTGTTCTCGTCTCGGTCCGTCATGGTCGCCTCTCTAGTCGCCGCGCCTACTTGCCCACGAGATCGAACTGCTCGAGGTGGTACTCCTTGCGCGGCACGACGATGATCTTGCGCATGTACTTGTTCTCGGCGTCCGTGACCGAGGCCTTCTCGGTGGAGTTGAGAACGTCGGCGACCGCCGGGTGCGCGTTCACAATCACCGAGTAGCCGGGCAGCGTGCCCTTCTTGCGGCGAAGCTCGCGCATGATTTCGTACGCGATCGTCTCCTTGGACTGCAGCTGACCGGTGCCGTCGCAGTAGAAGCACGGCTCGTGCATCAGGCGCCCGAGGCTCTCGCGCGTGCGCTTGCGCGTCATCTCGATGAGCCCGAGCTCCGAGATGCGGTTGAGCGTCGTCTTCGCCTTGTCCTTCTGGAGCAGCTCCTCGAGGGTGCGGCGCACCTTCTCGCGGTTCTTGTGCAGCTCCATGTCGATGAGGTCGAGGATGATGAGACCGCCGATGTTCCGGAAGCGGAGCTGGTAGGCGATCTCGTGGACGGCCTCGAGGTTGGTCTTGAGGATCGTCTCCTCCATGTCCTTCGAGCCCTTGCCGACGAACCGACCCGTGTTGACGTCGATCGCGGTGAGTGCTTCCGCCTGATCGATGACCAGGTGACCGCCCGAGGGCAGCGGAACCTTGCGGGAGAGCGCGCGCTGGATCTCGTCCTCGATGCCGTACTCGTCGAAGATCGGCTCGTCCTCGTCGTAGAACTTCACGTCCTTGACGCGGTCTGGGGCGAACATCTCGACGAACCGGCAGAGCCGCTCGTACTGCTGCTTGTCGTCGATGACGACCTCGTCGACTTCGTCCGTGAAGAGGTCGCGCGCGACCTTGAGGACGAGATCGAGCTCGCTCGAGAGAACGAACGGCGACTTGGCGCCTTCGCGCTTCTTCGCGATCTCACCCCAGAGGCGGACGAGGTAACCGACGTCCTGCTTGAGGCCCTTCTTCGTGAGGCCCTCGGCGACCGTGCGCACGATGAGGCCGCCTGACGGGGGCTTCATGGCCTCGATGGCCTCGCGAAGCCGCGCGCGCTCCTTGTCCGAGCCGATGCGCTTCGAGATGCCGATGTGATCGACCGTCGGCAGGTAGACGACGTAACGGCCCGGCAGCGAGATGTGGCTCGAGCAGCGAGCGCCCTTCGTGCCGATCGGATCCTTCGTGACCTGGACGATGATCTCCTGACCCTCGCGGACGACGTCGCGGATCGGCGTCGTCTTCGAGATGCGGCCGGGCATGCCGTCGCTGCGGCCGTGACCGCTGGAGCGTCCACCGCGACGGTCGCGGCTTCCTCCGCCGCCACGCGAGTCCGCGTTGCGCGAGCCACCACCACCACCACCACCGCCGGGCGCTCGTGAGTCCTGAGCACCGGGAGCGCGCGAGCCTCGGTTGTCGCCGCGACCCGGGCCGCGCGCCTGCGCGTCCGGACCGGCTGCGCCCGCGGGACGCTCGCCGCCGCGTCCACGTCCACGTCGACGACGTCCGCCGCCGCCGCCGCGACCGCCGCGATCGTCGGCGCGTGCCGGCGCAGGTGCGCGCGGAACGGGCTCACCCGGTTCGGTGATCGTGAAGCCGGGAAGGTCGCCCGTGTCGAGATCGTCGTCGTCCTCGGTCGCCGCAGCTTCACTCTTCGCGCCGGCCGGAGAGGCGTCGAGCGCGTCGATGTGAGCGCCGCTCGGCGTGGCGTCGGGAATACCCGAGACCTCTGTACCGTCGTCGTTGTCGTCCTCGTCCTCGTCGTCGCCGTCGTCGTCGTCGGCGTCGGCGTCGGCGTCGTCGTCCTCGTCGTCCGGGAGCTCGTCGAGCGTCGGTGCCGAGTGCAGCGAGTGACCCGACTCGAACGCGTCGCCGCTCGTGCTGCTCACGAGAAGCTCTTCGCCCGAGCCCTCCGCCGGAGGGACGAGATCGTGAACCGAAGGCGACGACGCCGGGACGGCGACCGACGCCTCCGCCTGCGTCCGGATCACGGGCGCCTGTGCAGCAGGCGCGACGATGCGCGGCGGAGCTGACGAACGCGACCTGCGCGGACTCGTCACCGGCTCACTCGAAGGCGCGCCTTCGGCGTCTGCCACGAGGGCGCGATCGAGCTTCGCGGCGCCGTTGCGCGGGCGACCCTGCTGCGACTCGGGCCAGCTCCCGTACGCGACGGTCGTCTCGAGGTCGTTCTGCGGAGGCAAACTCACCGGTGCACCTTCGCTCCCCGACTCGGGGCCGGTGATGACGGCATCCCCGACAGGAGCCGTGGAGTCGATCGTGGACGCGGCCTCGCCGGCAGCGCTCGCGCTCGCGGCAGCGGCAGCCTCGGCGCCCTCCGCCTCGGCAACGACCGCTTCGGCTTCGTCCTCGGACTCGCCAACGGCGGTTTCTTCGTTGCTGCGGGCGAGCTTGCGACCGCCGGCGAGGTACTCGTCGAAGTCGTCGGGACGGATAAGGTCCTCGACGTGGAGGAACGCGGCGCGCTCCTGCCCGATGTCGATGAAGGCGGCCTGGAGACCGGGGAGAACGCGCGTCACCTTTCCCAGGTAGACGTTGCCGACAGTGCTCGACTGACGGCCTTTTCGTTCAATGTGGAGCTCGGCGATGATGCCGTCTTCGATCAGCGCGGCGCGCGTCTCGCGGAAATCACAGCTCAATACGAGGATGTTCTTGGCCATTGGCGGGAGTCACTTTCCCGCCCGAGGAAAAGACGAGCCTCGCTTCTGTTGTCGACCTGGAGGACGAACGGAAACGCGCCGAAAACACCGCGATCGACGAGGCGATCGGGCGCGCGAGAAGGCGAGGCTTCAAGGCAGCGGTGTTCGGGTAGCGTGACTCGGTCCACATCGTCGACTCCACCTATGAGGGTGGAAAAGCTCGTCGCGCCTCGGGCGCCGACCGTGGGACTCGAGCTTGCTCGAGGCGCCCCGGCCACGTTGCGTGAATTGGAACGTTTCCGAAACGAGCTCGGGGGGGAAAGAGAGGAAAACCTTAAAGACCCTACCGAGCGAAACCTTCGGTGACGCAGCTCGAGACCAGAGGTCGCGCGCTTGTCCCCTACATGTTGGGATACCGGAAATATTCGCGCCGCGCCATGCGAATCGACTTGACGGTTAAATAGGAAAAGGCCCTGTCACACCCTTCCGCGCTACCGTTGCTCCGTTTCCGGCCTGGCGGGGTTCACGTTTCCGGGTCGACAGGGCCATACGCGCCCGTGTCTCGCGCGCCTTTACAGGCGAGCGCTGGCTACGGGAGGGACGTAGAGCGTTTTCTGCAGCGCGTCCAGAGTGATTGAGCTGCGTTGGAGACGCATCGCCTCAAAGCATGGAAACCAAACGTCATTCCTCGAATACTGGCCGCTTGGCCTGGATTACCGGTTGATTCTGCGCCAGGCGATGACAGAGTCCGCGCCATTGAAGCGCAGGCGGGCGGGGACTTCCGACTGCGCGGATCTCGGAGGATTCTCATGCGTTCGTTCGTGCGCCGGGCTTTTGCCCCGCTGAGTGCTGCCGCTTGTCTGATCGCTCTGTCGTCGACCGCGTTCGCGGATCCGGCAGTGCATGTGGCTCCGTCGGCCGCCGCGCTTCGCCTTCGCGCGAGGTCGACCCCGGCCGCGCTCGTCATCGACCACGAGTCGCGCGCGCGTGTCGCTCTCTCGCGCGTGTCACCGTTCGTCGCCGCACGACGCGAGGCGCTCGTCGCGACGAGCACGGAGCGCTTCGGTGACGGCGAGACCATTGTCCGCTTCGAGCAGACTCACCGCGGCCTCCCGGTCATCGGGCGCGGCGGCGCCGTTCGTCTGACGAGCCGTGGTGACGAGCTCCTCACCGCGATCGATCTCGAGGAGGACCTGCCGAGCGTCGTGCCCTCCGTCACCGCCGCGGGCGCCGCGGCGATCGCCGCGAAGCGCGCGACCGGAGTGATCACCGAGGACGACGCTCACCTCGTCGTGTGGCCGCTCTCGGGCGGGGGCTCGAGGCTCGCATACGCAATCCTCCCGCGGATCCCGGCAGGCATGCCGACCGCGCCGCGCGTCATCGTCGACGCCCAGACCGGCAAGGTCCTCGAGTCGCGCGACATGCTGCGCTTCGCGAAGGCCACCGTGTACCGGACGAACCCGACCAAGTCGCCGACGCTCGAGAGCCTCGACCTCGCGCTCACGCCGTCCGCGTCCGCGTCCGGACACCTCACGAACGAGTTCCTCGCGTCGTCGAACTGCATCGATCACAAGAGCGTGCGCGATCTCAGCTTCTCGGGCTTCAAGGCGAAGGTCCACGTCTGCGACATCGAGCAGGTCGCGACCGCCGACGAAAGCGGCGACTACGTCTACACGCCGAGCGACGTCGCCGGGGCCGTCGAGTCGCGCACGGACAACTACGCTGAAGTCTCCATGTATTTCCACTCGGCCAAGGCCTACGAATTCTTCCGAACGCTCCAGGGAGCGCCGGACGCGCAGGTCGTCATCGACAAGCCGCTGCAGGTCATCGCGAACCTCCAGATCCCCGCGGGCATCGCGTCCGGCAACCTCGTCGCCGCCGCGGACCCGAACACGGCGCTCGAGCCGTTCCAGAACGCGTTCTTCTCGCCGGCCGGCGGCGGGCTCGGCGCGATCTTCCAGCAGCTCTACGGCTTCAAGGGCGGCGCGCTCTGGTTCGGTCAGGGCCCGGTGCGCGACTACGCGTACGACGGCGACGTCGTCTACCACGAGTTCACGCACGCGGTCGTCGACAAGACCCTCAAGCTCGAGGCCTGGCACATCGACGCGCGCGGTGCGATCGACTCGCCTGGCGCGATGAACGAAGGCCTCGCGGACTATTTCTCGTCGGCGATCACCGGCGACCCCGACGTCGGCGAGTACGCGTCGAAGGACATTTCCGCAGCGACGACGGTCATCCGGACGCTCGCGAACGAGGACACGTGTCCAACCAACATCATCGGCGAGGTCCACTACGACTCGACGCTCTTCTCGGGCGCGCTGTGGTCGGCGCGGACTTCGCTCGCGGAGGCCGACCGCACCAAGTTCGACGCGGCGCTCTACAAGGCCATGCGCACCAACCCCGGACGTGGCGACCTCGGCTACGACGATCTCGCGAAGCTGTTCCTCGCGACCCTCGGCACCGATCTCCCGGCGGGCGCGACGGCGCTCACCACCTCGATGACGGCGCGCGGTGTGCTTCCGTCCTGCGAGCGGATCGTCGAGCCGAAGAACGGGTCGGTGAAGGCCATCGAGGCCATCATCGGCGGCTTCGCGTCGCCTGGTCTCCAGTCGGTCCCGCAGGCCGGCGACCTCGTCCCGGGCATCCTTCAGGTGCACGCGAAGTCCGCGGCGACGGACGGCACGCTCGTCGTCTCGTTCACCGCGAAGGCGAGCAGCGGCGGCGGCGCGAACCCGCTCGGCGGCGGCGGCACGCCGTTCGCGCCGGTCGCCCTCGTGAAGTTCGGCAAGGCGATCACGTGGACGGTCTCGCGCGGCACCGCGGCGCACGACGCCGACAAGACCCTCGACATGACGACGGGCACGCGTCCGACGGCCACGTTCGCGGTACCCGCGGGCACGACCGATATCTTCGTGCAGATCGCGAACAAGGGCGATACGGACGGCGCCTACGACAACCTCACGATCGAGCTGACCCCGGCAGCCGTCGACCCGGTCGCCGACCCGGTCGCTGATCCCGTCGCGAATCCGAATTCGACCGCGAAGCCGGAATCAGACAGTGGCTGCGGTTGTTCGGTCCCGGGGCATCCGTCCTCCCTCCCGATCGGGGGCCTCCTTGCCGCCGTCGCTCTTGCGGCTGGTCTCGTGCGTCGCCGCCGTCGTTGATCCTCCCCCGATCGGGCTCGCCCCAAGAACTCGTGTCCTTCGTTTGCGCTGGGGGCCCTACCGTTCTACCGTCACCCCCGTGAGCCCGTTTTCAGAAGTCCGGTTCGTCGCGCAGCGAGAGCTCCGTAAGAGCTTCCGCAGCGCCAAGGGCATCGTCCTTCTCGTCTTGTCGCTCCTCGGCGGCACGGCGGTGACGCTGCTACTCGCGTGGGTCCAGCAGCTGAAGCGTGAAAAGCTGCTGAACGTCACGCCCGAAATGATCGAGTCGGCGCGTGAAGACGCGATGACCCAGATGTTCGGCGATCCCGCGACGGGCAAGCTGCTCTCGCACACCCCCGAGGTGCTGCTCGCGGTGTTCTTCATCACGATCTGGCTGACGCCTCTCCTCATCTCGCTGCTCGGCTTCGACAACGTGTCGGGCGACATGCAACACAAGACGGTCCGTTACTGGACGCTCCGCACGCGGCGCTCCTCGTACATGGTCGGCAAGTGGCTCGGCCTGTGGGCGACCGTCTCGGCGATCACGCTGACGATGCACGCCGTCATCTGGGTGGTCTGCATCATCCGTGGTGAGGCGGCCGCCGCCACCGCCCTCAGCTGGGGCGTTCGCCTCTGGGTCATCACGCTCCCGATCAGCGCCGTGTGGTGCGGGATCTCGACGCTCGTGAGCTCCATCTTCAAGACACCCATCGTCGCGCTGCTCGCGACCTTCGCGGTCTTCTTCGTGCTCTGGGTCACGTTCCTGATCGGCCTCCGCTTCAACGTCAACGCCCTCACGTACGTGTACCCGAACACCTACGACGGCTTTCTCATCAACGCGCGCATCGACAGGTGGATGACCGGCCTCGCGGCGTGCGTCGGTATGACGGCGCTCTACGTTGGCGCGGGCTCCTTCATGTTCACGAAGAGGGATCTCTGATGTCGGCGGACGAGACGGCGACCACGAAGAAAGCCGAGGCGTCGGCGCCGCCGCCCGCCCCGTCCACGCCGTCCACGCCGCCCGCGAACGGCCACGCAGCTCCCGCGGCGAAGACCGACGCGGGCGATGCCGCTCCGATGTCGAACCCGTACGCGAAGGAGACAGCACCGTCTGCCGAGGTCTTCATCGCCGAGGGCGCGAAGAAGCGGAAGAAGAAGCCCGTCGAGATCGCCATCCGCCTCACCAACGTGACGAAGCGATTTGGCGCGAAGACCGCCGTCGACGGCGTGTCGCTCAAGGTGAAGGCCGGCTCGGTCTACGGGCTCATCGGCCCGAACGGCGCCGGCAAGACGACCACGTTCTCGATGATGGCCGGCTTCCTCCAGCCGACCGAGGGCGTCCTCGAGGTGCTCGGCTACTCGCCGATGCAGGTCGACGAGCTTCGCTCTCGCATCGGCGTGCTCCCGCAGGACGCGTTGCTCCCAGGCACCGACAAGGTCGGTGAGTTCCTCGTTCACATGGCGCAGCTTCAGGACGTGCCTGCCGATGCCTGCGAGGAGGCCGCGCGCGCGGTCCTCTCCGAAGTCGACGGACGCGACTGGTGGGGCGTCAAGTGCAGCAGCCTCTCCCACGGCATGGCGAAGCGCGTTCAGCTCGCGCAGGCGCTCATCGGCGATCCCGAGGTCGTGCTGCTCGACGAGCCGACGGCCGGCCTCGATCCGCGCGTCGCCTACGAGGTCCGTCAGCTCATCAAGTCTCGCAAGGGCCGCTGCACGCTCATCGTATCGAGCCACAACCTCGCGGAGCTCGAGGAGATCTGCGACGGCGCGGCCATCCTCGATCGTGGACGCCTCGTCGCGTCGGGCTCGATGAACGAGCTCACGGCATCGAGCGAAGAGATCCGCATCAAGCTCTCGCCGGGCCCCGCCCCCGTACCGCTCGTCCGCGACCTTCCGATGGTGAAGCGCGTCGAATGGGACGAGGAGCGCCGCGAGCTCGTCGTGTACTTCGAGCGCGGTCAGGGCGTCGACGCCGAGCAGGTCATCGGCGCGGTGCTGTGGGTCCTCCTCCAGAACCAGGCTCGCATCAGCGCCGTCTCGAAGGGCCGCGGCCTCGAGCAGCGCGTGATGGAGCTCACCGACTGAGCGAGCCTCGGGCGAGCGCTTACTTGCAGGTGGACTGAGGGCCGCACGTGCCCTCGCAGCACGGCGCTCCGCTCGGGTCACACGCGCCGCCGAGCACGCCGTCGCACACGATCTCCGTCGTCGTCAGGTCGGCGACGGCGCCGGTCGTCGCATGCGCCTCGACCTTCACGTCGAACGTGCCGCCCGTCGCGTAGGTGTTCGTCGTCGCCCCGTCCGGGGTCTCCACGGGCAGCGCGTCGCCGAACGTCCACGTGTACTTGTCCACCGTGATCCCGTCGGTCGGCTTCACCTTGTACTCGCAGGGCACGCGCGACCCGCACGCCCGTGAGCGCGGGATGTTCAGCCACGTGAGCGAGAAGCCCTCCGCGCCCGTGCGGCAGATACCGTTGTCGCAATGCTTGCCGGACGGGCAGGCGCCGAAGGTGCTGCCGCACTGCTGCCGGCACTGCGGGAGGGCGGTGTCCGTCGTGGCGGCGACGCGCGTGCAAAGCCACCCCTCGTCGCAGGTGGAGCGACCTCGGCAGTCGGTCCCCTGGCAGGTGCAGTCACTTCCCTCGCAGACGCCCGCCGTGCAGCGCAGGCTCTTGCACTCGGCCGACTTCGCGCAAGATGCGCCGTCCGCGCCCTGCGTCGAGGAGCAGGTCACGAGCCACGTCAGCGCGACGATCGCGACCGCGACGACCCCTGACCTCGACCCGCGCCGTGGAAGCATCGGGACACCTTAGCACTACCCCGAACGCTGAACGCCCGATGCGGTACTCGACGGTACCGTCGCTAAAAATGGCTCCAATCGTCCTGGCGACCCTTGACTAGAACGGTTTGGGCCACGATAGTTCGCACGCTAACCTTTTCACCAGGTGGTACCGGAAGACCGGCCCACACCCAGGAGCAGCTCCTCATGTCCGATCTCCGGTTCGACACCCGCGTCGCCATCGTCACGGGCGCAGGCAATGGTCTCGGTCGTTCGCATGCGCTCCTCCTCGCGTCGCGCGGCTGCAAGGTGGTCGTCAACGATCTCGGCGGCACCGCCACCGGTGGAGGCAAGTCGAGCGCGGCAGCCGAC
>JAYSXP010000518.1:0-9977 GCA_043717125.1 Polyangiaceae bacterium | reverse complement strand
CGTCGGAGGACCGGGCCGCTCACGTGCCACCCACGGTCCTGAATCGATCATGCACTCGCGGATATACGACCGCAGGACCGATGGCCAAATTTTCGACGTACGGTACTAATTGCAGCTCGTCGTGGTGCCGTCGGGGCAGAGCAGCTTGTCGGCGATGAGGATCGTCTTCGTCGAGGTCGCCTTCGCGTTCGTCGAGTCGGTGACCTCGACGGTGACCTCGAGCTGCTTACCGAGGAAACGCTTGTAGTCTGCAGCGAGATCCGTCGCGCCGCTGTCGAGCTGGTAGCGGAGGCCCCACAGCTTGCAGTAGTTGCCCTCGTCGCGATCGAACGTGAACACGTAGGCCGCCGGCGGGATGCTCGACGTGGCCTCGCCCACGAGCCTCGCAGTGAGGGTCGTGCGCGACCCTGATTGTCGGAGGTTCTTCATGCGCGCAGCGATCCAGATGTGATGGCCGCCCTGGGGCCCGCGCTCGAGCTGCAACGTCTGCCCGTCTTTCAGGGGCGCGAAGTCGGTCTGGCCGGTGCCGAGGAACAGCTCCGGCGCGCCGTGATTCGCAGGCCGGCAGATGTCGGGCGGCGATGCAGCCCAACCTGGCTCGTAGCTCTCGAGCTGATCGAACGCGACGTCCTCGGTGATGCATCGACCCGAGGCGCACGTCTGTGGCGCGTCACACACGGGCGCGAGCGGAAACGTGCTCCCGGGCGCGCTGAAGGTGATGCAGCGCGTCTCGAGCTGCATGCGAAGGAGCTTCTTCGCGTTTGGGACGAGGTACGACGCCGCGCGGCGCACGACGACGGGGGTGGCCGGCGCACCGCCGGGACCTCGCGTCGCGGCTTGCGACGTCAGCGCCGTCGCTGTCACTTCCACCTTGGCGCCCGTCGCACCAGCGAGGAGAACCTCCTTCGGCAGCGCCGCGGGGCTGACCGTCTCGTCGCTCGCCACCTTGCCGTCGACGGTCGCCACGATGTGCACCGACTCGACGAGGCCGCCGAAGTCGTCCGCCTGCACGCCGATCACGAGCTGCGCATCGTTTGCGGCCGGACCGGGCGCGTCGCTCCCTGGACATGCCGCGAGGAGGAGCGTGAGCGCGCCAGGCGCGAACAAGAACAGAGCGTGACGGGGGGACACCAGGGAGCCTCGACGATGACCTTAGCAAGTCGCGTGCAACCCCGTGCGAGGGCCTATTTTTGGCCATAAAAGCGGCGCGGGCGACGGTCCGGGACATTTCCCGGCTCGCCGCCCGCCTGACACGCATGTCGTGGCCGCCGTGAGCCACGACGTCGTTGGCACTACTTCATGCCGACAGCCGCGGAGCTCGTGGGGACCTTCTTCATCGCCGCGATGAACTTCTCCGGGCCGACGAACTCGTTGAAGCGGGCGACCTCGTTGCCGGCCGCGTCGAACATGATGACGGTCGGCAGACCGATCACCTTGTACTTCGCCTGGAGGCGCTTCGTGTCCGGAGCGTCGTCGTCGGTCGCGTCGACGTGGATCGCGATGAAGCGCTGCGCCTCGGTGCGGACACCGGGGTTGGGGAAGGTGTTGTGCTCGAGCTCCTTGCAGGCCGTGCACCAGCTCGCGCCGAAGTCGATGAGGACCGGTTTGTTCTCGGCCGTCGCCCTCGCGCGCCCCTGCTCCTCGCTGTTGACCCAGACGATCTCGGGCGCGGGTCCCTCGACGCCATGCGGCTGCGGCACCCAGCTCACGAAGAGCGCGCAGCCGACGACGGCCGGGACGATCGACGCGAGCTTCATCGGCTTCGAGAGATGCGCGATGGGCGACTTGCGACGCTCCGCCATCATGTGGACGACGCCGAGGACGATGCCGACGAGGAAGACGCCGCCGGCGACGGCGCCGAACGTGTAGCTCGGGTGCGAGACGAGGGCGCGGATCGGATCGAAGCGATCGCGCAGGTATGCGAAAGCCATGTACGCGAGGCCGACGCCGCTGACCCACTTGATGCCCATCATCCACGCGCCGCCCTTGGGAAGGCTCACGGCGAACGCGCCGGCGATGAAGAAGAGGACGCCGAGACCCATCGCGAACGAGAAGAGCGCCGCGGCGCCGAGGAACACGTCGTTCTTCTGCTGGATGACGACGATGATGCCCGTGAGAAATGGTCCGGTGCAGGGCGCCGCGATGAGGCCCATGACGAGGCCCATGACGAACGCGCCCTTGAACCCGACACCGCCGACGGTCGAGAGCTTGTTGTTGAGGCTCGACGGAAGTGCGAGCTCGAAGGCGCCGAACATCGAAGAGGCGAGCGCCGCGAAGAGCAGCGCGAGCGCGAGGACGACCCACATGTTCGAGAGCGACGAGCCCATCAGCTTGCCGGTGAGCGCCGAGACGATTCCCATCGGCGTGAACAGGGCGGCGATGCCGAGCACGAAGGTGGCGGAGAGCGCGGCACCACGCCAGCGCGAGGTCGCCTCCGTCGCGCCGAAGATCGACACCGTGATCGGCACCATCGGGTACACGCACGGGGTCAGGCTCGCGACGAAGCCGAAGCCGAACGACGCGAGCACGGCCACGATCGCACCGTGCTTCTCGAGGATCCCGGCGAACCCGCCCGTTGCCGAACCCCCGTCACCGGCGAGCGCCATGACCGGGACCAGCATGACGGCACAGAAAATCAGCAGCTGCGTCAGACGACGATTCACGTTTCCTCCTCTAGGAGAGCCGGGCTCGGAGGCAATGGTAGCAAGCACGAGACCTTGGCCGCGAGGGGTCCTGGCGATCCACCCCGAGGCTTCTCGCACATCGACCTACCGGGCACGGAGGCGAGTTTTTCCCGTCGAACCCGTGGAAGGCGCGAGGGCACACGTTTGTTCCGATGGATCATGAAGTGACGTAGGTTCGCGCGTTGAGCCGCTTCGCTACGCGGTCAGTTCGCGGTCATCTTCGACAGCGTCGCGCGTGCCATGCGCACCTCGCCTTCGAGCGCGATGCCGAGCGCCGGGCGCGACGTGCTCGTGCGCTTCACGAACGCATCGAGGTAGCGGCGCGCGGCTTCCCGCTCGCCGGCGGCGTACGCCAGATGTCCGAGCACGAAGCGACCGTAGCCCTGGCCACACGGGGCCTCGGCCAGCGCGTTGATCGTATCCTGCAGGTCGCCGACCTTCTCGCCCGCGGCGATCCTCGAGAGCGCGAGATGCGCGCGGTAGAGCGGCTTGTCCTTGGTTCCCCAGCGCGCGGCGCGAAGGAGAGCGGCGGCCGCCTCCGCGTAGCGTTGCGCCAGAAAAAGCGTGCTTCCGAGCGTCCAGAGGTGAAACGGCCGACGCGATGCGGGGCCTCGCCGTGCGGCTGCGCGGAGGTGCGCGAGCGCGGCGTCGAGATCGCCGCTCGCGAGCGCGGCGCGCGCGGCGTCCTGGTTGAGGACGTCGGGGAGGACGTCGAGCTCGAGCGCCTGAAGCGCGACCGTGTGCGCCTTGCGGAAGTGCCGGCCTTCGTAGAGCGACAGGTAGAGCTGCCGGAGCAGCATCGCATGGGTCGTGCGATCGAGCGTCGAGCGCGCGGCGAGACCACGTCGCGCGTAGATGCCGCGCGCGCGGGCGCTTCGCGCGGCCATCGCCTTGCGAAGGTAATCCTCGGGGTCACTCGCCGCCTGCTTGGCTGGCACGATACAAAGTGTAGCACTCACGCTTTTTTACGCCCAAAACCCCTGCGCGACCTTCGGGAGCGCGTGCCTCGTGATTCACGAAGCCACGTGCTTCGCGCGCGCGCCGTGTCGTGCTACTCGTTCGCCGCGCCGATGCTGCACCGCGTTGTCCTCCGGAGCCTCATCCCCGCCCCCATCCGCGCCCCCGTCCGCGCCCTCGCCCCGCTGGCCCGGGCACTCACGCTTGCCTTGTTCCTCGCGCCGGTGCTGGTCGGATGTGGGCGGAAGGCGACCCGCGAGGACTGCGAGGTGGTCGTCGACAAGAACGTCGAGCTCCAGCTGAAGGCACTCGGCGTGACGGACCCGGCTGTCGTCATCAAGCGGCGCGACGAGATGCGCGCCGCGATGAGGGACGACATCGACAAGTGCGTCGGCAAGCGCGTCACCGATGGGATGATGACGTGCGTGAGGAGCGCCGAGACTGCAGACAAGATCGATAAGTGCCTGAGATGAAGCGAGCACGCAGCCTGTGGGGGGCCAAGGGACGACGCATGAGCGTCACCGGTCTTCTGCTGGTCGCGAGCCTCGCGATGGCGGGCAGCGTGATGTCGTGCAAGCGGAAGGTGTCGCAGAAGCAGTGCGACGAGCTGCTCGATCGCTTCTCCACCCTCGTCGTGAAGGAGCGCTTCCCCGATGCGGGGCCCGACGCGCTCGCCGCGGAGCAGACGCGCGAGCGCGCCGAGGCGAAGAGCGACGACGCCTTCAAGAACTGCACGTCCGAGGTCCAGGCCGACGAGCACGCGTGCGCCATGAAGGCAGCGACGTCCGAGACGCTGATCAAGTGCCTCGAGTAGCGAGCTAGACGGCTCGCTCAGCGCTTGCGCGGGCGCGCGATGCCGTAGGCCTCGATCTTGTTGATCAAGGTGCGGCGCGAGATGCCGAGAAGGACGGCGGCTTCCTTCTGGTTGCCGCTCGTACGTTCGAGCGCGCTCACGAGCTGCTGGCGCTCCCACGACTCGCGCTGCGCCTTGAGGTCGTTCGGGTTCGCGATCGGTACGCCCGAGCCGGGTGTCGCGCCCATGGGGTGCATCTGGGGCATCGGTTGAATCTGGGGCATTGGCTGCACGGACTGCTGCCACCCGACATGCGCAACGCCTCCATAAGGCGTCGGAGGGATCGTGTCGTTCGGCCCGAGGACCTCGTGCATCTGCTGCGAAGAATCCTGTCCGGTCATCGCGTCGGGCAGCTGGAGGTGCATCGGCTCGATCCGCCCGCCGGCCCCTGCGAGGACGATCGCGCGCTCGACCACGTTCTTCAGCTCGCGGACATTTCCCGGCCACGGGAACGCCTCGAGGGACGCCTCCGCATGCGGACCGAGCGCGTACGGCCTGCCCTGCGCCGCGCGGTCGAGGAAGAAGCGCGCGAGTGGGACGATCTCCTTGCGGCGCTTGCGAAGCGGCGGCAACGTCACCGAGAATCCGTTCAGGCGAAAGAAGAGATCGGACCGGAACCGGTTCTCCGCGATGAGCTGCTGGAGATCGCGGTTCGTGGCCGCCACGTAGCGCACGTCCACGCGGCGCGGCTGAACGCTGCCGAGTCGCATGACCTCGCCGCGCTCGGTGACACGGAGCAGCTTCGCCTGCGTGTCGAGCGGCAGCTCGCCGACCTCGTCGAGGAACACAGTGCCGCCGTGCGCCGACTCGAAGAGGCCCGCCTTCGCGCCCGCAGCGCCGGTAAAAGCGCCCTTCTCATGTCCGAACAGCTCGCTCTCGAGGAGCGAGCCGGAGAGCGCCGCGCAGTTGATGCGAAGGAGAGGGGCCTGCGCGCGGTTCGAGCCGTTGTGGATGGCCTCCGCGAAGACCTCCTTACCGGTGCCTGTCTCACCGAGAACGAGCACGTTGAGTGGGCTTGGCGCGATCACATCGAGAAGCGCGTAGAGGCGCTGCATCGTCGGATCGAGGATGATCGCCGAGGCCGCGCTCACGTGCGGCGGCGGCGCTCCGGGCGCGCTCGAGCGTGCGCCGGCGGGCCTGCCGACCTGCACGAACATCGTCGCGTAGCCGATCTCGACGACGGTGCCCGGAGCGATCGTCGCGCTCTCTCCGCGCGTGAGCGTGCGTCCCATCACCTTCGTCTTGTTGCGGCTGCCGAGGTCCTCGATGGAGAGGCCGGCGGGCGTGCTGAGGAGCGCGGCGTGCTGGCGGGAGACGGACTCGTCCTCGATGACGATGTCACACGTGTGCAGACGACCGATCACGACGCGCGGCTGGCGCGGCAACGGGATCGAACGCACGCCCGCGGCCGAGCTGATGACGAGCCACGGCTGCGCGTTGTCGCGAACCGACAGGATGTCGGCGGTCTCGTCGAACTTGGGCCCGCCGCTCACTTGCCCGTCTTCGTGTGCGCCGCGCGGCCGGCGAGTTTCTTCTTCCCCTGCGACTGCGAGGGAACGTCGGCGACGCCCCACACCACGTCACCCCCGAGCTTGCAGGTCTGATCCTTGAGTGTGCGGAGGCAGTCGTCGTTGCTGATGTCGGAACCGCAGGTCGCCATCACGGGGCCGATGTTGTCCGTGGGCATCGACGGCGCCTCGGGGAAGACCGTGACCGCGCAGCCCTCGGCGCGTGCGGGGAAGCGAGCGTCCTTCTCGGGCGCCGGACAGCCCGCGAGCGTGAGCGCCAGAAGAGCGGCCCCGGCCGCGAGGAGGGGGAGGCGAGCGAGGGAAGCGAGAACGGTGCGCACGGGTCAGTTCTATCTGGTTTCATGGGTAGACGGAACGCCGAGGCCCAGCGGCACCCTCAGGCACGGCCGCGAGGTCGATGGGCGTGAACGGCGCCGTGCACGCAGGTCTCGCCGAGCAGGTCGGTGACCGTCGTCCTCTGGGAGGAGCGGCGAGAAACGATCGAGCTCGAGCGTCGAGATTCGGCGCGAGCCTCGACCAGGCAGCGTCGATGCGCGTGCGGCGTGGCGCGGTGCGAGCGCGCTCGTGACGAGCGCGTCGCGCGAGACGCGCGCGTTGTCCATCGGGCCGAGGTAGCGCTTGGTGATCCCGACGAAGACGCCAGCCGCGTGCCGCCGGCGACATCGTCGCGCGGCGCACCTGGGCGGCGACGACGACCGTGCACACGGCCCGGCCCTCGCGCGCGTGGTGGATCTCGGCGGGACCAGGTTCGAGGTCAAGGGTAGCTCGGAGAATTCCTTCTACGCTTGTAATCATTGAGTATTTGTAGCGACTTTGCTTGGTACGTACAGTGCCTTACACTGGGTATGGTTACCCGCTGCTTCCGAGATCTAGTCGCCCTCGCGCCGCTCGCGCTGTTCGCCTGCGCGGCCCCGGCGACGGAAGGCGGCGCCACCGGCACGGAAGACGCGCTCACAGAAGGCGCCTGGGTCCAGGACAACAGCCCCTACTACTGGGCGCCCTCTTCGTTCGACGACTTCCAGGCCTCGGTCGCAAGCGTCAGGCCCGCCGAGACGCCCAACCTTCCCACGCTGGCCGACGACGACCCGCTCACGATTCGCATGCAGGCGTGGCTCGACCGTGTCGACGCGGTCGTGCGGCCCGCGCTCGAGGCGAAGCTCGGGGAGCCCCTCGCGGCGCCCCACCCCATCGCGAAGGTCCTCGCGTCGCGCGCGACGTTCAACGCCTGGGTCAGCGGCGTTCCCGTGTGTCTCGGTGCACCGCTCGGGGCCGCCGCGCCCGCCGGCACGGCCGCGTATCTCGACATGGGCAGCGTGCAGCCGTTCACCGGCGCGACGTGCGTGAAGCCGACGACGTGGAACACCGAGGCGGCCGTGAAGTTCTGGGACGACGGCAAGCCGACATGCTCGCTCACGCTGGCCAGCGGAGCGCTCAGCGCGCATGGCAACGGCTGCGCGGTCGACCCGAATGCCACGACGGCGGCCGACCTCATGGTCATCTCGACTGGAAACTACGTGCAGTTTACATCGGACCTTCTGGCCGAGGTCGACGAGACGGCGGTGGCCGTCGTCGCGGCGCACGAGCTCGGTCACTACTACCTTGGTCACACGACCGCGCGCGGCGCGGCCAAGTATGGCTTCTGGTACGCGCGCGAGGACGGGCGAAAGACGACGCCGCTGCGCGCTTCGAACTCGGCCGATCTCGAGGCGGCCTACAAGGAGGTCATCCAGGCGGGACGTTCGCTCGGCGGTCCGTCGTTCGGCTCGCACTTCAGCGCGCGCATGCGCCCGCTGCTGCTCTCGGGGATCGCGCCGATCCTGACGGCACGCGTCGAGGCCGACTTCGTCTGCGCCGCCGCGCGCGACGCGCTCGGGCCGTGGGTCTCGCAGATCACCCAGGGCGAGGCGCCTCCGCAGGAAGCGCAAGCAGCGTTCCTCGCGTTCGAGCAGAAGCTCGCGGCCTGCGCGCCCAGCCTCGCGCTCGGGGGGGAGCCCGGTGCGCGCGCGATCTCCGCGGGCGAGACGCTCTTCGCGGCATCGCGCAACCGCCCGGGCCCGAAGGCCGAGATCTCGATGACCTTCGGCGATACGCTCGGCGCCTTCCTCGACCGCATCGAAGTGCAGGCGAAGACGCTCGACCGGAAGGCCGCGCAGCTCGTTCAGCGGCTGAAGGACAACAAGGTCGGCCTCTACACGACCGAGCAGGCCGCGGACGAGTTCGCGCTCCAGATGGTGACGAAGATGGGCTTCACCACCGAGGAAGCCCTGGGCGGTTGGGTCGACTTCATGCGCGCGACCGACCGGCTCTACGCCAAGGCCTACACACCGGAGCAGCTCGCCACGTGGCGGACGCAGAGCGCGGAGATCGACGCGGACTCGTGCGCGGCGCTGCTCGCTTCGGGCTTCACGAAGGATGGCGCGCCGGTGAGCGTGAACATGGGACGGCTCGACGAGCCGCACCACACGAGCTGCTACCGGCTCTACAACCTGTGGCGCGAGGGCCGCGCTCAGCGGTTTCAGCCCGAGCCGCAGCAGCCGTCGTTCGCTCCCGACTGGGCCACGCTCAGGGCCGAGGCCGGGGCGGTGACGGCGGCGGCGCAGTTCTGAGAAGAAGTTTTCGCGGTTCGTGATGGGGGTTCGACCGAATGCGCCCGTCGCGAAGGCAGTCATCACGACGCCGAGGGTCGGCAGCGCCGAGCTCGAGGTCTACGGGATCATGGGTGACGGCACGGTGGTGCTCGGCTGCACGGAGCTCGACGGCACGGCGCGGCCAACGACGAGCCTCGATGCGCACGCGCACGTGTGTGCGAAGGACGGCGGGCGCGGTTACACGCCCGAAATCCAGTACTCATCGACGTCCGCGAAGTGAGCGCCTAGGGCGCCGGCGCGGCGGCAGTCGCGGGCGCGGCGGCGGGCGCGGGCGCGGGCGAGGGCGCGGGGGCGTTCGTGCCGTCCTTGATGAGCGGGAAGCCCATCGCCTCGCGCTGCGCGAGGTACGCCTCGGCGACGCCCTTTGCGAGGCCGCGCACGCGGCCGATGAAGCGCGCGCGCTCGGTCACGCCGATCGCGCCGCGCGCGTCGAGCACGTTGAACTGGTGCGCGGCCTTCACGACGAAGTCGTAGGCGGGCAGCACGAGGACCTTCAGCGGGTCGCGCTTGTCGCTCTCTCCGCCGAGCGCGAGGAGGCGCTTCGCCTCCTTTTCGTAGTGGTCGAACGCGGCAAAGTGGGCGGGCGCGTCGGCCTGCTCGAAGTTGTACGTGCTCCACTCCCACTCGGCGCGCTTCGCCATCTCGCCGTAGGTGATGCCCGGCGCGTAGGCGGCGTCGTAGATGCTGTCGACGTCCTGCAGGACCATCACGATGCGCTCGAGGCCGTAGGTGAGCTCACCAGAGACGGGCCGGCAGTCGATGCCGCCGACCTGCTGGAAGTAGGTGAACTGGCTGATCTCCTGGCCGTCGAGCCAGACCTGCCAGCCGAGACCCCAGGCCCCGAGCGTCGGCGACTCCCAGTCGTCCTCGACGAAGCGGAGATCGTGTTGTTCGGCGTGCGTGCCGAGGGCGCGGAGGGACTCGAGGTATTGATCCTGGATGTCGATCGGCGCCGGCTTCAGGATGACCTGGAACTGGTGGAACTGCTGCATGCGGTTCGGGTTGTCGCCGTAGCGGCCGTCCGACGGGCGGCGCGAGGGCTCGACGAACGCGACGTTCCACGGCTCGGGGCCGATGGCGCGCAGGAACGTGGCCGGGTTGTAGGTACCCGCACCGACCTCGGAGTTGTACGGCTGCACGAGCAGGCAGCCCTTCTTCATCCAGAAATCCTGAAGGGCGAGGATGAGCTCCTGAAAATACATGGCCCGAGAGAGCTAGCACGGCCTTCAGGATTCATCACCGGGGATGACTCCGCGCGCGGCGCGGCGTGACCAAGAACTGTATAATTCGTCAAAATTATACAATT
>JAYSXP010000517.1:0-27661 GCA_043717125.1 Polyangiaceae bacterium | reverse complement strand
CTAACGGTTTTGCGGCGGAGTTGTTACTCCTCGCCCGCATCCAGCCCAGCGCTGGAGGTCGGAGCACCGCCCAACATCGACGGAACACCGGCCGGCGGAGCCGCCTTGGCTCCGCGGCTTGCGCCGCGCTTGCCAGACGACTTCTTTGCCGCAGACCGCCCAGTTTTTGCAGCCTTGGGCGCGGCTCGTCTAGCTGGGGCCTTTTTTGCGGCCTTCTTGGCAGTGCGCTTCTTCGCCGCCTTCTTCTTCGCCGTCTTGGCGGCGGGCTTCTTCGCGGACTTCGTGGTCTTCTTCGCAGACTTCTTCTTAGCAGCCATATTAGAGTCCTCCTGCAGAGGTGATGTACACCACGTATATGGTCACCTACGTTACCTGTCAAACAAAAAAACTTGACGGGCGCTCAGCCTGAGCGTGCGTGACGGGGTCAGGGGGGCCTGGTGACATTCGGGGACGAAGTCCCGGATCTGTGCGGAACGAGTGCACGATTGCATCTTGTTTCGCGTTGCATCGTCGATTAACGAGGAAAGTACGTTTTCGACAAGCAACATGGAATGTGCACATTCGTTGATGGCGGCCCTGAGATCGTGGGAGCGCACGAATTTATTTTTTCTTTTGCGATCGCGACGTCGACGACATGATCAAAAACGCGCTTCGCGATCTCCTCACGTCGTTCCCGGTCGGGCACTCTGCGATCGCCGCGCGCGAGTCCTTACGCGCCCTGCCTTGACGACGTGTTCACGCCCCCGATACCGTCGCGACGGCGAACGAGGAGGACATGATGAGGAAGCTTTGGCTCTGGTTGTGTGTCGCGATGGTCGCATTGGCTCTCGGAGGGTGCGGACACACCGATGAGGAGATGGCGACGAAGCAGCGCGAGATCGACAAGCTCTCGGCTGACCTGAAGGCGGCGAAGGCGCAGATCGCCGATGATCAGGCGAAGTTCAGCGAGGCGTCGAACTCGATCGAGAAGATGAAGGAGCAACTCAAGGCCGCCGGCCTGGGCCTCGAGAAGTCGAAGGAGGACGCCGCGCGGCTCGCTCAGGCGCTCGCCGAGTACAAGCAGCGCGCTGACCAGCTCGCCGTCATCGAGCAGCGCTTTCGCGAGCTTCGCTCGAAGCTCGACAAGCTGAACGCGATTGGCGTCAAGGTCGTACCTCGGAACAACCGCCTCGTCATTCAGCTGCCGGGCGACATCCTGTTCGACTCCGGCAAGGACGAACTCAAGGCGAGCGGCAAGGAGGTCCTCGGTCAGGTCGCGGAGGTCATCCGCGGCGACAAGGATCTCATGAACCGCTACTTCCTCGTCGCCGGTCACACGGACAACGTGAAGTACCCCCCCGGCGGCGTCTTCCACGACAACTGGGGGCTCGCGCTCGCACGCGCGCGCCAGGTCCTCCTCTTCCTCGTCGGGGAGGCGAAGGCCACGGACCCGAAAAACCCGAAGGCGACCTCCGGCGGCGGGCTCAACCCGGCGCGTTGGGCCGCCGCAGGCTATGGCGAGACGGATCCCGTGGCGGGCACGGCCGCGCAGCAGTCGGACGACGACCGCAAGAAGAACCGCCGCGTCGAGCTGGTAGTGCAGCCGAACGTCGAGGAAATGCTGAATCTGAACAACATTCGCTGAGCTGAGTGACCTGAGCGGAGCGGACGATCCGCAGGGAAGGAGGCCTCGCGGCGACGCCGCGGGGCCTTCGCCTTTTTGTGGAGGTGGTCATGCGCGTTGCCGCAATCGACATCGGGACCAACACGGTGCTGCTCCTCGTCGCAGAGAAGCGCGACGGGAAGCTGATCGCCGTCGAGGAGCACGCTACAATCACGCGGTTGGGTCAGGGCGTCGACAAGACCCGCTCTCTCGCCCCCGAGGCGGTCGAACGGACCCACGCCTGCCTCGACCGCTACGCAGAGACCGTGACGAGGCTCGGCGTCGTGCGGACGGACGTGGTCGGGACCAGTGCAATGCGCGACGCCGGCGGCGGCGAGGCTGTGCGTGCGCACGTCAAGGCGCGCTTCGGCGTCGACGCCCGGACGATCTCCGGCGACGAGGAGGCACGCCTCACCTTCGGCGGAGCGCTCAGCGGGCTGTCGCTCCCCGACGGACGCGTCGTCGTCTTCGACATCGGCGGCGGGAGCACGGAGGTGGTCGACGGCGATCGGACGACGCGCGCGATCACGTTCGCGCACAGCTACGACGTCGGCAGCGTGCGGCTCACGGAGCGCCACGTGCAAAGCGATCCGCCGTCGGAGGAGGAGCGGGCCGCCGTCACGCGAACCGCAGAGGAGGCATTCGCTTCCGTCCCCGCATCGGTCCGGGCTGCGCCCGTCGTCGGCATCGCCGGTACCGTCACGACACTCGCTGCGGTGTCGCTCGGACTGACCACCTATGACGGCTCGCGCGTGCACGGGCACGTGATGTCGCTCCACGAGCTCGAGCGCGTGGTCGAGATGCTTGCGCGCGTTCCGCTCGAGGAGCGCAAGACGATCGCCGGCCTCGAGCCGAAGCGTGCAGACGTGATCGTCGCCGGGGGCCTCGTCGCGCTCGCGTTCCTCAGGCACATCGGCGCGCCGTCGGTCGTGGTGTCGGATCGGGGCGTTCGGTGGGGGCTCGCGGAGGAGCTTGCAAACGCGTCTCTATAGAGAGAGCTGAATCCGCCTTGCGCAAACCCCCTTTTCCTTACACAATCCTACTCCAAGAAGGAGTGTGCTCACCCAAACGTCCGGAAGGAAAGGGATGGGTCTGCTGTTCGACCGTCAGCGACGAGGGCGACGCATCAGAAAAACCGCTCGGATCCCGCGCCGAGCGGGCGGACTCGTCCACGTTTGGACAAATGATTTGACAGATGTGGGGTGTTGACGCTACAGTACGGCCGCCTGAAGTTGTGGCCGCGGGTGACGAAGTAAGCGCGTCGAAAGCGCTTGATGCTCGCCTGATTGGGTCTAACGCAAGCACGCCAAAGCCGCCAAAAGCGCGGTGAGGCGTCCAATAAAGCTCGAGTGACTGTGGAAACGGTTCACCTCGCGGTCTGTCAGGACCGTCGAGATGAAACGGTCCGGACTCCTACCGAGTCCAGGACAGATTGGGACGAAGGAGACGCTATGCAGGCTGGATCGGACGTCACGTTCAAGGTTGGCGACAAGGCTGTCTACCCCGCTCAGGGTGTGGCTGAGGTCATCAAGATCGAGGAGAAGGACATCGGCGGTAGCCGCCAGAAGTTCTACGTCCTGCGGATCATGGATACCGACCGCAAGATCATGGTCCCGGTTGCCAACGCCAGCGCCGTCGGGCTCCGCTGCGTCATCAACGATCAGGAGATCAACGAGATCTTCGACATCCTCAAAGAACGCACGATCGCGTTCGACAACCAGACCTGGAACCGCCGTTACCGCGGCTTCATGGACAAGATCAAGACCGGCTCGATCTACGACGTGGCCGAGGTTCTTCGTGACCTCTACCGCCTGAAGACCGACAAGCAGCTCTCGTTCGGCGAGCGCCGCATGCTCGACACCGCACGTGGTCTCATCGTGAAGGAGATCGCGATCGCGCGCGCCCAGACCGAAGAGAACGTGAAGACCGAGATCGAGTCGATCTTCGTCAGCAACTGATCTCTCGGACGCTCGCGACCGACAAGTGGCGCGCGCGCGGTGCTCGTAAGAGCGCTTCGCGCGTTTCGCTTTTTGTCACGCTCGCGCGAGCGATCAGTCGCTGTCGAGCAGACCGAAGTCCCACGTTTCGTCGGGCTCACGCAGGCCGGACACGGCGTGCTCCACGCGACGAAGCAGCTCCGACTGGGCCGACAGCATCGTCGGACGAACGCCAACGGACACACGACCCGGCCAGTGCCAGACACGCGCGGCGGTCACGCCTTCGACGCCGTAGACGAGCTCGAGCGTTCGCCGGATGCGCGGGGGCAGGGCCGTGGCTGCAGGCGATGCCGGCGGAGCGGGTGGCGCAGGGGCGGGAGCGTCGTCCATTCGGGGTCCCTAACCCTAACGCGGCTCGAGCAATGTTCAAGGCGACTTCGCGCCCACGCTCGCGAGCACCTGCGGCGTGATCTCCTCGAGCTTCAGCGCTCGATCGGCCCCGTGGTCCTGGATGAACTTCGAGGTTCGCGGAGGATCCACCGGGACAAGGTCGGGGCCCATCGGCCCCACGACGTCCCCGCCGATCACGAAGCGAAGCTGGCTCCCGTCGCGTGTCTGCCGATCGTAGTACTCCTGGAGACGGATCGACGTCGCGGGCGTGACGCCTGACCGCCAGGACGTGAGGGCACACCTCGGCGTATCGAAGCCGGTGACCTTGCCGTCCTCGCCGAGGAGCTCGGCGTGCCACGCGCTCGTCGGGTCGATGCGCATGCCGCAGTGCTTGCAGCGCGCTTCCTTCTTCGCACACCCCGGACCTGTCCAGAGCATGAAGGCGGAGGCAGAGATGCCGATGAGGAGCTCGCGACGATTCATCTACGGACCATGAAACAGGGAAGCACCGCCGCTGACCACGGCGAAGCGCGCGATCGGCACCACCGCGATGACGAGCGCCAGGGCCCACGCGACCGCGCCGCGCCGGAGCAGACCGCGCGCGAAGGGCGCGAGAGCCTCATGAGCAGCCGCACCGCGAGCCAGGACCGCGCTCACGCCTGCGCCGACGCCCCACGTCGTCGCGAGGAAGAGAGCGCCGTAGAGCGGGTAGCCGATGGCGAAGACATCGCTCCGGAGGAGGCAGAACGGGCAGACATGGTGCGGCACTTCGAAGGCATGGGGCGCTACCTCGAGCACCGACGCGGCGATCGCCGCGGGCAACGAGACGAGCGTGATGACACCGGCCACCGTGATGCGTGCCTTGGTCGGAGAACGCGCGGCGAGCAGTGCGGCGCCGATCGAGGCGACCGTGCCGATGACCGCGAGCACGGTTGCGAGGACGCGCGGGCCCGAGGCGAAGCCTTCGCCCGCGGCCGCCACCGGGTCGAGCTGCACCGAGCAACACGAAGCCACGACTGTGAGATCGAGCTTTCCGAGAAACTCGGACGCGCACGCGAGATCGAACACCGAGAGAGGAAACATCGCGAGCGTCATGATGGCGAGCGGACGCGCGAGATCGAGCGCTCGGACGCGCGCGTCAAACGCGTAGACCTGGGCGAGCACGCCGGCGCAGAGAGCGACAGCCCCCGTCACGGCCAGCGAGCGAAAGCCCCACTCGTTGGCGCCGAACACGCCATACGCGCACATCGCACCGCGGACGCCGCGACTCATGCGGTCGGCGCCGAGCGCGGAGAGCACCAAGGCGAGGACCTGCACCACGGCGGCGATTCGCACGAAGGTCGCGCCAAGCTCGATCTGTTTCTCGAGCGCGAGCTGGCCTTCGGTGGCGCGCTGGACATCGAAGTGGCGGAGCACCTTTTGCGCCGTGAGCGCACCACGGGCGAACAGCAGGCAGGCGACGAGGCCGGCCGCGAGACGCAAGAGGACCCAGGGCTCGAGGAGGTTCATGCCCGCTCCGGGACCATAGCGCGATCGGAGCTTCACGCCGACCGGCGGGCGCAGCGCTCGCTGTTTCCCGATGTGCAGCCCCGAGCGAGCGATCTTCAGACCTCACGAGCGCAAGCCGTGAGGGGTGGACCCAACCTAGAACGAGCCGAGCTTGCCGGCGACAAGATCGAGGATTCGGGTCACGCCCGCGCTCTGCGCGAGGCGTGGGTCGTGGGTGGCGACCAGGACGGCGCGATCGTCGGCCGCGACGGCGGCAAGCTCTTCGGCGATCGAGGTGGCGCGGGCGTCGTCGAGGTGGGCGGTCGGCTCGTCGAGGACGAGCAGGGGCGGATCGTTGATCAGCGCTCGCGCGAGCGCCACGCGCTGGCGCTCGCCGCCCGAGAGGCTCTTGGCATCGACACGCGCCACCTTCCCGAGCCCGAACCGCTCCAGCAGCATCGTGGCGCGCTCTTCGTCCTGGGGACGCACGCCGTCGGGGATCCGCGGAAGCAGCACGTTCTCGCGCGACGTGAGGCCGTCCACCAGCTGGAGATCCTGGAAGACGAAGCCGACCTTGCGCCGTCGAACCTCGGCGCGGTGGCTCTCGCGGAGGCGCGACGTCGGCTCGCCGTCGAGATGCACCTCGCCGCTCGACGGAGAGAGCATGGCCCCGACGATCGCGAGCAGGGTCGTCTTGCCGCTGCCACTCGGGCCGCGCACGACGACGAGCTCCCCACGCCCGAGGTCGAACGACACGTCGTCGAGAACGGTACGACGCTCGCGACCGTCCCAGATCCGCTTCACGACGTTGCGAACGCTCGCCGAAGGCACGCGGGCCGCCACCGAGGTCGTGGCATCCTCGGGTTCGGGCATCTCAGACGGGATTGTGCGCGCGAAAGGGCGTTGTGCCAAGGTGGGCCAGGCAAGGCTTGGAATTTGGTGCCGTTGTCGCGGCCACGGCTGCCACCGTTGCCAAATCCCATGGAATTTCGGGCTGGCATCAGCGATGCTTCTAAAGATTCGTCAGCCATGAGCCCGATCCGAAAATTGCTGTTCGTGAGTGTGGGCATCCTCGCACTCCACGGCGTGCAGGCCTGCGCATCGGAGACCGAGCTGAACCCTCAGCCGCTACCCCCGCAGGGTGGCGAGTCGACCAACCCTGCGCCCGACCCCAAAGACGTGACGGGCAGCAGCAGCGGCAGCAGCGGCGGCGGTGTGCCCGCTGCGTCCCCGTCGGATGGCGGCAAGGACGGCGAGGCCGACGGCGGCGACGCGGGCGACGCGGGAGTCCACTGATGCGCGTCCGCAAGCTCGGGACGCTCGCGGCGCTCGCCGCGGCAGGTGCGTTCGTCGCCTGCACGCTGAACCCTCAGCCGCTGCCCCCGAACGACGACCAGAGCACGTTCAGCCCTGGTGATGCGAGCGCAAGCGTCGACGGCGGCTCGTTGAACAGCGACCCCGAGACGCCTGCGACCGGCGCGGATGCCGGCGCGCCCCCACCTCGCGGCGAGGGCGGGACGGATGGCTCGGACGGCGGCGATGCCGGCTCGGACGGCGGGGACGGCGGCATCAGCGACGCGAGCGACGCCGGCTGAAGCTGCGCGGATCAGCGCTTCGTGTTCGCGGGAGTCTGCACGTACTCTTCGATCACGGTCGCCGTGAAGTCCGCGAGCAGACCATCCGTCACGCGCAAGCGACGCGAGAGGTCGCGTGCGATGTTCAGCACGATGAGCGTGTAGGACTTGAGATCGTAGCGGTAGAACGCATCCATCTCCTCGGTCGAGATCTTGAGAAGATGTGCCGGCCCGAGCGTGCGGACCGTCGCCGAGCGGGGCTGCATGTCGATGATCGACATCTCACCGAAGCAGTCGTTCGGACCGAGGATCGCGACGCGCGTCTCGCGGCCGCGGCGGCTCTTCTTGAGGACCTCGATCTCGCCCTCGAGGACGACGTACATCTCCCGCGCCGGGTCGCCCTCGCGGAAGATCGTGTCACCGGGTAGGAGGCGCCGGACCTCGAGGGTCTGGATGAGGTGCTCGAGGAACTCGTCCGACAGGGCGCCGAAGAGGCCCACGTCGCGCAGCTGCGAGGCAGTGACCGGGGGCTCGGAGCGACGCGGAGGCGGGGGCTTCACCGACGACATGCCCCATTCATCGCGCGATACGCCGGCCGAGTAAAGCGCGGCAGCGGTGGGCGGCGGCGATCCGCGCGATCAGGGACAGACGCCGTGCTCGACTCCCGCAACGATCACCTTCGTCTGGAAGCCGCTGCAGACCGTCGTTCCGCCGCAGTCGGTCTTGCCGACGCGACACCACTTCTTGCACGCACCTGTCGTCGCAGTGCCCGTGAGCGCGCAGACGAGGCCCGGCCCGCATTCGTCCGTCGGCGTGCAGCTCTGACCCGCCGTGCGGGTCCCGCCGCTCGCGCAGTCCGTGAGCCCGTTGTCGTCGACCTGACACACGCCCGTGCCCGCCGCCGTCGTGCCGCCGCAGGCGCTCACGTCGCGGAGGTCGCAAGCAACGCGACAGACCGAAAAATTCGGGACGGCAGTTGCCGGGGTACCCCCCTGCACCTGAACGCACCCGCCGCTCTTCGGCGCCGTGCACGCGTGACCGGGGTTGTCGCAGAAGGCGTGGCACGTCCCGAAGACGCACGAGAGACCGATCGCGCACCCCGCGGTCGCGACGCACGGTGCGCCCATGAGGGCCTTGCCCGCGGTGACGCAGCCGACGTTGCCGCTCGAGTCCTCGACGTCGCACGTCTCGGCGAGCGTGCACCCGCACTGCGGGACGAGACCGCACGTGTGGCTCGGCGCCGTGCGCTTGCAGGCGTCAGGTGCGTCGGGTTGCGTCCCGGCGTCCGTCTCCGTCGTCACGGGCGCGGTTTGCGGGGACGCGACGGGCGTGCCGTTCTGCGCGGGAGTCTCCGCAGGGATCGTCGGAGAGTCCGCGGTGTACGGCGCGCGCTCGGAGCTCGACGAGCAAGCCGCGAGCGCAACGGTCGCGAAGGCGCACACGAACTCGGAGACAGACGACGGCCAGGTCAACCTCACCGCGCAATTTCTAGCATTCGCGGGCGCATGCTCGACCCACGAGACCCTCGTGGGACGTCGATAGGAAGTACAAAGGCCTACGTCGCCGCTGAGGCGTTTCGGCTTCAGTTCGCGGGGACGAGGTCCTTCGTGAAGACGATACGGCGGCGGTCGGAGCCCGCGTAGTCCTCGACCTCCGACGACGTCCAGTCGAGCGCCTGGTGAAAGGCAAGCGAGCCCTCGTTGCCCGGTGTCGTGATCGCCTTCATGCGCTCGCAGCCGAGGCTGCGGCAGCGCTCCGTGAACGTCTGGTAGAGGATCCGGCCCACGCCTTTGCGTCGGAAGTCCGGATGGATCCCGACGAGGTGGACGTAGCCGGTCTTGGGCGCCTTGAAGACGATGAAGCCGAGCAGGAAGCCGACGAGGCGGTGGTCCTCTTCGACGATGAGCGCGTTGTCGCCCAGCTCGTAAAAGAACATCGGATGGGCGAAATTCGCCATCGGTCCGCCCCACCAACGGTCGATGACCTCGACGATCTGGTCGAAGTCGCCTTTGGTGATCTTGCGCGTCTGCATCGAGGCGCAGCCTTCCGCACCTGCCCGCCGAGCGCAAGCCCCCGAACCAGCCCGTGTGGTAAGCACATCTTCGATGAGCCCTTCGCCGGAAGACCGCATCAAGGTCGCGCCCTCCATCCTCTCGGCCGATTTCGCTCGTCTTGGAGAGGAGGTCGCCGCCGTCGAGAAGGCCGGGGCCGACTGGCTTCATGTCGACGTCATGGACGGGCGCTTCGTCCCGAACCTCACGCTCGGCCCGCCGATCGTGAAGGCGATCCGCAAGGTGACCAAGCTCCCGCTCGACGTGCACCTCATGATCGTCGAGCCCGAGCGGTACGTCGACGCGTTCGCCGAGGCCGGCGCAGACACGATCACGATCCACGTAGAGGCCTGCACGCACCTCCACCGGACCCTCGGTCACATCAAGTCGCTCGGCAAGCGCGCGGGCGTGGTCCTCAACCCCTCGACGCATGAGGACACGCTTCGCTACGTGATCGACGTCGCCGACCTCGTGCTCGTGATGAGCGTGAACCCTGGGTTCGGCGGGCAATCCTTCATTCGGGAGGTCCTGCCGAAGGTGAAGGCCATCCGGGCGATGATCGATGCGAGCGGTCGAGCCATCGACCTCGAGATCGACGGCGGGATCACCAAGGAGACGGCGCCCGACGCCATTGCGGCCGGCGCGCGCGTGCTCGTGGCGGGCAGCGCCGTGTTCAACGGTGGCGAAGGCGGCTACGCGAGCGCGATCGCTGCGCTACGAGGAAAGAAATGAAACGCATCGCCGCCGCGTCACTCGTCGCGCTCTCGCTCGCCTCGTGCTCGAGCGTGCCACCGGCACCTCGGCCGCTGGCGACAGAGACGATCGTGGGCGACGCGGGTGGCGCCCCGGCGGTCGTCACGAGCAAGCCCTCCAGCACGCCCGAGGGCTCGCTCGCCTCGAAGGACTCGAAGCAGGTCGCCCGCACGCTCGTGCTCGTGAGCGAGATGCGCGGCATCGCCTCGACCAAGGCCGTGCCGGGAGTGAAGCTCGATCGCGACCAGCTCGTCGCCCGCGTGAAGGACAAGGCGCTCCGCGAGTATCCACCGGAGGCGCTCCGCCGCGAGGGGTTGCTCCTCCAGATCATCGGCTTCGCGCCGCCGACGTTCGACTACCTCGGCCAGATGATGAAGCTGCTCGAAGCGCAGCTGGAGGGCTTCTACGAGCCGAAGAACGGGACGATGTATCTCGCGTCCGACCTCAAGGGTCCGCAGGCGCAGGCGACACTCGCCCACGAGCTCGTCCACGCCCTCCAGGACCAGAAGTGGGACCTGCGGAAGCGCTCCGACTACAAGCCGGGCCGCGGCGACGAGTCCATGGCGCTCGCGTGCCTTGCCGAGGGCGACGCTACGAGCCTGATGCTCGACTTCCTCATGAAGCCGGACAAG
This sequence comes from Polyangiaceae bacterium, assembly GCA_043717125.1. GTDB lineage: Bacteria > Myxococcota_A > Polyangia > Polyangiales > Polyangiaceae > Labilithrix. Next base: position 17,194 of record JAYSXP010000517.1, on the reverse strand, counting down.
ACCGCGCTCGACATCCCCGACGACGCGCTCCGCGAGCTGCTCGCGAGCGGTATGAACATGGGCGACGTGCAGAGCGTCCCGCACATCCTTCGCTCGACGCTGATCGCGCCGTACATGGAAGGGCTTGGCTTCGTTCACGAGCTTCGCCGCAAGGGCGACTGGAAGGCCGTCGATCGCGCCTGGGATCGACCTCCGACGACGACGGAGCAAATCCTCCACGTCGACAAGTGGGAGTCCGGCGAGGGGCCGCTCGTGGTCCCTGCGCCCAGCGGGGACGCGCTCGGCGAGGGCTGGAAGAACGAGGACGAGGACACGTTCGGCGAGCTCGGCTTCGCGCTCACGTTCGCCGAGTGGATGGACGTCGAGGAAGCGCGCAAGGCGGCGACGGGCTGGGGCGGCGACCGCACCACGGTCTTCACGAAAGGCGATCAGATCGCTCACGCCGTGCACCTTCGCTACGACGCGGCGAGCGCGCAGCCCAAGACGGACTTCTACGCGGAGCGCGCGTTCAGCAAGCTCGTCCCCGCGCTGAAGAAGCTCGGCAAGCCGACCCTCAGCGATGCGACGACGATCTGCCTCGATCGCAAGGAGCTCGGCCCGCTGCTCTTCGCGCGAAGTGGCCGCGAGCTCGTGATGATCAACGGACCGGCACGCGTCGCGACCGGCGCCTGGGCATCGACGAGTACGTGCCCCACAGCGAAGAAGTGGGCCGACGAGATCGCCGCGCAGAAGTAGCGGCGACGTTCACCCTCAGCCGCGCGCGCAGGCTTCGCGGACCATCGAGAGGCCGACATACGCGGCGAGCGTCTGGATCCAGATGCGGTCGCCCGGGAACGTCCGCTCCTTCACCTCGGTGCCCTTCGCCGTCGAGATTGCGAGGTAGACGAGACCTACCGGCTTGCCGTCGGTGGCGCCTCCGGGCCCAGCGATACCGGTGATGGCGAGCGCGACGTCGGCCCCGGCGACGCGACGCGCACCCTCGGCCATGCGACCGGCACACTCGGCGCTGACGGCGCCGTGGCCTCGGAGGACGTCCTCGTCGACGCCGAGGACCGACTGCTTCGCGGAGTTCGCGTAGGTCACGGCGTCGAGGAGCAGGTAGTCGCTCGCGCCCGCCTCTTTCGTGATCATGTGACCCACCAGCCCGCCGGTGCACGACTCGGCGATGGCGAGCGTCCAGCGACGCGTGCGGAGCGCCCGGCCGACGACGCCGGCAAACGTGTCCTCGCCTTCGCCCCAGATGATGTCGCCGAGGCGCGCGCGAACCTCGTGCGCCGCGTGCAAAGCGAGCTCGCGCACGATCGCCTGCGGGTCGGCGGGGACCTGAGCGCCGGGCCCGCGCGATGCGGGGCCAGCCGCGCGCGCGAGCACCTTTACCTCGATCTCGGGGAAGTGCGCGCGGTAGCCGATCGTGACTCCAGGGAAGGACTCCTCGACACCCGCGAGCTTCTCGCCGACGACGCTCTCGGGAACGCCGAACGTACGCAAGCGGATCTGGTGGCTGTCGTTTGGCGCGATGTCACGGATGCGGGGGACGACCTGCTCGTCGTACATGCGCTTCATCTCGTGCGGGACGCCGGGCATGAAGAACGCGCGCGCCCCGTGCACCTTCACCTCGAACCCGGGCGCCGAGCCGATCGGGTTCGGGAGGATCGTCGCGCCCTCGGGAAAGTCGGCTTGCTTCGCGTTCGTATCGGACATCGGACGGCCGAGGCGCTCGAAGCGGCGACGGATGTGATCGAGCGAGCCCTCGTCGCGCACGAGGCCGACGCGCAGCGCCGCCGCGACGGACGCGGTCGTGAGATCGTCGGTCGTCGGCCCGAGGCCGCCCGTGCAGACGATGACCTTCGCGTACGCGGCGAGACGCTCGAGGACCTCGATGATGCGAGGCCGGTCGTCGTCGACGACGACGTGCTCGACGACCTCGAAGCCGAGGTCGGTCAGGGCTGCGGACAGCCATGCGGCATTCGTGTTCACGAGCTCGCCGCGTGTGAGCTCGGTTCCAATGGAGAGGACGGCGCACGTCATGGGGCTCCCGAGTCTACGGGGTGCTCACATCATATGCGCAGCGGAATCCGATCGTCGCCTCCGTCGAGCTCGCTGGGACCTCGCGACGGACCCAGGTACGGAGCTCCGTGGCGAGATCGGTGTCGTACGAGCCGCCGCGCACGACGCCGAGGCACGCCTCCGCGCCACCGTCGCAACCGCCGGGGACATCCACCCATTCCGCGACGTTTCCGGCAAGATCGTGGATGCCGAGCGGCGTCATCCCGTCAGGATGCGAGCCGACCGTGTCGGGCCCGGTCGCGCCCTTGCCACACCCGCCGTGGGTCAGTCCCCATGCGGCGCGACGGCAGACCGCTCCGGTGTCTCCCCACGGGTAGCGGCGCGGTTTGTCGCCCGCCGCGGCCACGATCCATTCGTCCTCCAGAGGCAGGCGGCCTCCGCGCGCAGCGCAGATCGCGCGGGCCTCGTCGAGCGCGACGTACGAAGCGGCGCGCGCGGCGTCGCGCCCGCCGAGCCGCTCGACGACCTTCGGCGGGCACGTCGGGCAGCGGACGTGACCAATGGAGACTTCGAAGCGGTCGATGTCGAACGGGCCTGCTTGCACGGTGCGCGGGCGAACGCGACCCTCGGCCTCCCAGTCGGAAGGACCGACGAGGACCGACGTCCTCGGCACGCGGACCACGCTGCGCTCGGGGGTATCGCAGCCACGCTCGGTCGGGATGAGTGGCGACGGGCAGCTCGGCGCCGGAGGCGAATCGGGCGAAGACGAGCTCGAGGGCGACGGAATGATGACCGTGCACATCCCGTCACCGAGCTTCGAGAGCGGCTCGGGCGTGGGACAGCAGCGCGGGCCGCGACGGAAGAAGCCGTCGCCACAGGGGACGGCGTCGCCCGCGGGCGCTTCGCCGCCCGGAGCGGTACGCATCGCGCGCTTCACGACCGCGTTGGCGAGGAGCGCCATCGCGATCAACATCGCTGCGACGACGAGCTTGCTGGCGAGCTTCTTCTTCATGCGCGAGCCGACAGGACGCCGCTCACGCGGGAGAAGCGACGCCCACGGTGAGCTCTCCGAGCTTCTCGATCGCCACGGTGACGCGATTGCCCGCCACGAGCGGACCGACACCCTCGGGTGTTCCGGTGAGGATCAGATCGCCCGGTTCGAGCGTGAACGCGCGGCTCACGTACGCAATGAGCGTCGGTATATCGAAGATCATCTGCGACGTTCGGCCGTCCTGGCGGACCTGGCCGTCGACGATGCACTTGACGGACAGATCGCTCGGATCGAGGTCCGTCTCGATCCAGGGGCCGACCGGGCAGAACGTGTCGAAGCCCTTCGCACGCGACCACTGACCGTCCTTCTTCTGGAGGTCGCGAGCGGTGACGTCGTTCGCGCACGTGTAGCCGAGGACGTACGAGAGAGCCTCCTCGCGGGACACACGCGACGCGCGCTTGCCGATGACGACGGCGAGCTCGCTCTCGTGCTCGACCTTGTCACTCTCTGCGCGGAGCACGACGGTCTCCCCCGGTCCGATGATCGCCGACGGAGGCTTGAGGAACAGAAGCGGCTCGGCGGGGACGTCGTGACCAAGCTCCTTTGCGTGCGCGGCGTAGTTGCGGCCGACGCAGACGATCTTCGACGGCGCGACGGGCGCGCGCAGCTCGGCCTCCGTCCACGTGACGGCGTCGCTCTCGACGGTGCCGCCGTCGAATGGCGAACGCGCGAAGCGGCGCGCCTTCGCGCCCTCGAGTGCGTACCACGACCTCCGGCCGTCCTTCTCGAGCACCGCGATCCGCATGGGGTGTCGAACCTACCAGAAACGCGCGCATCTCGGACAGGCAGCGCTTGAATTCCCAGCTCACAGTGCCTACGGAAGCTCGCGTGCAAACGGCTCGACCGATACGGCTCTCGTTCTCGCCCGACAGCGACGACATCTTCATGTTCTGGGCGCTGCTGAACGGCAAGATCGACAGCGAGGGCCTCTCGTTCGTCGCCGACCGCGCCGACACGGAGACCCTCAACACGCGCGCCGAAGGAGCGCGCGCGGCCGAGAACGCCGACGTGATCGCGGTTTCGATCGCGCAGTACGCCCGAGTCGCGAAGGACTACCTGCTCCTGCCGCACGGCATGTCGGTCGGGCGCGGGTACGGCCCGGTCGTCGTCTCGCTCGAGGAGCGAACGCTGGCGTCTCTCGCGGGCAAGCGCATCGGCGTACCCGGCCTGCGGACGACCGCCTATCTCGTGCTGAAGCTCTTGCTCCCCGCATTCGAGCCGGTCGTCGTTCCGATCGCACCGTACGCCCGCTCGTTCGAGGTACTGCGCGCCGGCGAGGTCGAGGCCGCGCTGCTGATCCACGAAGGTCGGCTCTTCTACGAGCGCGAAGGCACGAAAAAGGTCGTCGACATCGGCGAGGCCTGGCGCGACGCGACGTCGGGGCTGCCGCTACCGCTCGGAGGCAACGCCATCCGCCGCGACCTCGGTCCCGAGCGGGTCGAGAAGGTCTCGCGCATCTGCCGCAACTCGATCCGCTGGGCGCTCGACCACAAGAGCGAGGTCGCGCAGGCGCTGCTCGACGCGGAGACGCGCGCCGACGTCGGTCTCGACGCCAAGTCGCTCGATCGTTACCTCGCGATGTATGCGAACGCGGACACGCTCGATGCGCCCGCCGACGTGCGGCAGGCGCTCGAGGAGCTGTTCACGCGCGGACGCGCCGCGGGGCTCATCCCCGAAGGCGTCTGCGCGGAGCTCGCGCCGTAAGGCTTTTCAGCCCTTCGAGCCGGCGTCGCGTGTGGTCGTCATGCCGGCATCGACGGTCGTCGTCGCGGTCGACTTCGAGCAGTTCGCCCACGTGCCGACGCTCTGCCCGCCGGCCGTGAGCGCGCCTCCGCAAGCGAAGGTGATCTCACTGCCGGACGTGCTGACCACGCACGCGCCGTTCTTGGTCTCCGTCGGGAACGTCGCGCGCTGCGCGGTGCCGCCGGTCGTGGTGATGTCGCACGTGACGTTGCCGTCGCACGGCGGACACGCACCGCTGGAGCCGCTGCTCCCGCTGCTCCCGCTGCTCCCGCTGGAGCCGCTGCTCCCGCTGGAACCACCGTCGTCCGAGGTCTGCGGATCGCTCGTGGCGGTACCGCCCGCCGCGCCCTGCGCAGGCGAAGGGTCGTGGTTGCCGTCAGTCGGCTTCTCGTAGTCGCCTGGGTGATTCTCGTACGCAGCGCCGAGGATCGTGGCCTCTCCGCTGCCGCCGCCGCAAGCGACGATTCCGATGGCGCCGAGCGTCGCGAACGAGAGAGTGAACCTGGCCTTCGTGTGGCTCATGACGACCTCACCTTGAACATAGCGCGATCGTTCACGGCAGGTAATAGATGGCGGAGATGTTGTTCGCAAAGAGCGCCCAAGGGTCGCTCTGGACGCTCGTGCCGAAGGACGTCTGGCCCTTCGATACCGACTGGGTCCCGCCGTTCGGTTCCGACGACACCTTGACGGTGTCGCGACGAACGAACGCGCCCACGCTCGCCTGAAGTGCGAGGGCCGGCACACCGATGAACCCGAAGTGGATCTCCGCGCCGATGCGCGCGCCGACGTCGAGGTGGAAGCCGCTATGGCTGATGTCGGGCTGCGCGGGCTGGCCGGGACCGACGTTCGGCGTGAAGGTCGCCTTGGCGAAACCGACGTTCAGCTCGGGGACAAGCAAGAATTTGTAGTGCTTCTCGTGGGCGAACACGAGCGGCACGCCGCCATGAACCGTGGCGCCGAAGACGCTCGGAGCGTCGACTGTCTGGCTGTTGCCGCCGTTGACCGACTCGGTCGAGCCGGACGTGAGGCCGAAGCCGATGCCGAGATCGAGGCCGATCTTCTCGGCGAGCCAGTAGCGAATGCCGACGACTGGCGCGTCCACGTGGTCCGGGATTCCGTTGCCGCCGGCGAGCGGAAGCCTCGTGAAGCCGAGGTAGCCGACGCCGATGTGGCCGACGACCTTCTCGTGATCCGAGACCGCGTCTTCCGCAGCGGCGGCAGGCGCGGGCTTGGCTGCGGTGGCCACGGGGGTCTGAACCTGCGCGGTGACCTTCGGGGGCGGCAGTGTGCCCTCGCCGGTACCGGTCGTGTCCTGTGCAAGGGCTGCCGGTGCCGCTAGGGCAAAGGCCAGACCCACTGAGACCGAGAGAGCTGTGCGGGCAGTCCAAATCATCGCGTTTCGTCTCCTCGAGGGCACCGCGCCCGAAAGTCCGCGCGGCAACGTACAGGAGGCCACGGCCCAGCGAGTCGGGCCAAATTCGCGGCTTAACGTAGCGGTCCGCCGCAGATCAGGAGGGCCTGACGCGGAGTGGCAAGCACGCGGCGAGTTGCTCTTGGGAGAACTGCTCGTAGACTCTGCGGTCCATGCGATTGGCTCAACTCGGCGCCGGGGCAGCGCTTTCCTTCGTCTACGTCGTCATCGGCTGCTCCCAGTCGCCCTCTCACTCGTCGTCCGAGGTCGGGCGGATCGGGGTGACCGAGCAAGGTATCCAAAGCGGCACGAACGATGGCTCTGCGCATCCGTTTGCGGTCGGCGTTTGCATCGGGAACAAGCCGAGCGCGGCGAACAACTTCTCGTGCCAGGCCTATTGCTCGGGGTCGCTCATCCTTCCGAACCTCATCGTGACCGCGCGGCACTGCGTCGACAACACCGACAAGCTCATCGACTGCGCGACCTCCAAGTTCGGCGCGCGCCATCCGACGATGTGGATCACGACCAGCGACAACATGTTTCAGGGCACGACGGGCTGGCATCAGGTGACGTCCGTCGCGACCCCGCCAGGCAATGCCGTCTGCGGCCAGGACATCGCCCTGCTCGTCCTCGGCACTCCGGTGCCGGCCGCGGACGCAACCCCGGTGACGCCCGACGTCCAGTACCCGATGACCGACTTCAACCGCTGGCCCGCGCGGCGCGTCACGGCAATTGGCTACGGAATCAGCGGCCCGAACGAGCCAACCTTCACAGCGGGGATCCGTCGTGTCCGCGCGAGCATTCACATCGAGTGCATCCCCGGCGACGACTTCATCCCGTGCCCGACCGGTTTCGACGACCACGAGTTCTACACCGGCGACGGCACGTGCGAGGGCGACAGCGGCTCGGGCGCGTTCGACGACAAGTCGGTGCTGACCCAGAAGCCCGTCACCTTCGGCGTGCTCTCGCGGGGTGGCGACAACGCGGGCGACGCGGGTCAGGCCGCGACGCTCTGCAAGGGTGGCCTCTACACACGCCTCGACAAGTTCCGCGACCTCATTCTCCAGGCCGCGGACAGCGCGTCGGCCAACTGGACGCTCTACCCGAAGCCGGTCCCCGACTGGACCGTATACGTGCCGCCGCCCGCCGACGCCGGCGTCGATGCGGCGACGAAGCCGCCGGCGCTCCTCGGTGACGGCTTCGCGTGTGACACCAACGCGCGGTGCAAGAGCAACGTCTGCGCGGACACTGGCGCCGGCTTGGCGTGCACGGCCGCCTGCGACGAGAGCGCCGTCCCGACGACCTGCCAGGACGGCTACGTCTGCAAGGCGTCGGTCTGCGTGCAGGATCTCGGCGAACCCCCCGCTGCGACCGCCGCCGCCCCCGGCCAGACGACGACCACCTCGGGCTGCAGCACGTCGGGCACCGGCACCGGCACGGGCATGCGCACGGGCATGCGCACGGGCATGCTCGCCCTCGCCGTCGCGGCCGCGGTGGCTCGCCGACGTCGAAAAGGCTGATTTGGGCCCAAACGTCGTGTCGCCGCCCTCCGCAACGCTCTCCTCACCCCCGGCATCCGAGGAAGCAGTCGGAGACCGCGGTATGTTTAGGGGAAACGCCATGGGAGCCGAGCTCGCGACCGACCGACAGAGGGCCCGCTTCCAGGCGGTGCGTCGTCGCGTGTTTGAGGAGATGCAGGACGTCTCCTCCCGGAAGCGCAACTGGATGATGATGCCCTTCCAGGTCATCGTCGTCGCGATCCTCGCCGCGCGCGGCGCGTCGCCCGCGCGCCTCGGCATCCAGATCTTCGCGTTCGCCCTCTGCCTGCTCGCGATGACGGCCGCGGAGAAGACGCGCAACATCCAGCACAGCGTGCTGGCGTTCATCGTCGCGAGCACGTGCATGCTGGTCTCGATCGGCAACACCGGCGGCCTCGCGAGCCCCCTGCTCCTCAGCGTCGTGCCGTTCCTCGTCGGTAACTCGATGAACCCGAACCTCGACCGCAAGCGCCACGCGGTGCTCGCGCTGTTCCTGTTCGGCTTCGTGATCATGGCCGTGTTCTCGAACACCGCGCTCGGAGAGCTGTGCGCGCCCCTCGCGCCGCGCGTCCAGTGGGCCAGCAGTGAGTTCATCGCGCTCTCGTTCATCAGCGCCTCGATGGCCTCGGTCGCCGTCTTCAAGATGGGCCGCAAGATCAGCCTTGCGTACGAGCGCATTGCCCTCGAGCTCGCAGTTCGTCGCGAGGAGCTCTGCGACGAGAGCGAAGGCCGCACGCGCGCCCTCGAAGGCATCGCGGCACGGCTCGCCCACGAGGTGAAGAACCCGCTCGCGGCGATCAAGGGCCTGTCGACACACGTTGCCCGCAACGCGACGGACGAGAAGGTCAAGGAGCGGCTCACCATCGTGGCCTCCGAAGCCGAGCGCCTCCAGGAGATCGTCGAGGGCTTCCTCTCGTTCTCGCGCGGCCTCGACGACCTCACCATCGGCCCGACGAAGCCGTACGAGATCGCCCGCGAGCTCTCCCTCCTGCTCGAGACGCGCGCGGCGGACGCCGGCGTGACCCTCGAGGTGCGCGGCAGCCGCGAGCTGTCGCTCAACGCCGACGACAAGAAGCTTCGCCAGGCGCTCCTCAACCTCGTGCTCAACGCGATGCAGGCCTCGACGCGCGGCACCACCGTGACTCTCGAGGTGGCGAAGAGCTGTTCGGACGGCGCCGCGGTGGTTCGCATCATGGATCGCGGCGCCGGCATGGGCCCGGAGATCCTCGACCGCATCCAGAAGCCTTATTACACGACGAAAGAGGGCGGTTCAGGCCTCGGCATCGCGGTCGCGCGCGGCATCATCGAGCAGCACGGCGGCACCCTCCGCTTCGAGAGCACCTCGGGTCGTGGCACGACGGCGACGGTCCACCTCCCAGCGTGCGCGCGCGAGGCGCAGGCGAAGAAGACGAAGCTGCCGAACTGTCGCCAGGCCTTCGCGAACGTGCTCGAGCCGCTCACGGGTCGCGAGTCCGACGGCGGCATGACGAGCGCGGGCGCCTCCATCGTGTCCCAGATGGGCGCTCACCCCGAGAAGGTTCCTTCCTGAGCGTGCTCGCGTGAGCGCGCACGCGGTGTAGAGTTCGCCCATGCCGCGCCGGGTCCTGGTCATCGACGACGAATCCGCGATGCGCTTCACGCTCGAAGCGGTTCTCGGCGATGCGGGCTTCGACGTGCACACGGCAGACGGCGGCGCGGCTGGAATTGCCGACTTCGAGGCACACGGCGCCGACGTCGTCCTGACCGACCTCGCGATGCCCGGGGTCGACGGCATGAAGGTCCTCGCGACGCTCCGCGTCCAGGACCCGAGCGTGCCCGTGATGATGCTTACGGCACACGGCTCGGAGCGTGTCGCAGTCGCCGCGATGAAGGCCGGCGCGTTCGATTACATCCCGAAGCCGTTCGATCCGGACGAGCTCGTTCTCGCCGTGAAGCGCGGCGTCGAGACACGTGCGTTGCGGCTCGAGAACGCGCGCCTCCGCACCGAGACGTCGCTGCGGCGCCCCATCGTCGCCGAGAGTCCTGCGCTGCGGCGCGTCCTCGACGTCGTCGCGCGCGTCGCGCCGAAGGACGTCACCGTGCTCCTCACGGGCGAGAGCGGCGTCGGCAAAGATGTCCTCGCTGCGACGCTCCACGCGCACTCCAAACGCTCGGGCAAGCCGCTCATCCGCTTCAACGCCGCGGCGATCCCCGCCGAGCTCGCCGAGGCCGAGCTCTTCGGCCACTCGAAGGGCGCCTTCACGGGCGCGCATGCGGCGCGCCTCGGATACTTCCAGCAAGCCGACAAGGGCACGCTCTTCATCGACGAGATCGGCGAGCTGCCGCTCGCGATGCAGGCGAAGGTCCTCCGCGTCATCCAGTCGGGCGAGGTGCAGTCGGTCGGCGGACGGACCGAGAACGTCGACGTACGGCTGGTGGTCGCGACGAACCGAGACCTCGCCGCCGAGGCGAAGGCCGGGCGCTTCCGCGAGGATCTGTTCTATCGTCTCAACGTCGTGCCGATCCGCGTGCCGCCGCTGCGCGAGCGCCCCGAGGACATCGAGCCGCTCGTGTTCGCGTTCGTCCGCACGTATGCCGATCGCTACGGCATGGGGCAGGTCGACGTCGAGCCGGCGCTCGTCGAAGCCTTCAAGGCGCACAGCTGGCCGGGCAACGTGCGCGAGCTCGAGAACACGGTGCAACGTCTCCTTGCGCTGACCGTCGACGACAGCCTCACGCTCGCCCTCTGGCGCTCGCTCGACTATGGCACGCCCTCGAGCGCGCGTCTGTCTCTCTCGAGCGATCCCGGCCCGAGCCACCCCCTGCGTGCGCGCGTGGAAGGCTTCGAGCGATCGATCATTGCGGCCGAGTTCGAGGCCGCGCACAAGAACCAGAGCGAGACCGCAAGGCGCCTCGGCGTGTCGCGGCCCGCGCTGATCGAGAAGCTCCACAAGTACTCGCTCCTCGACCGCGGATGACCCGAGCTCTGGCGCTGCTCCTCCTCGCCGTCGTGGGGTGTCGGAAGACTCCGCCGGCGGCGAAGGCCGATGGAGGTGTGGCGACGCGGGTGGTTTCGCTTTCGCCTTCGACGACCGAGGCGCTCTTCGTGATCGGGGCCGGCGGTCGCGTGGTGGGACGGTCGCGGTATTGCGACTGGCCGCCCGAGGCGACGAAGCTTCCCGAGATCGGCGGCTACGTCGACCCGAGCTACGAGGCCATCCTCGCGCTGCGGCCCGACCTCGTCACCGGGGCACGCGGGCCCGCCGGCGCCGCGATGAGCGAGCGCCTGGACGCGAGAGGGATCGCAACCTTCCTCCCGCAGACCGAGTCGTTCGCGCAGATCGACACCATGATCCTCGGCCTCGGCGAGCGCACGGGTCGCGCCAAGGAGGCGAAGGCCACCGTCGAAGCGCTCGATGGCCACGTCGCCGCCATCGAAAAGGCGGTAGGCACGCGCCCGCGCGTGCGCGTCCTCCTCGTGTTCGGGCTCCAGCCGATCAGCGTGGCCGGTCCGTCGAGCTTCGCGGAGGAGATGATCCGTCGCGCCGGAGGCACGAACGTCGTCACCGAGGGCGGTGGCTATCCGACGCTCGGCGTCGAACGCGTCATCACGCTCGACCCCGACGTGATCGTCAACGCGGCCATCGCCGAGGCCCACGGCCACGAGCGGATCGGCAAGGAGACTCCAGGCTGGGCCCACGTTCGCGCCGTCGCCGAGGGACACGTGGTGCCCGTCACCGACGAGAGCGTGCTCCGTCCCGGTCCGCGCATCGGCGACGGGCTCGCGACGCTCGCGCGAGCGATTCACCCCGACGTGGTCGTCCCATGAGGGACCCATGGACTAAGGTCGACCGCACGTGAAGGTCCGCGCCGATCAGCTCCTCGTCGCACGCGGCCTCGTGCCGACGCGCGCGCGCGCGCAGGCGCTCGTGCTCGCGGGCAAGGTCTACGTCGGCGAAGCCCGCATCGACAAGGCAGGCGCGCTCCTCCCCGACGACGCGGCGATCGTGCTCCGCGCCGAGGATCACCCCTACGTGTCGCGCGGCGGAGTGAAGCTCGCAGGCGCGCTCGACACGTTCGGCGTCGACCCTCGGGGCATGTGCTGCATCGATCTCGGCGCCTCGACCGGAGGTTTCACGGACTGCCTCCTCCAGCGCGGCGCCGCGAGCGTGGCCGCGGTCGACGTCGGCTACGGACAGCTCGCCCACAAGCTGCGGACCGACCCTCGCGTGCTCGTGCTCGAGCGCACCAACGCGAAGACACTCGAGCCCGAGCATGTCGGCGGCGTCGCCGATCTGGTGGTCATCGATGCCTCGTTCATCGGCCTCGGAAAGCTGCTCCCCGCCGTCGTCCGGTGCCTTGCCCCCGGGGGCCAGCTCGTGGCCCTTGTAAAGCCGCAATTCGAGGTTGGCCGCGAGCAAGCGAAGCGCGGCAAGGGCGTCGTGCGCGACCCCGAGGTGCGCGCGCGGGCCATTTCTGGCGCGATCGAGGACGTGAAGGCCGCAGGCCTCGTGGTCCTTGCGGCGTGCGACAGCACCCTCGAGGGACCGAAAGGCAACCGCGAGGCCTTCGTGCACGCGTGCAAAAAGTGACTCGTCGGGAGTAAGGTCACGACCCGATGGAGCCCCGCGCAACACGCTCGTCCATCCCCGGGCTCGGGTCGATCTTCCTCGTCGTCTTCCTCGACATCCTCGGCTTCAGCCTAGTCTTGCCGTTCCTGGCGCAAGAGGCACGGGACACGTTCCACACGACCGAGCTCACCGGAACGCTCCTCGGCGCGATCTACTCGCTGATGCAGTTCCTGTTCGTGCCCGTTTGGGGCCGGGTGTCCGATCGCGTCGGCCGGCGGCCCGTGCTGGTGTGGAGCGTCCTCGCCACAGCGGTGGGGATGGCGTGCCTCGGCGTCGGGCTGCTCTTTGCCTCGAGCGTGGCGTGGCTCTTCGTGGCGCGCGCCGCGAGCGGTATCGCGACCGCAAACCTCGGGACCGCGAGCGCGTACATCGCCGACGTGACGAAGCCCGAGGAGCGCGCGCGCGGCATGGGCATGATCGGAATGGCCTTCGGCCTCGGCTTCATCTTCGGCCCCGCGATCGGCGGCGCGCTCGCCGGGATCTCGATCGCGGGTCGTACCGGGGCCGTGCCTTGCTTCATCGCGGCCAGCCTGTCGGTCCTGAACCTCGCGTGGGTGTACTTCCGACTTCGCGAGTCGCTCCCGCCGGAGCGCCGTTCGAAGGAGCGCCGCAGCCTCGCGCCACTCAATTTCTCGGCCGCTCGAGATGCGTTCGCGCGGCCGGGCATCGCGCTCGCCGTGCTCGTCAACTTCGTGCTCATTCTTTCATTCACGGTCCTCGATCAGACATTCCGGTTCTTTACCGAGGACAAGTTCGGCATGACCGCGCTCGAGACCGGTCTCGTACTCGGCTTCATCGGAGTGGTCGCCGCCGGCGTGCAAGGAGGCCTCATCCGCCCGCTCGCGAAGCGCTTCGACGAAGCGATACTGATCCGGTGGGGCACGGCCATCCAGGCGCTCGCGTTCGTCGGGCTCGCGGCCTCGCCCTCGTTCGGACGCGGCGCGCTCTACGCCGCCGGCGGGCTGCTCGCCCTCGGCAACGGACTCACGCAGCCGAGCATCTCGGCCTATGTGTCCAAGCGCGCCGACCCGACGGCGCAAGGCTCGACGCTCGGTACGAACCAGTCCGCGGCGAGCCTCGCGCGCGTCTTCGGTCCTGCGCTCGGAGGCTTCCTCTACGGCGCGCTGGGGCCGCGCTCTCCGTACGCCGCGGGCGCGATAGGGATGGTGCTTGCGACCTGTGTAGCGCTCTTCCTCGTCGCGTCGCGTGGGGGACCGGGGGAGGCCGGGCCTGCTCAGCGAAACACGAGCACCCATACGTCGTAGAGCGCGTGCGTCCACACCGCGGCGGCGAAGCCGCGCGTCGCGAAGATCAGCGTGAGTACGAGGCCGAGCACGAGCCGAAAAACGAAGCTCGGCATCTGGAACGAGTCCGACATCGGGCCGATGTAGTGGACGGCGCTGAAGAGCGTCGCGCACGCGACGCCCCATCCCAGCATCACGCCGAGCGTGCGGAACGAGAACCGACTCGTCTGCACAGCGCCCGTGAGGTCGACCTTCTGGTGCGCGACCAGCCACACGAGCAGCTTCGCTCCGAGACCGTAGAGGATGACCCGGAACGTGAGCTCCTCATAGAACCCTGCGCCCATCGACATGATGAAGCCGACGAACCTGCTCTCGTCCTTGATGTTCGGCCCGGCAAACACGCTGCCGACGACGTACCCGGCGACGACGCGCATGAGCACGGCGTAGACGACGCCCTCGATCGCGATCTGGACGAACTTGTGGGGTCGAAACGCCTGACCACGCCCGAGGAGCGCGAACGCGCCCGCGAAGAGGACACCGATCGCCATCGTGGCGAGCAGGTACGTCGTCCGATCGCCGTCGCTGAGGCGGAGGAGCGCGCCGGTCACCATGTCGGTGGCGTTCTGGACGCCGAGGAACACGACAGCCACCTGATAGACGAGGAAGATCGGGAGAGTGAGCCCGAGGTCGACCCAGGCGCCGGCGCGGTCGCGGAGCCGTTCGTTCGGGCTTGTTGCTACGGTCGCCATGGTCTGACGCACAACCTAACAACTCGGGGTCGGCCGGGCCCATTCCGCGGAGAGCGACGGAAACGTGCGTGACGCGCGTCACGCAAGGTGAAGAGGGGGCACGCCGCACGTGGGCAACCGTCCGGTCACAGGGAAAGACACCAAGAATGTCCACAGGTTGAGCTACCCTGGCATGGCTGAGCGGAGACCTTGGGCAGCATCGAGGTCGCGTCGCGTCAGCCCTCGAGCGCAGAAAATGCTGGGCGGCAAACCGTTCTGAAAGCGATCTTTGCGGCCGGCGTCCGGTACCCTTCAGCCATGCGGCCCCGTCGCGCAGACTGTGTGCTCGTCGTCGCCTCGGCGCTGCTCCTCGCGAGCACGTCTGCGCACGCCGGCCTTCCTGCCGCGGCACGAGAGCGGGTGAAGCTCGGCTACCAGCTCGCGCACGACCGGGCGCATCTCGTGCTCGATCGCGGAGCCTTCGTCTCGCCGCCGTACATTCGCGCTCTCACGATTACCGATGCGCTCGGCGCAGCTACGACCTTCGAAGATGGCACGAGTCACGTGCTCACGCCCGCGGGCGCTACCGAGCTCCGTCTCGGCACGTTCAACACGTTCGGCAACGAAACGCTCCAGGTCGTCTTCGACCACGTGTTCGTCCGACGGTACCAATGACGAGCCGGGGCAGGATCGCTGTCTTCGCACTCGCGCTCGGCGGCGCCGGGGCGATTGCGTTTGCGTGCTCGTCCGACGACGAAGGGGCGCAGCCGCCTGCGTTCGTCACGGACGGTGGGCCCCTCCCGCACCCCGACACGGGTGTCACGCCGAACGACGCGGCGGTCGTCGATTCGTCGATCGCTCCTTTTTCCTGCACGACGATCGACGCGTCGTCGCTCGTGTTGTGCGACGACTTCGAGACCGTGTCCGCGCCGCTCTTCGGCTTCGAGCTGGCCTCGCTCACCCCTGACGGAGGCTCCGCGATCGGCGTGTCCGACGAAGGCGGGACGGGGAACACGACGCGCGTCCTCGACGTATGGCTCACGCAGAAGGCCGACGCCGGTCAGTCCGCGTTCCTCACCAAGAACCTCCCCGACTCTGGCGCGGCGGACTCCTTTCTCCACTACGAGATCGAGCTCGACTTCCGCGTCGTCGGCACCGCCTCGCTCGCCTACGTCGCGCTCGGCAGCCTTCAGTTTCCCGGCGGCGCCATCAAGGAGCACGGCTTCGCGGTCTACGACGGCAACGTGTTCGGGCGGCTCGTTCCGAAGGACTTTGCGGTGAAGGACGACAAGAGCCTCTGGCACCACGCCCGCATCGTGCTCGATCGACCTGCAGGCTCGACCGTCTCGTCCTTCACGACGAGCATCTCCGTCGACGGAACGGCCGTGGACAACGTCGGAGGCGTCGACCCCGGCACCACCGGCGGCAGCAAGGTCCGCATCGGCGGGTTCAACACGTCGCCTACGCTCGCGGGCTCGATGCGCGCGCAGTACGACAACGTCGTGATCCGTCGCAGATAGCGCTCAGCCCGGGCGGAGCCGGTACACGATCGCGATCACGACGACGACCCACGCCACGAGGTTGAGGACGAACGGGACGTCGCTCAGCATCTCCTGCGTCGGGCTCTCGCTCTTCTTGCCGCGTCCGGCGCGGCCGGAGACGAGCAACAGGAAGCGATAGATCCCGAAGACGACGAAGGGAGCCGTCAACCAGAGGTAGCTCGTCTGGAAGAAGGCCTGGGTCGTCGCGTCGAGCGTGTAGGCGATGTACGTGATCGCCGTGGCCGCGCCCGTGATCGCGAGCGCCGCCGTGAGCGAGCGCTTGGAATAAGCCTCGAGGGCCGCGCGCTGCTTGCCCGCATGCTCCCCCTCGAGCTCGTGCCTCCGCTTGCCGAAGCCGAGGAAAAGCGCGAGCAGCGCCGTGCAGGCCAGCATGTACCAGCTGACGTGCGTGTCGGTCGCCAGGCCGCCGGCGTAGACGCGAAGGACGAAGCCGAACGCGATGAGGCCGACGTCGAGGAACGCGACCTTCTTCAGCTTGAAGCTGTAGGCGATGTTCTCGATGAAGTAGAGCGCCGCAACCACGGCGAACATCCAGTTGAGCGAGTACGACGCGAGCCCCAGCGCGACGACGACGAGAGCGATCGTGAACGGCCAGGCGAAGCTCTCCGGGACCGCACCGGCGGCGATGGGACGGTTGCGCTTGACCGGGTGGATGCGGTCGGCCTCGACATCGACGAGGTCGTTGATCGTGTAGACGGCGCCGGCGAGCAGGCAGAACACGATGGTTCCGAGCATTGCCATGCCCACGACGCGGAGGTTCAGGGACGGATCTCCGTGGACCGTCACCGAGACGAGATCCTTGTGAAAGACCATCGGCGCCAGGACGAAGACGTTCTTCACCCACTGATGAGGGCGGACGGTCTTGACGAGACCGCGAACGAGCGACCGCTTCGCTTTCACGTGCTGCGACGGCGTCGGGGTCTCGAGGGCGGAGGTCACCACCCCGTTGATACACCAGGCAACCCCAGGTCCCAAAGCGTCGACGCGATTCCTAGCCACTTGTTTCTCCACGGTTGCACACTCGGCAGTGCAAGGATGAAGCCTGGAGGCCAGGGCCTATGCCTCTCTTGACTCGGGGGCGAACGCAGCAGACAACCTCGCGCGTGCCGCACCGCCGCCAGGCCCTCTTGCAACGCCTCGCCCCCGTCGCCCTCGTCCTCTGCGTGATGCTTTGTCCCGCGGGCCTGCGCCTCGAATCCGAGGCACGCGCGGACGTCGGGCAGCGTCTCCCGCGCCTCACCAAGCTCTCCGATGACGTGATTCGTGGCGGAATGCCCCTCGGCTACCTTCCGCTCCGTCA
>JAYSXP010000516.1:0-27669 GCA_043717125.1 Polyangiaceae bacterium | reverse complement strand
TCCAGGGCAAGACGCCCTGAACGACGTTCGGGAGCGCGTCGTCGTAGGGCTTGGTGCGAACCTCGGCGACCGGCTCGCGACGATGCGTGACGCGGCGTCGCGCATCGACCGCGTCGAAGGGCTGCGCGTCGTAGCGCGTTCGCGCGTCTACGAGACAGCCCCCGTAGGCGGGCCTCCGCAGCCTCAATTTCTGAACGCAGCGATACTTGTAGAGTGCACGCTTGGCCTCCCTGCACTCCTCGAGACGCTGCTACGCATCGAGGTGTCGCTCGGGCGCGTTCGCGGGCCGGGCGAGATCCGGTTCGGCCCGCGGACGCTCGACCTCGACGTCCTCTGGGCCGAAGGAATCACCTTCGACGATCCGCGCCTCACCGTTCCACATCCGCGCCTCACGGGGCGCGCGTTCGCGCTGCTGCCGCTCCTCGAGGTGGCTCCCGGAGCGGCAGATCCGCGGACCGGCGAGCCCTACGTCGTCGCGGATGCCGGCGGCGTACGGGTGACGTCGTCGACCTGGTGAACTGCGCTTGCCGTTAGGCAGCGGCTTCGTCAGCTCCGCGTCGAGCGCGGGCTACCTCTGGGCAGGCAAGAAATTTTCGCACTACGGAGCGCGCGGACCGAGACCTACAGACCGAAGCTGCGCAGTTTCTTGTGGAGACCCTCGCGCGTGATGCCGAGGTTCTTCGCTGCGGCCGTCTTGTTGTTCTGGTGCTCGCGGAGCGCCTCGATGAGGAGCCAGCGCTCGACCTGATCCATCATCTCTTTCAACGTGCCGCGCGTGGGGCGAACGCGCTCGATCATGCCCTCGACCTGACGCAGGCGCGGCGAGAGCATGTCGGGCGTGATGAAGCCGCCGGCGTCGACCTGGATGCAGAGGCGCTGCACTTCGTTCTGCAGCTCGCGCACGTTGCCCGGCCAGTCGTAGCCCTGGAGGAGCTCCATCGTCTGCTGGGAGAAGCCGCCGGACGGCTTGCCGAACTCGGCCGCGAAGCGAACGAGGAAGTGCTCCGCGATGAGCGGGATGTCCTCACGGCGCTCGCGCAGCGGCGGGACGCGCAGCGGAAAGACCTTCAGGCGATAGTAGAGGTCCTCGCGGAAGCGGCCCTCGGCCACCTCCTTCTCGAGGTTGCGGTTCGTCGCCGTGACGATGCGGACGTTGACCTTCTTCTCGGCGGTCGCGCCGATCGGACGGACCTCGCCCTCCTGGAGCACGCGCAGCAGCTTGCTCTGGAGAGACACGGGCATCTCGGTCACTTCGTCGAGGAACAGGGTGCCGCCGTCCGCGATCTCGAAGAGACCCTTCTTGTCCTCGTGCGCGCCGGTGAAGCTGCCCTTCTTGTGGCCGAAGAGCTCGCTCTCGAGGAGCGTTTCCGGCATCGCCGCGCAGTTCTGGCCGACGAAGAGGCGGTCGCGACGGTTCGAGCGGTAGTGGACGCTCGCGGCGATCAGCTCCTTGCCTACGCCCGTCTCGCCCTCGATGAGGACGGTGACGCGCGTGTTCACGACCTTCTCGAGCTGCTCGAGCAGAGCCTGCATCGGCGCGCTCCGGCCGATGATCTCCGGTCCGCCGCCGGCGCGATTGCCGCCGCGGCGCTCCTGCTCCTTGTTCTTGAGGAAGGTGTTCTCCTTCTTCAGGCGCTCCTCGGCGGCGCGCAGGCGCTTCACGAGCCGCGCGTTCGCGACGGCGAGGGAAGCGTTGTGCGCGAGCACCGCCATGATCTCGAGGTCGCCGCTCGTCAGCACCCCGGACTCGCGGTTGTCGACCTGGATGACGCCGAGGATGTCGTCTCCTCTCCAGAGCGGGATGCCCAGCGTGGAGCGGATCTGGGCGCCCATGAGCGACTCGCTCTGGCCGACCTCGGAAGGCGCGTCGGCGGCGACGACAGCCGCGCGTTCGGTGACGACTTTGCGGAACACGCTGCGCGTGATCGGGATGGGCGAGCTCGACGGCGCGTCCTGGCCACGCACGCGGGTCATCACGGGGACGTACCCGGCTGCGGCACGCGCGGGAGAAGGAGCCTTGGCGTTCTCGTCGTCGTCGTCGCGGAGGATGATCGTGACATGCGTAGCGAGCGGCACGAGCGTGAAGCTTGCTTCGCAGATCGCGACGAGCACCTCGGCGAGATCCGGCGCGGATCCGATCTTCTTCTGGGCCTCGTAGAGCGTCCGGAGGCGGTTGTCGTCCTTCTCGACGATGAGCGCCTGCGGGACGAGGTCCTCGATTTTCTTGAGGGCGAAGACGCGGGCGTCGTCCGCGTCGTCCTTCACCGTCACTGTGAGGTGGACGATGCGGTCGGCGGAGCCGAGCTCGATGACGTCGCCGTCCTCGAGCGGAGCTTCGCGGTTGTTCGAGTCGTCGACGGCGATGCGCTCACCGCGGCGAAGAATGGCCGTGCCGTTGGTGGAACGCTGGTCGACGAGCACGTAGCGCTCGCCCGCGAAGACGACCTTCGCGTGCTCGCTCGAGACGTGCGTATCCGGCACGACGAGGTCGTTGCCCTCCGCTCGCCCGATCCGCACCACATCCGTAGTCGGCTCGAGCGTCGTGCCGGTGCTCTCTCCGCGAGTGACCTCGAGCCTGATCACGGCACGCGCGACCTCAGCTTCAAGGCGATCTTGTAGACCTCGTCGTTGGCGTAGTTCACGCCGGCCTTCTTGTCGGCCTCGACGATGGCCTCGAGCTTGTCGGCCGTGGGCGCATCCCCCTGGGGCGAGAGGTGGTCGATGGCGCTTACCATCGCAAGGCGGACCGAGCTGTCCTTGACCTTGTCGACCTTGCCGAGGACATCCGCCTTCGTCTGCGCGTTGCCGTAGATCGCGGCCATCCACGCCGCCTTCACGTGGCCCGTCTTCGCCGTCGGGGGCGTCGAGGGGACCGGCGTGTCGAGCACGGACACGTAGCAAGCCGCGTCCTGCTTGCACTTGTCGACGATGGCCGAGGCCGCCTTGTACATGTCCTTCTCGACGGCCTGGCCGGGGATCTTGTTCACGGCATCGCCGACAGCCTTCGACGAGGTGGTCGTCATCAGCTTGATCGCGGCGCGGAGCGCGGCCGGCGGCATGGCGTCGGCCGCTTCGCCCTTCGCGGCGGCCGTCTCCTTGATGAGCCAGTCGGTGAGCGAAGGGTCGAAGAAGTTCTCCGCCGCCTGCGCGATGATCGCGTGGCCGTTACCACCGCCGAGCAGCGCGATCGCCGCGTTTGCGGGGACCTTGTTGTAGGCGTCGAGGTACGCCTTCACCGTCCTCGCGTCGCTCGGGAAGTGCGTGAGCTCGGTCGCGAGGACCGTGCGGTTCGAATCGTTGTCGGCCTTGTCGAGGGCCTCGAGCACCGCGTCACGACCCGCGGGACGCGAGA
The DNA here is from genome assembly GCA_043717125.1 of Polyangiaceae bacterium. Taxonomy (GTDB): domain Bacteria; phylum Myxococcota_A; class Polyangia; order Polyangiales; family Polyangiaceae; genus Labilithrix. Next base: position 24,317 of record JAYSXP010000516.1, on the reverse strand, counting down.
TGTAGGCGAGCGGCTCGGCGACGCGCGGGATGTACGCCTTCTCCGGATACTTCTCGGCGAGGGCGGCGAACTCCGGGTCGGTGCCCTTGAGCGCGGCGATGAGGACGGGCTCGGCCTCCTTCGGCATGCGCGTGAGCGCGAGGCGAACCGGGAAGATGAGGTCGGCCTTCGTCGGCGTCATCAGCACCTTCACGAGGGGCTTCACGCCCGGGGTGAACTTCAGCTCGCCGATCAGGCGCGCTGCGGTGAGCTGCCAGAACTGGATCTGGTCCATTCCCTGCGCGGGATCCTTCGGATCCGACACCGGCGCGGCGAGCTTCTCGACCGCCTTCGCGCCGTAGGACTTGTCCTTCACGACCATGACGGCGTTCTGGAGGTCCTTCACGAGGTTGATGGACTTGTTGTTCTTCGACGGCTGGAACTTCGCGAAGCAATCCCAGAGCGCATCGACGAGACCTTGATCGGCGATCGGGCCCTTCTGCGCGAGGCGGGTCGTGCCCTGCGCGGCGTACTTCACGTCGTCGTCGTTCTTGCCGGCCTCGAAGTCCTTGAAGGCCTTCGCGTACGCCGGGGCGGCGCGCATGTCGCCCATGTCGCCGAGGAGCTTGATCAGATCCTTGCGCGTCTTCTCGTCGAGGCCGCCCGTGATGTACGTCTTCGTGAGGGGCTCGACCGACGCGTCGAGGATGGCCTTCACCTTCTCGTCGTCCTGCTTGTTCGGCGTCGAGGCCGAGGACATCGCGTCGTTGTAGAAGCTCTCGAGCCGCTTGATCGCGGGGGCGCGCTGCGCCTGGTCATCGAGGCGCTTGGCCCACGTCTTCGGGTCGTTCTCGTCAGCGCAGCCGACGACGGCCGCGGACGCGACCAGAACGGGCGCGATGAGCGCGACACGGGTGAGCGCAGCAAAGGCGAACGCCGAGACCTTCTTCATGCGGGCTTTCTCCAGGTCGCGCAGTACGGAGCACGAGCAAGCGGGCTGACGTGATTTACGTGAAGCCGGGGAAATCCCCCGGTTTTCCGAGGCTGGACAGTAGTGCCGTGGCCGTCGGGGTGTCAACGACGGTTCTCACCCGGCGCGGCGCTCGGGTCGCCCTTGATGTTGCGGGGCAACATCTGCCAATGCGTCAAATAGCTCGATAAACGCCGCAAAAGCGTTCCTCGTCAGGATCGAGTTGACGAATCCATGTTGCGGTGCAACATAGCGGCCCATGAGCTCTTACGTCGCCATTCGCAGCACCGGCATGTACGTGCCCGAGAACGAGGTTCCCAACGACGTCCTCCGCGCGCGCTTCGCGAAGACCGCGCCCGAGTACATCGACAAGATGGAGGCCACCACCGGGATCAAGACCCGCTGGTACGCGCCGGACGACTGGGCGACCTCCGACCTCGCGGTGCGTGCGGCTCGGCAGGCGCTCACGCGCGGCGGCGTCGCGGCCGCGGACGTCGACATGATCATCGTGGGCACCGACTCGCCCGACTACATGACGCCGGCGACGTCGGTCGTCGTGCAGCAGAAGCTCGGCGCGACGAAGGCGGGCGCGGGCACGTTCGACGTCGGCTGCGCGTGCGCTTCGTTCCCGACCGCGCTCGCGGCCGCAAACGGACTCATGATGACGAACCCGTGGATGAAGAACGTCCTCGTGATCGGGGCGTACATGATGCACAAGCTCGCCGACCCGGAGGATCAGGGGATCTTCTTCTACGGTGATGGCGCCGGCGCCGCGCTCCTCGTCCGCTCCGAGGGCGACAAGCCGAGTCTTCTCTCGTCCGCGTACCGCGCGGACGGGTCCTACTCGAAGCACTGGGGCATCTACAGCGGCGGCACCGCCGAGCCCGCGAGCGTCGAGTCGATCGCCGCCGGCCGCACCACCGTTCGCATGGTCGAGAAGTACCCGGCCGAGATCAACGACATCGGCTGGCCCGCCGTGGTGAACCGCCTCGCGGAGATCAACGAGTTCGCGGTGCAGGACATCGACCTCGTCGTCTTCACGCAGGTGCGCAAGCGCACGATCGACAAGGCGATGGTCAACCTCGGCCTGCCCAACGAGAAGGCGCACACCGTGATGGGCAAGTGGGGCTACACCGGCTCGGCGTGCATCCCGATGGCGCTCCACGACGCCGTCGTGAACGGTCGCGTCAAGACGGGCGACCTCGTCGTCCTCGTGGGGTCGGGAGTCGGGCACAACCAGGCGGGCATCGCGCTCCGCATCACGGACGACCTCGTCCGGAAGGGCGTGTGAGGTCATGATGCTGGTTAACGCTCGCACGAAGGAGATGGAGTCGATCGTGAACGAACCCGTACCCGCGAGCCAGGCTCAGCCCGTCGCACCCGCCGTCGCCCCGACGGCAGCTGCGCTCGAGGCGCCGCGCTTCGCCGACCCGACCGCGCTGGGCCTGTTCGGGCTCGCCATCGGCTGCGCTGCGCTGCTTCCGATCGCGTTCGGAATGAAGTCGGCTGCGACGGTCGATGGGCTGCGCGCGGCGGCGATGATCTGTCTGCTCTTCGGCGGCGGATGTCAGTTCCTCGCGGGTCTCATGAGCTTCGCGAACAAGAACATGCTGGGCGGCACGCTGCTCACGACCTTCTCGTTCAACTGGGTCATCAACTGGTGGACGCTCGACGGCATCGCGAACGGAAAGATGCCGAACGCCTCGATCAGCCTCGCGGTCGACCTCTGCTTCATCGTCATCTTCGTCGCGATGACCTACGCGTTCGCGTTCTACTCGAAGCTGCTGGTCGTGTTTCTCCTCGATATCGACGTGCTCTACATGCTTCGCATCGTCCGCGAAGTGGCGCACATGCCCTCGCTAGGCCTGCCGATCGCGATCGCGTCGACGGCGCTGATGTTCCTCGCGCTCTACATCGCGGTGGCGCTCGTGCTGGTGAACGCGTCGGGCAAGAGCATGCTGCCGATGGGGGGGCCGATGCTCGGGCCGAACGCGGGCGGGCCGGCCCAGCACTGAGAAGAGAGAGACGAGAGCGGGCACGGGCACGGGCACAGGCACGTGGAGATGAGACACGCGCTGTGAACGGGGCGTCACGCGGGGGTGGCGCCGCGTGTCGTGGGTGGGGAAGCGAAATGTGGGCTTCCTGCTGGGCTGGAGGTGGAATAGGGAGGTGGGGCGGACGGCCTCGGGATTGCAGCGGGGCGGGTCTCGCTTATCCCTGGAGGTTCCTTCTCATGATCCGCTTTTCGCGTTTTGCATCGGTCATCTCTGCGCTCGCTCTTCTCGTTGTCGCGGCGCCTGCGGCCGCGCAGGACGAGGCCCCCGCGCCCAGGCCGGCGCCGCCTGCCGTGCCCACGCCGGCTCTCGGTGAGGTGAAACAGCCGTCGATGAGCCTCGCGCTCGAGCGCGCCGGCGGCATCGGCTATGCGAAAGCGTCGTCGACCGAGGGAAAGAGCGATTCTTCGCTCTCGCTCACGGCGCTCGGCGTGGGTGGCGTCACGCTGAACCCGTTCGCCGTGCCGCGCTTGGGGCTCGATTTCATCCTCGCGTCGAACCTGACGCTCGGCGGCGCCGTCGGCTTCACGCGCCTCTCCGCCTCCACGAGCAATGGCAGCAAGAGCGAGGACGTCGGCTCGGCGGTCCTCTATACGCTCACGCCGCGCATCGGCTATCGCATCCCGCTGACCGACAAGATCGACTTCACCCCGCGCGCGGGTCTCACGTTCGCGGGCGCATCTCTATCGCCGGCCAACAGCAAAACCGACGCGAGCATCTTCGCGATCGCCATCGGCGCCGACGCGCCGTTCGCGTTCCGCCTCACGGATTCGTTCAACATCCTCGCCGGCGCGGCCCTCGACTACACGGTCTCGGCGAACGTCACCACGACGTCGACGTCGACCAACATCGGCCCCTCGGGCACGACGACGAGCTCGACCCCGCGGTCCGACGAAGTGAAGGGCACGCTCTTTTCGGCGCAAGCTTGGCTCGGCATCGGCGGCTACCTCTGACCGAGGCGGGCGTCGCTCTCGCTCAGCCGATGATCATCGCTTCGCCGCGAAGTGTGGATCCGTCCTTGAACCGGCGCAGATTCCACCGATCGAACATCGGCAGGTGCGTCTCCTTCGCGATGTGCTCTGCGATGAGCTTGCCCACCACCGGTGCCATCATGAAGCCGTGGCCCATGAAGCCCGACGCCTGATAGAAGTGCTCGATCGCGTCGACGCCGCCGACGATCGGATTTCCGTCGGGCGTCAGATCGTAACAGCCCGACCACTGGCGAAGCACCTTCACCTCGCCGAGCAGCGGGCACGTCGCGACGAGCGCCTTTGCGTAGAGCCCGAGGAACGCGAACGAGCTGTTCTGATCGAGGCCGTCCGGCACGCGATGCTGTCCGATGCCGCCGACGATCTCGCCACGGGTGGACTGGCTGAAATACAGACCGTTCTCGAGGTCGGCGACGAGCGGCTTCAGCCACGGCTTGAGGGGCTCGGTCGAGCAGATCTCGTGGCGATGCGGCTTGTTCGGCAGCTCCACGCCGACGAGCTTCGCGATCTCCGGTGACCACGCACCGGCCGCGTTCACGATCTTACGCGTGCGAATGAGATGCTCGGGAGCGCCGGCACCGCCCCCGTCGCCGCCCTTCGAGGCGCGGCGTACGCGCACGCCTTCGATTTTTCCACCGCGGACGTCGATGCCGACGACGTCGGTGAAGGTCGCGATCTCGGCGCCGAGCTTCGTCGCCGCCTGCGCGAACCCCCACACGAACGGCCAAGGGAACACGACACCGTCGTCCGGGTTGAACGTCGCCGCGACGACACCGTCGATCGAGAGCTCGGGGACGATCTTCTGCGCCTCGCGCGGCGTGAGCATGCGTGTCGACAGCCCGCACTCGCGCTGGAGCTTCATGCTCGCCTCGAGCGCGCGCCGTCGTTCCTCGGTGCGCGCGATGAACAAGTAGCCGCCCTGCCGGAGCCAGACGTTGATCTTGAACTCGCTCGCGAAGTCCCGACACATGCGGATGCTCTCCTGCATGAGCCGCACGTTCGCCTCGCTCGACCACTGCGCACGAATGCCGCCACCGTTGCGCCCGCTCGCGCCTCCGCACAGGTAGCTCTTGTCGACGACGGTGACGTCGCGCACTCCGAGCCGCGCGAGGTGATAGGCGATCGACAGGCCCATGATGCCCGCGCCGATCACGACGACCTCGGCGTGGTCTCTCACGGCAGCGTCTCGCCGCCGGTGCGCCTGTCGTACTCTTCGAACCTACGGAGCGCCTCCGCGTGAAGCGCCGGGTTCGCGGCGAGCGTTCCTTGGCCCTGGGCGACAGGGCCGGAGTAGTTGAACGGGCGCCCCTTCGCGTCGGTGAAGACCGCTCCGGCGACGCGGACGATGGCGTCCGGCGCGCATGCGTCCCAGAGCTTCACCTCGCCGCGTGACGGGTGGGCGTAGAGCTCGAGCGCGCCGTTCGCGACGAGGACGCCCTTGATCCCCGAGCTGCCGACCGGGACGAGCTCCTTGCAGCCGAGCGATGACAGCGTGGCGTCCACGTTGCGGCTTCGATGGAAGCGAGAGACGGCACAGCGCACGCTCGTGAGGTCCGTCACCGTCGAGATCGTGAGCGGCGTGCGCGAGTCGTCGTCTCCGATCAAGAACGAGCCGATGCCCTCGGCGGCTCCGTAGGTGCGTCGTGCGCCCTGGTAGGTGGGGCAGAGGACGACGCCGACCGTCGCGCGCCCTTCCTCGGCGAGCCCGATCATCACGCAGAATTCGCCGTTCTTCGCGATGAAGTCGCGCGTGCCGTCGACGGGGTCCACGAAGAGCACCGCCTTCGCGTCCTCGAAGCCCGCAAACGTCGCCGGGTCGCTCTCCTCGGCGACGATCGGGATGTCCGGCAAGCTCGCGCCGAGAGCGGCCAGGATGAAGGCGTTCGCTTCCTTGTCCGCGCGCGTGACCGGATCGTTCGGGCCCTTCATCTCCTCGCCGACGTCCTTCTCGGCGTAGACGCGCATGACGAGATCGGAGGCGCCACGCGCGGCGCTGACCAGCTTGGTGAGCACGTCGTGACGATCGATTTTCATGTGTGGATGCCGACGCGATCGAGCGCTCTGGGGAGTTGGCGTAGGTCGTCGTCGGGGAGATACCGTGGTCCGCCGCCCGTCTCCCGCACCAGCTGCTCGAGCTGCTCCACCGTGCGCGCGCCGAGAACGGCTGCGGAGACGAGGTGGTTCGCGAGCGCGAAGCGAACGGCCGCGGCCCGCAGCGTGTGGACCTCGCCCTTCACGAGGAAACGAACGGCGTCGAGCTGGTCGACACGGTGCTCGAGCTCCATGCGCGTCCAGCGATCGTTGCGGTGGTCGCCCTCGGCGAACACGCGGTCCTTCGCCCACATGCCGGCGAGCAGCCCGTAGCCGAGCACGCTCCGCGCGAGGACGCCGCAGCCCGCGACCATGACGTCGCCGGAGATGCGATGCAGGTCGATCGGATGCGTGAGGTTGTAGGCGAGCTCGAGGATCTCGGCGCCCTTGTCGATCGCAGCGCGGGAGACGTCCTCGTCGCCAGCAGCGACGCCCCAGTGCTTGATCTTGCCCTCGGTCTTCAGCGCGAGCACGGTCTCGACGGCCTCGCCCGCGTAGATCGCGTCGGGTGTCGGGTGATGAAGCATGAACACGGGGAGCGCCTCGATGCCGAGTCGCTTGCACGAGCGCTCCACCGCGCCGCGGAGGTAGGCCGGGTCGAACGTCTTGCGGGTCGGGTCGGTGGTGCGGTCGACGCCGCCCTTCGTGACCACCACGAGCTCGGGGTGATCCTTCAGGACCTTGCCGACGAGCAGCTCCATGCGCCCGCCGCCGTAGGCGTCCGCGGTGTCGATGAGCGTGAAGCCCATCTCCACGGCGCGGCGAAGGACCTTCTCGGCGTCGGCCTCGTCGACGGGGCCGTAGGCCTCACCCCCGAGCCCCCACGTGCCGATCCCGAGCTCCGAGACGACCATACCCGTCTTGCCGAGGGGCCTTTTCCGCACTTAGTTCTTCTATCACCGGCGAGATTCCGCGTCCGCCGCCACGCTTGACGTTCACCGAGAAAGGCGCGACTGAGGGCCCGACGCGCTTTTTGGGGGCGTTCCTCGGAGGATTTTACATGCGAAGCGTTTCGTTCGGACTTGCAATCGGGTTCCTGGCAGCCACGTTCAGCGCCTGCGGTGGCGACGAGGTCAAGCCGCAGCCCGTGACGCCCGCGGCGCCCCCGGTCGAGGCGCCGCCTGCTCCCGTCGTGGAAGCCTTAAAGGAGGAGCCGAAGCCGGCTCCGACGATGGCCGAGCTCCAGAAAAAGACGAGCGAAGGCATCGGCGTCGCGATGAACGCTCACGACGCGAAAAAGTTGGCGAGCTTCTACACGGAGAACGCCGTCATCAAGTTCGCGGGCATGCCCGACCTCGTCGGTCGCGAGGCGATCGCCGCCATGTGGCAGCGAAACTTCGACTTCGCGTCGGGCTCGAAGGGCGCGGCGAGCCGCGTGTTCGTGAAGGGTGACGTCGTCGTCGTCGAGTTCGCGTGGGCGGGAACGCACACGGGCGAGATGATGGGCATCAAGGCGACCGAGAAGCCGGTCGGCGCGACGGGCGTGGACGTGATGTGGTTCTCGCCTGACGGCCTCGTGAAGGAGCAGCACACGTACACGGACATGGGCACGATCATGTCGCAGATCGGCGTGTCCAAGGCGAAGGGCCGTCCCGTCCCGACGCTGAACGCCGGCGCGCCCGCGATGATCTTTTCGATGAACACGCCCGACGAGGCGAAGAACGTCGAGGTCTCCACCAAGATGCTCGCCTCCTTCGAGAAGAAGAACGAAGCCGACTTCCTTGCCACGCAGACGGACGACGTCGCGTGGGACGACCTCACGATGCCCGAGGCGGTCAAGGGCAAAGCCGCGACCAAGAAGTTCTTTGGCGACGTCTCCAAGGGCTTCCCCGACGTCAAGGTGACGCCGGCGAACAGCTGGGCCTTCGGTGATTTCGTCATCACCGAGAACGTGGTCACGGGCACCCACAAGGGCGCGTTCATGGGGATCCAGCCGACGAAGAAGGCCGTCACCCTCCACACGGTCGACATCGTCCAGGTCAAGGACGGCAAGATGGTCAAGGGCACGACCTACGGCAACGGCGGCGAGATGATGATGCAGCTCGGCCTCCTGCCGATGCCGGGCGCGAAGCCCGCCGGTGCACCCGCGAAGCCGGCGGCGGCCGCGGCGCCCGCAAAGCCTGCCGCGAAGAAGTAGTCTGACTCTTTCGGTCTCACACACCGCGCCGGCACGTTCTCGTGCTCGGCGCGGTTTGCGTTTCTCAGGGCGCAGGCGAGAACCACCAGTGAAACGAGCTGTACGTGCCGCCGCTCGCGCTCACCTCGATCGTCATGGCCTCACTCGTGATCGCGTCTGCGGGGATCACGACGGCGATCTCGGCCCACGGCCCGGCCTCGACCTTCGCCCTGCCAACCACGCGACCGCCGACGCGCATCTCGAGCTCGGAGCCCTCTCCGGAAGCTTGCGTTCGGCCGTGCGCGATCGTCCTCATGCCTCGCGCGAGTTTCACGACGAAGCGCTCGCGCGAGCGCCGCGTGCGGCCGCCGTCGACGACGACGCGCCCGTCGGGAGCGTTGCCCTGCTCGGCGGTCTGCTCGCCGTCGCGCGCACCGAGCAGCTCGTAACGATGCTCGGCCTCGCTCTCGAGGTCGGCGACGTCGAGCGTGTCGGAGAGCGCCGCGTGCTCGGACCACGGCAATTCCCCCGAACCGAGATGCTCGTAGCTCGCCTCGTACGCGCGCATGGTCTGTCCGCCGAGAATCGTCGAGTCGGTGACGACGGCCTCGTGCAGCGCCTTGCCGAGCACCACGTCGCACGCCATCCACTCGGGGTAGACGATGAAGTGCGTCGGCAGCGAGGCTGGTGAGGATGCACGCAGCCGCTCGTAGTGCTCGAGCCGTGAGCCGGCGCCCGCGACCCAGTACCGTCCTTCGCTCGGCGTCGTGAGGCCGACCACGTCGAACGTCTTTCGGTTGCCGAAGTAGGCGATCGCTCCGGTGTCATTCACGCCGATGCGGGCATCGCGCGGCAACGTGGCATCGGCCCATCGACCGAGCGCGACCTGCTTGCGATCGATCCCGCTCGCCGACTGCGCTGCGTCCTCGATCACCCACTCGAGGCGGACCGCGAGCGCCCCCGCGAAGCCCCCGGCGACGAGCGTCGTCGCGGTCGCGCCTGCACGAGCATCGAAGCGAGCGATGAGCGAGCCGACCGCGCGGGCGAGACACGCGAGGCCGACGAACCAACCCGGCGCGAATGGCCAGAGGTAGCGCAGGCGATTCCAGAGGAACGTGACGTACAGGCACGGAACGAACATCGCGAGCGCGAGCACCAGCACAGCCGCGGCGCGGAACGGGCGCGACGCCACGTGCCCGCGCCACGCCAGCGCGACGAGGCCTGCGCACGCGAACGGCGCGCTGCCCTTCGGGAGGAACTCCGCCGACCACACCTGGCCGTCGAGGATCTGCGTCAGGAGGATCCGCGCGTTCGCCAGCGCGGCGTCGGGCATCACGGAGTACGGATTCCCGACGAGGAGCTTCACCTGTGCGGTGCTCGACGTTGCATGCCCCGTGAGCAAGAGGAGCAGTACGTTGGGAACAGCCGCGGCGGCGAGCAGCGGCAGTACCTCGACGCGGCCCCGGATCCCCGGGGCGCGCGGGGTCAGGGCGACAGCGACCGCGAGTACGAGCGACGCGATTGCCCCTTCCGGTCGCACGAGTGGAGCGATCACCGCGAGTCCGATGAGCATGCGCAACTCGCGTGGCGTGCGTCGGGCGGGCTCCTCGGTCCACTCGCTCGCGCGCCGCATCGAGTGGAGCAGCACCCACGCGAAGGGCACGACCTCCATTCCACTCGCGGCTGACCAGGCGAAGCCGCCGAAGAGAAGCGTCATTGCGCCGGCGCCGAAGCCCGCTGCGCGTCCCGCGAGTGGCTTCGTGATCGCGAACGTCTCGTGGGCTAGCGCGCCAAGCGCGACGAACGAGAGCACCCATGTCGCCCACAGGATCGACTCGCCGCGGAGGCCGAGCGCGTAGGGCAGGGCGAGGACGGCAGGCCACAGGAAGCTCGTCGCGCCGGTCGAGATCGGCTCGCCCGTCTGGAAGCGCAGCGGATGTCCCTCGGCGAACGCGCGCGCGTACTGGAAATGAATGTAGGCATCGTCGAGCGCCGCCCCGGGATGGCCCAGCTTGCCGAGCACGGCCTGGATCGACGAATGCGCCAGCAAGCTCGTGACGACGAGGAGCGGCAAGAAGGGAAGGAGCCGCTTCGCGCGCGTCACGGGCCTTCAACTTAACAGACCTTGACCGGCCCTGCGCGCACGTCTATCCGCGCTACAGTGTCTGTGCCCGAACGAGCCGCCGCAGAGGCGGACTTGCCCGCCCCCGACGGCCCCTCGCCGAAGCGAAAGCCAGGGCCCTACGAGGATGCGCCGCGCCTTCCCGCCGGAGATCGTGTCGACCTCCGTGCGGTCGTGAGCGGCTCGGAGCTCGAGCTCGAGATCGGACCGGGTCCCAAGGCAGGTTTCTTGTGCGAGCGTGCCCTCTCGGCACCAACGGCCGGCCTGGTCGGTCTCGAGATCCGCAAGAAGTGGGCGGCGGTCGGTGATGCCCGGCTCGCGAAGCAGGGCCACGCGAGGCAAGCTCGTGTGTTCTGCGAGGACGCGCGCCTCGCGCTGCCACGGCTCGGACCGGACGCGAGCGTTGCGCGCGCGTACCTCCACTTCCCGGATCCCTGGTGGAAGAAGCGCCACACGAAGCGCCTCGTGATGGGCGACGTCTTCCTCGCGGAGGTCGCGCGCCTCCTCGTGCCGAACGGCGAGCTCTATGTTCAGACCGACGTCGAGGAGAGGGCCGTGCTCTACGAGCGCGTCGTCACGGCACATGTGGCATTTCAGCCCGCGGGCGACCTCGAGGGCTCCGCGCGCATCGTCGAGAACCCGTACGGCGCAAGAAGCCCGCGCGAGCACCGCGCCATCGCGGACGGGCTCCCGGTGTACCGCATGCTCTGGCGTCGGCGGGCCTAGCGATCGATCCATCCAGGCGAGGCGGCATGCTCTTCGCTACGTGCCGGGTGCGGAGCGTTTTCCGCCACCAAGCACAAGAGGTTCGTCATGCTGTACTGGGCGGCAATCTTCTTCATCATCGCGCTCGTCGGAGCGGTCCTGGGCTTCAGTGGAATCGCCGCGGGAGCCGCCGGCGTCGCGAAGATTCTCTTCTTCGTATTCCTGGTGCTCGGCGCTCTGTCTCTCATCTTCGGACGCCGCGTCCCTGCCTGAGTTGCTGCTTTGTCGAAGCGCGATTCGAGCCCGTTTTCCCGGGCGGGCGGGTCGCGCTTCACTCGACGGACGACGTCATCTCACAGTGCACGCGGGTCAAGGTCGCTCCGAAGATGAGGATCTGAGACGAGAGGTAGATCCACGTGGCAAGGGCGAGCACGCCTCCGACAATTCCGTAAGCGGAGTAGCTCGTGAGTCGTGACAGGTAGAGTGCAAACACGCCCTTCAGCACCGTGAGGAGAGCCGTGGTCAGGACTGCGCCGGGAACCACGTGCCGGAACGCCGGGCGTGATCGGGGGATGAAGTGGAACGCCGCGGCGAGGCCTGCAGAGAGCAGCGCGATCGAGGTCGCGAGCTCGGCGGTTTGCAGCAGCGCGGGCGTCAGGCGATAGTCCGCGCCATGCGCGAAGAAGCTCAGCGTGGAGCTCGCGACGAGCGACGACAGCATGAGGGCGCCGACGCCCGCCACACACGCGAAGCCGTTGAGCCTCTCGGTGAGGAAGACGCCGATCTTCCCCGTGACACCCTTCCCCGTGTGAGGCGACACCTTCCAGATCTTGTTGAGTGTCGAGTCGAGCTCGACGAACGCACCGCTCGCGCTGAAAAGAAGCGAGACAATGCCGATCACCGCGGAGGTCTTCCTCGCGCCGTGGCTCTGCTGCATCGTTGTGAACGTCTGATCGATGACCGCCCGCACCGAAGCGTCCGCGCCCCCTATCGCTCCGACGATGCGGTCGCGAGCCGGGGCGTCGTCCCCGATGACGAAGCCGACGACCGTCACCGTGAGGAGAACGAGCGGGAAGATCGCAAACGTCGCGTAATATGAAAACGCCGCACCGAGGCGGAACCCTTCGATGTCATCGAACCGATCCGCGGTCCTCGCCAGCAGCGCGCCAACGAAGCGAATCCGCTCCCTGGTCGTGGTCGAAAGGGTCCCGGCTGCGCTCATTTCGGAGAGGAATCGTCCTTGAGGCCGCGCTTGGCGCGCTCCTCGGCGCGGCGGAGCCCGTCGCCCTCTGCTCCCTCGAGGGCCTTCTTCGCCTTCTCCGCGAGCTCGTCGGCGGTCCCTTCCTCCACCGACTTTGCCACTCCGTCGTCGTAGCGGCGGGACGCATCGTAATTGCCCTCGCCCTGGAGGTCGCGCTCGTCGCCCTTCACGCCGCTTGTCTTCGGATCCATGGAAGTCTCTCCTTCACGCGACGTTCCGCCGCGCTTTCCACCCTCCGGTTGCAAACATCGTTCCCCAGGCCTACCGTCTCGCGGTCGTGCCTCGGTTCCGCGTGATGACGTACAACGTCCACCGCTGCGTGGGACCCGGCGGCAGGGACTCGATCGCCGACATCACGAGCGTCTGCAAGGACGCGAACGCCGACGTCATCGCGCTTCAGGAGCTCGACGCGCCCGAGACGGACCAGGACGAGGGCGCTCATCACGCCCGTGACCTCGCCGACCACCTCGGCATGGAGCTCCTGTTCTGCCGCACGTTCCGCCGCGGCGTAGGGTACTACGGCCACGCGCTCCTCAGCCGCCAGGTGCTCCAGCTGAAGAAGGTGACGACCTTTGCCTCACCGCACGTCGATGCCGAGCCGCGGGGCGCCATCTGGGCGCGTGCGACATTCGGGGCTACCGCGCTCGACGTCATCAGCACGCATCTCGGCGTGCATCGCGACGAGCGGAGCTCGCAGTCACGCGAGCTGATGGGGGACGCGTGGCTCGGCAGCCCGGAGTTGAGCCATCCGCACATCCTCTGCGGCGACTTGAACGCCATGCCGAACGCCTCGAGGACGTACCGGCGATTCACCTCGCGCTTGCGGGACGCCCAGCGAGCGCTCGCGGGCCACGTCCCACGGCCCACGTTCCCGAGCCGGCTTCCGCTCCTCCGTCTCGATCACGTGTTCGTGTCGGAGGACCTCACCGTGCTGTCGGTCGAAGTGCCGTGGAACGCCCGCTCCCGTCGAGCGTCGGATCACCTACCCCTGATCGTCGACCTCGAACACTCACTCCGAGGCTGAGGCGTTCTCTACCGTTTCGTCGTCGGCGAGGCGATTCTGTAGCTCGCCGATGTATTCGCTCGCGAGGCGCTTGATCTCACCGCCGAGGGCGTCGCTGAGGAGCGCACCCACGGCGGTGAAGAGAACGAACCGCGTCAGCTTGGAGCCGAGGAGGATGCCGATTCCGAGGCCGACAGCGCCGGCCGCGACGGGGACGAGGTACGGCCTGTCGCGAAACGCGACCTCGGCCTTGTTGCGCACGTTCTCGACGACGTCGCGGACGTGCTCGACGCGTTCACGCAGCTGAGGCGCTGCGTCGTCATTTACCCCGTGAATCTTCGCCTTTTGCTCGGTCGCCTGCACGTGATCCATGGTCGTGTGTCTCCTAGGGGGGCTCAGGCCCCGCCGCGACGGACACGCCGTGCAATCGCCGCGCCGATCGCCCCGAGGACGATCACGCCCGGCGCCACCGGCGGGGTGTGTGGGCTCTCCTGGGGCGACGTCGAGCACGCCGACGCCTTCACCTGACCCTCGGCTTCCGCGCTGCACGTGCCGCCATCGCACTCGGCGTTCGCGCTGCCGGTGGCCTCGAACTTCAGATTGAGGAGCGCATTCAGCGCGTCGGCGCACTTCGAGAGGTTGCCGCCGCTGTCGACGTACTGGCCGTCGCAGAAGATGGCGCCCTTCGGATCCGAGCACTGAACGTCGCAACCGCCCTTGAGATCGGCCTCGCACTTCACGGAGTCGAACTTGGCTTGGCAGTCGACCTGGCACTTGCCGGTGACCTTTGCCTCGCACTTGCCGCTGCACGACGACTTGCACTTCGCAGAGCAGTCGGCGGTCGGAGGCGTGCCGGAGCACGACGCGCTGCACTTGGCGTTGCAGTTGGCTCCGCACTTGGCCTTGCAGTCGGCGCTGGCCGTTCCGCCGCTCGCCTGCGCCTCGCACGTGGCCTCGCAGTCCGTGGTGCAGGAGCCTTCGCAGCTGCCGGCGCAGCTGTACGTGCCCGGGTTGACCGTGCACTTCGCGCTGCAGTCTGCCTCGCACGAGCCGGTGCAGCTCGCCTCGACGGTGCCGGAGCACTCGCCGTCACAGCTGACGACGGCCTTTCCCTCGCACGCCGCGTGGAAGCTGAGTGGGGTGCACTTGGCCGTGCAACCACCGGAGGTCTCCACGGTGCACTTGGCCTCGGCCTTGACGTTGATGTTTCCGCACGACTCGAGCCCAGCGTGCGCGAGCCTCGGGGCGAGGAACGCGAGCGGGGCGACGGTAAGGAACGCGATAGCAAAGCGACGGGACATTCGAAGTACCTCCTGCACGGCCGTTGAGAGCCGGCTCACTCCAGCAAACGCCCATACGGCCACGCCGACAACTTGTCAGAACGGGAGGAGGGCGGATTCCACGGGTCGACCCCCGTTGGACGGAGGTCGACCTGAACCATTCGACCGAACCTCCGACCCGTGAGGTCAAGCGTGGCGCGTGGCGCTTCGCCCTATAAAACGCGAGTAGCCGGCCAGTTTTGGGCCCCCGCGGGCCCGTCATGGCACGTGCAACCACCCAAACCGTGGGTAGGGGCATGGTTGTCGCACGCGCCACACGGCGCCGGGAAGCTGGCGCCCTACCGGATCCGGAGGAAGCGCAGAGAAATGCGTCATGCTCCGGCGCGCAGTGAGAGTCCGGCGGCGGCCGTTCGCGAATAGACTCGCGGCGTGTCGCTCGCTCGAGCCGTCCGTTTCGTGGCGCTTGCGTCGATTGCCTGGCTCACGTCGAGCGCGCGCGTCGCCTACGGCCAGCCTCCGCCCGCGGTCGCCGAGGAGCCCGTCGTTCCCCCGAGGCCGCTCGCGCCCATCCAGTCCGCCTACCCCGAGGGGGCCGAGGGGAATGCGTTCGTCGTCGTCGCGGTGACCGTCGCGATCGACGGATCGGTGCAAAGTGCACGCGTTGTCGAAGGCGGCGAGCCGTTTGCGGGCCGCGCTCTCGAGTCGGCCTCCGCCTCACGTTTCGTCCCTGCGACTCGCGGCGGCGTGCCGATCGCTGCCACGATTCGGTTCCGTATCGAGTTCGCCAAGGCCGCGCCACCGCCGTTCGAGCCCTTCGAGCCCGAGCCTGCAAAGTCCCCTCCGTCCGCATCCGAGTCCGCGCCCACTCCCGACCTACCGCCCGCGTCGCCCACCGAAGTGACGCCCGGCGAGGTCCACGTCCGCGGCGGAAAAGGAGCCGTCGGCGCGCCCATCGCCGATTCCCTCGCGCGCGCCGAGGTCCGCCAGCTACCCGGAGCGTTCGGCGATCCGTTTCGCGCCATCGAGGTCGCGCCGGGGGTCACTCCCATCGTCAGCGGTCTGCCGTACTTCTACGTCCGCGGCGCGCCGCCAGGGAACGTCGGGTACTACTTCGACGGCGTTCGCGTTCCGTATCTCTTTCACTTCGGTCTCGGTCCGTCGGTCATCCAGCCCGCGCTCGTCGCCCGCACCGACATACACAAGGGGGGCTACCCCGCGGCGCTCGGTCGCTGGGCAGGTGGCGTGGTCGACTCCACCGCGACGCCGCCGTCCGACCGCGTCCACGCCGATGGCGTACTGCGCGTCATCGACGCGGGCGGTCTCGTCGAGGCCCCGTTCGCGGACGGTCGCGGAACGGCCCTCGCGGCCGGTCGTTATTCGTACACATCGGCGCTCTTCTCGCTGCTCGATGCGAGCACCGCGCTCGATTATCGCGACTACCAGGCACGCGTGTCCTATGCGGTCACCGACCACGACGTGCTCTCGCTGCTGGTCTTCGGCGCCTACGACCGTGCCACGCAGCGCACCACGCCAGATCGCGACACCATCGACGCTGCAACCGGCAACAGACCGCGTCCCGATGCGGTGCACGAGATCGAGGTCGTGCTCTTCGCCTCCGAGTTCCATCGCGCCGACGCGCGGTGGGATCACTCGCTCGGTCGAGGCGGGACGATGCGTGTGGCTGCGACGCTCGGATACGAGCGCACGCGCGTCGAGGCTAGGCGCGCCGCCGAGGACCTGATGACGGCGATGCGACTCGAGATCGTCCAGCCCGTCAGCTCTTCGCTCACCGTGCGCGCTGGAGCCGACCTCGTCATCGATCGCTACCGCGCCGACTCGCTCCCGACCTTTGCCGATGACGACGACGTCGTCGCGCGCCAGCGGCGCATCTTCGCGAGCCGTACCGACTTTGCGACCGGGCTCCGCGCCGATGCCGTGATCGTCCTCGATCCGCGCATGGAGGTCACGCCCGGCGTTCGCCTCGACATCTATGGCTCGGACGAGGCGCGTGCGGTCGGCATCGACCCTCGCGTCGCCGCGCGCTTCGCGGTCACCGACAAGGTGCGGATCGTTCACGCGTACGGCCTTGCGACGCAGCCTCCTTCCCCTCCAATCGCGCTTCCCGCCGTGAGCATCGCTCGGCTCGAAGGCGGGCTCCAGCGCTCCGCACAGACGAGCGCGGGCGTCGAGGTCGACCTGCCGTCGGATTTCTCGACGACCGCGACCGTGTTCCATCAGGCGTTCTACGACCTGAACGATGCACTCGGCACTGCCCAGGTGCAGATCATCGACATCGAGAAGAGCGATTCGCTCCTTGGTAAGAGCCACGGCTCGGCCTACGGCCTCGAGCTCGGTCTGCGTCGCAAGCTTACGCGCACGATCGGCGGTCTCCTCGCGTACACGCTCTCTCGCTCGGAGCGCACTGCTGAAGGGCGCACGTTTCTCTCCACGTACGATCGCCCTCACGTGCTGAACGCGGCGCTATCGTTCGACCTCGGCAAGGGGTGGAGGCTCGGATCGCGGCTCGTCTTCTACAGCGGCGGGCCTGCGTCTCCCGCCACGCCGTCCTTCCCTGGACAGGTCGTGGGCGTGCCGCCGTCACGCACCCCCGATTTCGTCCGCGTCGACGGCCGCGTGGAGAAGCGGTGGCGCGTCGGTAGGACCGGGTATCTCGCGGTCGTGCTCGAGGCGCTGAACGCGACGCTCTCCACCGAGACCACGGGCTATCAATGTGGAACGCAGCTCGCCGTGCCCGGCGTCCAGCGGGACCCGCCGCGCTGTGTGGGTCGAGTCTTCGGCCCCGTGACCGTGCCGAGCGTCGGCGTGGAGGGAGGCTTTTGATGTTCTGCTCGATCCGAGCTCGTTCGGGCGTCCCGCTCGTCGCCGCGTGCCTGGCCGCGCTCGTCGCCGCGTGTGTCCCGGCCGACGAGGCGCTGCCGCTCGGCGCCGCGCAGTTCACCATCACGGGGCGCGGGTCGCCACGCACGCTGCCCGACGACCGCGTCGTCGACGGCTGGTCGATTCACGTCGATCGCTTCGTCCTCTCGTTCCGCACGATGACGATCGTCAACCTGAAGGACTCGAATCAGTGCGCGTACCGTGGCCGAGGCGCGAAGACGAACATCGTGTTCGAGGGCACCGAGGGAAGCGTCGTACAGGCGTTCAACGGCCTCAAGCCGGGCGACTGCCCCGACGTCGGTATGCGGCTCGGCCCGCCGGACGACGAGAGCGTCCCTGGAGAGGGCGCGACCGCAGCCGATCTCGTTGCGCTCGCGAGCGGGACGCCGGGGCATGCGCTGCTCGAGGCGACGGCCGTGCGCAAGGCGCAGCCGCCGTTCACCACCGAGGACGAGACAATGCACGTCAGCCTCCGCTTCGACTCCGTGCGGACGGCGTCGTCGTTCGGCGGTTGTCGTGACGCGATCCGGGGCGCGCGTATTCGTCCTGGAGCGCGTTACGGTGTCTTCGTTGCCGTCGCGGCCGAGGCGTTCTTCCGTGACGCCGTCTCGACGAGCGCGCAGCTACGCTTCAATCCGTTCGCCGATGCAGACCGCCGCGGCAACGACGACGGCATCGTCACGATGGACGAGCTCGACGATCTGCCGCTCTTCGCGGCCGGTGGCCCGTTCTACACGCTCCCCAACGGCTCGCGCTCGGGGTCGTTCGGTGACTACGTGCGCGCGCAGTTCCTGTTCGCCGTGACGTACGGCGAGGGCGGGCTCTGCAACGGGATCGTTCCGGGCACCGAGGTGCCGTAGCTCACTCCCTACAGCGTGAACTTGTAGCGGGCGGTGCCGTCGGCCGGGACGGTCACGGTCGCGGACTGCGCCTTGCCTTCGGCGGTCGTGCAGGTCACGCGATGCGTGCCCGCCGAGAGCTCGAGGCCTGCTACGGGCGTCGCACCTCGCGCTGCGCCGTCGACGGTGACGTTGCACCACCCTCCAGACGCGCCGACGTTGAGCTTGCCGGCGCCGGCGGGCTGCGGAGCAGTGGTCGCCGCGCTGCCCGCGTTCGTACGAGCGGGATTCGTGACGTGTTTGTCGGGCGCCTTCTCGAGCGAGACCTCGAGACGCTTCGTCTCCATCGCGTTGCCGGTGAAGCTCACGGTCTGCTCGGTGAAGCCCGGTGAGCCCACCACCAGCTTGTGCGAGACGCCGGACGTCACCGCATCGAGGCGCGGGCCGGTGACCGGTTTGCCGTCGAGTACGAACGTAGGCGCGGCGCCTTCGGGCGCCACCTTGATTTCGACGACGACGGATCCCTTCTTCAGCTCGAGCTTCACGTGAGCGGGGGCCTTTGCCTCCAACGTGACCTGCTCGCGCGCGTGCTCGAAGCCGTCGAGCGTGAGCTTCACGTCGAGCGCGATGCCGGTGGGTAGCTGCGCGATCGTCGCGGGGGTCACCTCGGCGCGGAGATCTCCGTTGATCCAGATCGATGCGCCGGGTGGGTCGCTCTCGAGCGAGAGCGAGCCCTTCACGGCGACCGCGGGCTCGCTCAGCGACGTGGCACTCCGCGCCGCGCTGTCGGCCTTGTTCTTCACGAGCAGGTAGCCGATCACTCCGGCCATCGCGGCGAGCCCGACCACGCCCGCGACGATTCCGACGACCAGGCCGTTCTTCTTCCGGTGCGCCGCCGTGCTCATGTTCGTGACGGTTCGCGCCGCCGCCGGCATGCTCTGTGTGCTGGTCACGTGACGTCCGCTCGCGTCGACATCCCCGACGTCGGGCGAGGACATCTGGTGCTGCATCTCGATGATGTCTGCGAGCTGCTTGCCCTGAAGGAGCGCTTCCTTCTGCATCGCGAGCTTGTCTTCGAACAGGCTCTGCATGAACTGGTTGAGCGCGATGTGCGAGACGGCGACCTGGTGCCGGCGCACGAAGTCCTCGAGGTCCGCCTGCATCTCGCGCGCGCTCTGGTAGCGATCGTTCGCGTCCTTGGCGAGCGCCCGCATCACGATCGGCTCGAGGTCAGCGGGGTAGTCGCTGCGGATGTCGCTCGGGCGCGGGTACTCGCGCTCGCAGATGAGGCGTAGCGTCTCGTACTCGCTCGTGCCTTTGAAGAGGCGCTTGCCCGTCGTCAGCTCGAACAGCATCACGCCTGTCGAGAACACGTCGCTTCGTGCGTCGATGCTCTCGCCGCGCGCTTGCTCGGGCGACATGTAAGGCACCTTGCCCTTGAGCTTCCCGCTCTTCGTCTGCTCGCCGATCCGCGTGTCGGACTTCGCGATGCCGAAGTCGACGATCTTCACGTCACCTGTGAAGGTGACGACGACGTTCTGCGGGGAGATGTCGCGATGAACGATGTTGAGCGCTGAGCCGTCGAGCTCGTGCTTCTCGTGGGCGTAGGAGAGGCCCGCGCACATGCCGAGCACGATCGCGAGGGCATGCTCGAGGGGGAACTCGAGGACGTCCTTCTTCTTCATCTGGCGGACGATCGAGCGCAGGTCCTCGCCATGAACGTGCTCCATCGCGATGAAGTACTGGCCGTCGTACTGGCCGACGTCGAAGATCTGGACGATGTTCGGATGCGAGAGCGTCGCCGCGATGCGCGCCTCGTGGAGGAGCATCTCGATGAACGCGCGGTCCTGGTTCATCGACGGAAGGATTCGCTTGATGACCAGGAGCTTCTCGAAGCCCGCGACGCTCTTCTGTATCGCGAGGAAGAGCTCGGCCATCCCGCCCGTCGCGAGCTTACGGATGAGCGTGTACTTGCCGAACCGACTCGGCATCCCGTCCATCCCGAGCGCGTCCGCGCCGGGCCCGGCGCCCGCCTGCTGCGGGGCCGCAGCCAGCGCTGGAGGCGACGACGGCACCTGGGACATCCTCAGAAAACCCTAGTCCGGAGGGGCCATTGGGTCAATCGAGGGGCCGGCTCGTGAGGAACCGGAGACGCGAGCTCCTGTTGTCGCGCACGGTCCTGTCGGGTCTTGTAGTCTTCGCCCCTCCTCGCCTTGATGAAACGCCCGTTCTTCCTCGCTTTCATCGTGCTTGCCGCCTCTCTGGCGGTCAGGCCGGCCCTGGCGGCAGGGCGGATCGTCAAGGGCCCGTGGATGCAGCACGTGACGCCGACGTCGGCGATCGTTCGCGTCGAGGTGGATCCGCCTGCGCCGGTGACCCTCGAGGTCGGGCTCTCTACGGCTATCGGCTCGACCGAGGCCGGCGCGGGTAGCGTGATCGAGAGCCGAGAGGCGCGCGCGCTCCACACGATCCTCGTGAAGGGCCTCGAACCGGCGACCCGGTATCCGTTCACCGTGCGCGCGTACGGCGCGCCCAAGTACGGCGCGATCACGACGGCACCGGCCGACGCCAGCGGCGACGCGTTCCGGTTCCTCGTCTACGGAGACAACCGCACCGACGACGCGGGGCACGCCGCGGTGGTGCGTGCGATGGTCGCGGCGACTTCGAGCTTCATCATCAACACCGGTGACATGGTCGAAAACGGTGGGTCTCCTTCCCAGTGGCAGACGTTCTTCGATATCGAAGCGCCGCTCACCCGTGAGCGCCCGCTGTTCGCGGTCGTCGGCAACCACGAGCTCGTCGAAGGCGCGGGTGCCGAGTACGTCCGCTACTTCGGCCCTGCCGAGCTCCCGAAGACCGTCATCGCCCCCGCGCCCGCGATCACGGGCGTCCCGCTTCATGACGCCGGTATCGCACCGCTCTCGCTCGACCAGCTCAGCGGAACGTTCCGCTGGTCGAACGCTCGCTTCATCATGATGAACGGCATGGTCTCGTACACGAGCGGGGCCACGCGTGAGTGGCTCGACAAGGTCCTCGGCGAGTCCGACGTCGAGCCCGGGCTGGTGTGGCGGGTGGTCGTCGTTCATCACGGGCTCCAGTCGAGCGGCCCACACGGTGACAACAAGCTTCTCCAGGAGGCCAACGTCGCCCAGCTCCTCCGCGCTCACAAGGTCGACCTCGTGATCTCCGGCCACGATCACATCTACGAGCGCGGGTTCGCGGACGGGCTTTCGTACCTCGTGTCGGGCGGAGGCGGTGCACCCGTCTACCGAGTGAAGAAGGCGGAGCCGACGTCGCGACGGTACGAGTCTGTACGTCACTTCATCGAGGCCTCGGTCAGTCCCGCGGCGATCCGGTTCGTCGCGACCCGGCCCGACGGTTCGACAGTCGAACGTTGTGCGCTTCGCAAGGGTGACGGTTGGGACTGCGACGGTGCGAAGGGCGACAAGGAGGACGCGGGCGGAGTGGCGGGGCCTTCGCCGACCACCGCGATCGCGGCAGAGCCGCCGCCTTCGTCTTCGCGCTGCGGCTGCCGCACCGCGGGAACTGACGGCGACCCGACCTCGCGGGGCGCCATCCGGTGGCTCCTCATGGCCTCTGCTTCCGTGGCCGCAGCGGTCTGGCGCGCACGACGCGCGACGGCACGTTCCGTGCGATAATCGCCGGATGCGCCAGGCGCTCCGACCCATCCCGCACGTTCTCCCGCGGGTTCTCCCGCTCCTCGCCGCGTTCGTGCTCTCCGCGCTCGCCGGATGCACGACCTACCGCGACCAGCTCGTGCGGAGTCAGCACTCCTTCGAGCAGAACCGACACGAGCAGACGCTCGGCCAGCTCCGCACTCTGGAACCAGACGTGACGCGGCTCTCCACGCCCGAGCAGGCGCAGTATGCCTATCTCCGAGGCATGACGGACTACCGCATTGGTCATCGGACCGACGCGCGTCACTGGCTCGCGATCGCGAGGACGTACGACGAGGCGTCGCCAGGCATCCTGCCCACCGATTGGAAGGCGCGGATGACGGAGGCGCTCGATGAGCTCAACGGCGTCGTCTACACGGACGGTCTCGCCGAGCTCGCCAAGCCCAAGGCCACGCCGGATACGAAGTAGCCGCTAGCTCTGTGTGAGGGCGTTCAGGCGATCCTTCATCGCGAGGCGTAGCTTTTTCAGCTCGGCGGTGAGCTGTCGCTCGGATGGTGTTGGGCGCGAACGGTGCGCGAGCTTCTTCAGCTGGAGCTCCACGGCTTGGGCCTGAGTCTCTATCTCACGTGCATTCAGACGCGACAGGTTCATGAAACCTCCGGGACCATCAGAGAACGAGCACCCCACGCCCGCCTCGATGAGCCTACGTGGTAGCAGTGCCACTCATTCCCGCTAGACACGCGAGCGTCTCTTCACGGTCGCGTCAGGCCTGAAAAAAAGGCTTTTAGTGAGGGATAGCGCCCGCAGATCGCGGCACGGACTTTGTCCGAAACTACGGCGCGGCCGCGACGTCTATGCTCCCCACATGATCTCTCGCGGAGTTGCGATGCGTCCGGTGCACTGCGTCGCGTTCGTCGTCGGCGTGGCGAGCCTCGGTGCATGTGGTGGAGGTACGTCGCAGAGGGTCGTTCTTCCGCCTCCTGGACACGTCGAGGCCTCCAATCAGATCTTCGGCACCCGCGCGCAAGGGACGGCGAAGGAGCTCCTCGCGAGCGGCGAGCGGGCGCTCCTCGCGCAGCGGTGGCAAGAGGCCGTCGACGCCTTCGAAGCGGTCCTCGCAGGTGACGCCGCTGCCGCGAACGACCCGCAGGTCCTCTACGATCTCGCGCTCGCCTACGAAGGTCTCGGCGAGCGCGAGAAGGCGCGCGCGCGTTACCGCGACGTCGTGCGTCGCTTTCCCGGCGATCCGAACGCGCGCAACGCGCTCGTGCGTGAGGTCTCGCTCGACGCGCATCTCGAGGACTGGCCGGCGCTCGGCGAAGCCGGCGAGATGATCCTCGCACGCAAGGAGATCGATGCGGCAGAGCGCATGCTCGGCCTCGGTGCGCGCGGCCTCTCGAAGATCCAAGCGGGTGACGAGACCGCCGCAACGCGCGCCATCCAGCAGGGGCTCGAGCTGCTAGACGAGACTCGCTACGGGGCGACCGGCCAGCTGCCCGTCGCGGCCGCGATGATCAAGTACGCGAACGGCGAGCTGCGGAAGTTCAGGTCGGAGAAGATCTCGCTCAACCCGCCGGGGAGCGACTTCGTCCTGAAGCTCGAGATGCGCTGCATGTTCTTGCTCGAGGCCCAGACCTCCTACGCCGACGCGATCCGGTCGGTCGATCCGCAGTGGGCGGCGATGAGCGGCTACCGCGTCGGCGAGATGTACCGGACGCTGCATCACGACCTCATGCTCATCCCGCCGACGGACAAAGCGAAGACCGAGAGCGACAAGCAGCTCTTCTACGGGATCATGCACGTCCGCTACCGGGTGCTTCTCGAGAAAGGGATGGAGATGATGAAGCGCACACTCGCCCTTGGCGAGAAGACCGGCGTGGGCGCCGCGTGGATGAAGCGGGCCGAGACGTTGAAGGTCGAGATGGACCAGGCTCTCGACGAGGAGAAGGCGCTCCTCGCGAAGTTCCCCTTCACGGAGGAGGAGCTCCAGAAGGCGCTCGAGATCATGAAGAAGAAGGCGGCGGACGATCAGGCGAAGGCGGCCAAGAAGTAGGCGGCGTCGAAGCCGTCCTTGACGCCCAAGCCCCTCGGTGCGACTGCCCGGAAGCTTACTTCACTACAAGGAGGGGTCGGGCTCTCTGCCCTGGCGCCCTCCTTGCGTGCCTCGGCCGTGCGCGCGTGGCACGTCTTGCGCGCTCGGTGCTTCTCGGCTAACCTTCGCGCCCCTGATTCCCCGAGCCGAAGTGCTCCTTCTGCCTGGGGAATCGGACGTGCTGGCGTAGCTCAATCGGTAGAGCACCTGTTTTGTAAACAGGCGGTTAGCGGTTCAAGTCCGCTCGCTAGCTCGAATCGGTTCACGCGACAGAGACTT
>JAYSXP010000515.1:0-10011 GCA_043717125.1 Polyangiaceae bacterium | reverse complement strand
CTCCGCTGGGCGCGCGCGCCTCGTGAAGGCGCGCGCGCGCCTCGAGAGCCTGCCGGCGGGCGCGGTCGATCCGGAGCTGGTGACCGAGGCGCTGGCTCGCATCGCTCGCGAGGAGAGGGACACGCCTTGAACGTCTCGCAGGACCTGCTCGGCCTACGCTATCGCGGTGGTGGGCACGTCGAGACCTGGTTTCTGAAGGCAAACGAGCCCGGCAGGCGTCGTGCGATCTTGCTTCGGAACACGGTGTTCGCTCAACCCGCGAGCACGGTGTGAGAAGGTATTTGTAAGATGCAATCAAGTCGCAAGCCCGCCCGCCGTTTTGTCGTGACGACGATCGCGTTCGTGCAGCTTCTCGCGATCGCGGTCTGGGCCGGCGGCCTGCTCGCGCTGGGCGCGATCGTCGCGCCGATCGTCTTTCGCGTCGTTCCGGCGCCGACGAGCGCGGACGCCATGACCCTCGTCTTCCGACGCTTCGACGGTGTGGCGATCGCGTGTGCCGTGATCGCGCTAGTCGCGGAGGCGGCCTTCGCGGCGGCGGGCCACGGGGCACGGGCGCGCGGCGACCTCGCGCGAGGGGTCTGCCTGGTGGGCGCCACCGTTGCTGCGATGACCATCGGTGCGTGGCTCTCGCCCGGGATCGCCGAGCTCCATCGGGGCGGAGCGGTCCGTCACGTGGGCGAGGCCGGCCAGGAGCTCGAACGCCTCCACAAGTTCGCCGAGCTCCTGGCCAAGGGTGAGCTCGTCCTCCTCCTCGCCGGGTTTGGCCTCTCGGTCGCCAAGGTTTCGAGGCCGCTCCCGCCTCAAAGCCCCAGCGGGTAGGCATGAGCATTGCTGTTAGTGCAGGCCGAAGGGGCCGTTTGGGTTACAATGCGTGGCTGGAAGCCGTCCTGGCCTCAGCATCACTGCGTATTCGTGGGCTAGAAGAGACTAAAACGGCGTCGAAAGCCGTCCACTAATTGCCGCGATGAAGCGGCTGTCATGCCCGTGCGTCGGCGGACCGGGTCCACGTGGACCGTCGCACGCTTGGTTTGTTCGTGGCGCCTGCGCTGCGAACGGGAAGAGGCGAGTCACATGATCAAGAAAATGTTCGCGCTTGCGAGCGTCACCGCACTTACTGGCCTCGTCGCCGCCGTCGCAGCCTCGGGCTGCTCGTCGACGACCCCCGTCTCCGAGGAGGGCGGCACCTCGGTCAGCGAGGCGGGCGATGCCAAGAGGCCGATCGAAGCGGGCCCCGAGGAAGAGGCGGGCCCGAGCAGTTGCCCGACGACCGACCCCATCGACGTCACGACAGCACCCTGGAAGTCGCCGCAGGTGCTCCCCGGCTCCTGCACCGAGAAGATGATCACGGATCTGGTCGCTTACGTCGACGCGAACAAGAACCCGGCCTACGCGGACATCAAGAAGCAGATCACGGACGCGACCTGCAAGGCCTGCCTCTTCGTGAAGGACGGCGCCAAGTGGGGCGCCCTCGTCGAGAAGGCGGACGGCTCGTTCCTACGCAACAACTTCGGCGGCTGCGTGGCTGTCACGAGCGGCTCGGACGCCTGCGGAAAGGCTTTTTCGCAGTTCGACGATTGCCTCTCCTCTGCGTGCCAGGCCTGCGCGGACGACGCGGCGACGACGAAGTGCAACACGGCGGCCGGCAAAGGAGCCTGCAAGATCTCCGCGGCCGCCTACGTCACGGCGTGCAAGGACGACGTCGCGGTCAACGCCTGCAGTGATTTCGCGAAAACGTACACCTTCGAAGCAGCCGCGCGAGCCCTCTGCGTGGGCACGGGCGACGGCGGCGACGGCGGCGACGGGGGAGACGGCGGCTGATTCGCGCTCTCGCCATAGGCCTGCTGTTCGCGCAGTCCGTGGGCTGCTCCTCTTGCGTCGATGACGCAAAGACGGAGGAGCCCGCGGCCAGCGGACCGCAGCTGGCGCCTCGAGCAAAGATCACCGACAAGCGACCTCGCGCGATTCCTCTGGTCGAGGACGCGGGCGCGGAAGCCTCGCCCTAGGGGCCCGCGCTACGAAGAGTGAAAAAGAGGCACGGTCCTCGGAAGCGGGCGCCGTGTTTCTTCGTTTTGTAACTTTCCAGGTATGCCGGACCGTTCGGTCCGCGTCCTCCCACGGCCCGTGTGGGCACGACCGTTGCTTCTGCACCGACGCCAACACCCCACCAAGGAGGGATCAGGCGTGGACACGTCGAGCAGACCCCAGAACGGCGGGGATCTGCAGCGCGCAAAAGCGTGCGCGCCGTTAGGAAGTTATCGCTCGGAATCGGCTGTCATACCCAACACTAACCGACCCACTATCGCTTGACGGGTCAGGGTTCGGCGGGTAGCTTGCGCGCGCTCTTGCCAGGGCACTCGATCGAGTGCGCTTCTAGAGATGCGCGCGGTGCGCATTCGCGCAAAAGCAAAGATTCATACGGGTGGCGGAGGCGTTTTCTTTCCTCCGAAGACCCAATCGAAGTTCGGGAACACAGTTTTTAGCTTGCGGCGAAATCAACGTTTCGGCCGTGAAAGCAGTAGGAGGCGAGGCTCATGGTCAAGAAGTTGTTCGCGCTTGCGAGTGTTACGGCCCTCACGGGTCTGATTGCGACAGCCGGCGTTGCGGGCTGCTCGTCCACGACGGTGCAGGCCACCGACGGCGACGCGGCGACGGCTCCCGTCGACAGCGGCAAGGTCAAGCCGAAGGACGCGGCGGCGCCCGACGACAGCGGCGACACGCCCGCGACGGGCACGTGCCCGAGCCTCGACGCGATCGACGCGACGGCTCTCCCGTGGGCGCCCCCCGCGCAGGCCATCGGCGCGTGCACCGACAAGTCACTCACTGACCTCGTCGCGTACATCGAGGGGAACAGCGGCGCGAAGTACGCCGACTGGAAGAAGACCGTCACGCCCGCGGCCTGCAACGCGTGCGTCTTCGGCAAGGAGAGCGAGAAGACCTGGAAGCCCCTCCTCGAGGACGCGACCGGCCAGCTCGTCGGCCTGAACGTCGGCGGATGCATCGCCATCGCGAGCAAGGACGAGAAGTGTGGTCAGTCCTACCAGAACTGGTTCGACTGCCGCTTTGAGGCGTGCAAAGATTGCGCGAACGGCGACACCGCGGGCCTCCAGAAGTGCCTCGCAGCCGCCAGCAAGGGCGCCTGCAAGCCCGCCTTCGCCGCGGTCGGCACCGTCTGCGGCGACACGGTCATCGGCGACGCCGAGACGGCCTGCAAAGGCGACAAGTACGTCTTCGAAGGCCCCATCCGCGCTCAGTGCATCGGCCTCAAGGAAGGCGGCGAGTGATCGGATTGCGCGGGAAACGTCCCTCGGTGGCCGCGTTCGCGGCCCTTGGGCTCGTTCTCGCGCAACTCGCGGGCTGCGGCGGGTGCGTCAAGGACGACCCCGCCGAGCAAGCGAATCCTGCGGGGTCGAGCGGGCGAAAGCCCATCGACCTCCGGGCCGTCGACAAGCGACTCTCGCAATTCGGCAACCAGGACGCCGAGCCGATCGACGCCTCTTCCGACTGAGGTAGTCACCCGACTCGCCTGCGTAGTTGACCGAGGCACAGTGGAGATACAGGGCGTTTCCTTCGGGGGGCGCCCTGTTCTCGTTTGTAGCTGGAGGCCGCGTTCGTCTGCGATGCTGGAGACAATGATGGACGGTAGCGTGGACCGCGGTCGCCGCAGCATGTGGGTCGGGTTCTGGGTGGGCATCCTCTTCGCGAGTGTCACCGCGCTTGCGGCCTCGAGCCAGGGATGCACGAGCGAGCACGACACGACCCTCTACCCGGACCCCGAGGCAGGCCTGACCGAGGGCGGCTCCGGCGACACCGGAGCGGCCGCGAGGTGCCCGAGCGACACGCCGATCGACGCGAAGGCGCTCGAGTGGAAGCCGCCGAACGCCCCGAAGACGTCGCAATGCCAGGACGACGACATCGCGGCGATGAAGAGCTACCTCGCGACGAACCCTGCAGCGTCGAACGAGGACTTCGAGAACTTCGTGAAGAACCGCGACACGGTCTGCCATGACTGCGTCTTCGGTGATGCCGACGGGCAGACCTGGCCGCCGGCGCCCGTGCGGGCCAACAAGGTCCTCACGTTCAACGTCGGCGCCTGTTACTCGCTCACGACGGGCAACCAGAAGTGCGGGCGAGCCTTCCAGGCCGCCTGGGACTGCGGCTTCGAGGCCTGCTTCCTCTGCACCTCGCCCAATGCCCTCGGGGCCTGCCGGACGAAGGCGCGCACGGGCGTATGCGCCACGTTCGAAGAGCAGGCGCGTATCGAGTGCGGTGCAGTGGCCGCAGCCGATGAGGTCTGCGGGCAGCCATTTGACTCGATCCGCGTCCAGTGCGTGGGCACGGTCACCCCCATTCCGGACGCCGGCACGGACTGAGCGACCTTCGGGAGCTCGTGCCGTCAGCTGCGCTTCTCCAGCGGGTGAAAGTCCCGTTCCGGGAAGCGCCGAAGCACCGGGTAGCAGGTCGCTGGCGCCGGGAAAAATCCTGGTGTCTTTAGCGGGACGTCAAGAGCGTGTCTCGCGGCGAGAGCCGTGTGCGGGAAATCCGCACGCACGGAGTGAAAGGGGGTCCTACCGAAACGATCGCGGCAACGCGATCGGGAAGGTAGGGTTTACCAATGGCCAGCCGCGAGACCCCTCGAGGTCGCTTCTGCTCCTTCCGTCGTTCGCTCCGCCAGCGG
The DNA here is from genome assembly GCA_043717125.1 of Polyangiaceae bacterium. GTDB lineage: Bacteria > Myxococcota_A > Polyangia > Polyangiales > Polyangiaceae > Labilithrix. Next base: position 5,336 of record JAYSXP010000515.1, on the reverse strand, counting down.
GGCATCGTCCTCGTCGCGGCGTTCGTCGCCGCCGACGCGGCGATCGCCATGGCCGCGTGCAGCACGAGCTCGCCCGACGTCGACGGGGGCGACGCGACGACGGAGACGAGCGCGCCGGACGCCGCGAAGGACGCCCTCGTCACCCCGCAGGACGGCGCGATCGACTCGGGCAAGGTCGGCAACTGCTCGGCCGCGAAGGGCGCTTGCGACATCGTCCTTCAGGACTGCCCCGGGCAGCAGGAGTGCGTGGTCAACGCCTCGCACGCGACCGAGTGTCGACCGGTCGAGAGCAAACAGCAGCTGCCGATCGGACGCGGATGTTGCCCGGACAATCCCGCCGGCAATCCGTGTCTGCCTGGGCTCACGTGCGTCGGAAGCGCGTGCGTCGACGGCGGGCCGACGACGACCGGCCGATGTTCGCCGGCGTGCTGCACGGGCGATGATCAGGCATGCGGGAAGAGCGACCCGGAGGGAATCTCCGGGGCGTGCGACATCACGCTCGTCGACTCCGACAGCGGCGTGGAGCTCCACCAGGCGTGCACGTATCGCCAGAGGTGCAAGCCCTTCAAGGTCGAGCCGTGCGCGGTCGGGCAGACATGTCTCGTCGAGGACAAGGTCGGTAGCGCGAGCTGTGTCGACTCGTTTGGCAAGACGAACCGGCAGCCTTGCTCGTTCGGCAACGAGTGCGCCGACGGCTTCATCTGCATCGGTCTCAAGGACGCCGGCAGCACGTGCCACACGGTCTGTCTGCTCCCCGGCTCGACGAATCCGTTCGACGCTTCGGTCGAGGAGGGCGGTCCGGGCGAGGGCGGATGTCCCGTCGGCGAGAAGTGCGACATCTCCAATTTCAAGGATCTCCCGTCCTGGTTCGCGCTCTGCTCGCTCGACGGAGGCTGATCGCGCGACACGACACACGCTCCCGAAGGTCGCGTAGGTCGTGTGAGTCACACGACACACGCTCCCGAAGGTCGCGTAGGATGCGCGCCGGATGATCCTCGAGCCCCACGCCACGCTGCGCGACTCCGATCCCGACGTCGGGCTCTTCACCGTGCTCCGCGAGGACGGCTCGGCCGACCCCGAGAACGACCCGAAGGTGCCGGCCGAGGTCGTCCTCTCGGCGTACCGGCACATGCGTCGCCTGCGCATCCTCGATGCGCGCATGATCCTCCTGCAGCGCCAAGGGCGCGTCGGCTTCTACGGCGCGTGCACGGGTCAAGAGGCCGTGCCGATCGCCACCGGGCTCGTCACCAAGAAGGACGACTGGGTCTTTCCGGCGCTCCGCGAGCAGAGCGTGATGCTGGTGCGTGGCTTTCCGCTCCGCCAGTTCATCGCGCAGGTGTTTGGCAACTCGGGTGACGTCGCGAAGGGTCGGCAGATGCCGAGCCATCAGTCGGGCAAGAGCGTTCACCAGGTGAGCTGGTCGTCGTGCATCGGCCCACAGATCCCGCAGGCCGTCGGTACGGCGATGGCGATGAAGCTCCGCAAGGATCCGAGCGTGTCGTTCGGCTTCTGTGGTGACGGCGCGACGAGCCAGCCCGACTTTCATACGGCGATGCATTTCGCCGCGACGTTCAGCGCCCCCGCGGTGCTCGTCTGTCAGAACAACCACTGGTCGATCAGCGTGCCCACCGCGAGGCAAACGGCCGCGCGCACGATCGCCGTGAAGGGCCGCGCGTACGGGATGCGCAGCGTGCGCGTCGACGGCAACGATCTGCTCGCGATGTACAAGGTGCTAACCGACGCCGCGGACCGCGCGCGGCGAGGGGAGGGCCCGACGTTCGTCGAGGCGCTCACCTACCGGATCGGGGCGCACTCCACGAGCGACGACCCGACGCGCTACCGCGCCGACGCCGAGGTCCTTGCGTGGAAGAAGAAGGACCCCGTCGACCGCCTCGCCAAGCACCTGCGGCTGCTCGGGCTCATCGACGACTCCCACGAGGCAAAGCTCGACGAGGAGCTCTCGGCCGAGATCGGCGTGGCCGTCAACGAGGTGGAGGCGCTGGGCGCCCCGGCCCGTGAATCGCTCTTCGACGACGTCTATGCCGAGGTTCCGCAGCACCTCCGGGACGAACGCGCGGAGCTCATGGCGATGCCCCCGGCACCCTCGCACGGGTAGGTCGTGTGCGGCGCACGCTCCCTGAGGTTGCTCGGGATTTACCGTTCGCGCTCGCTTCGGCCTTCACGTTCGGGTAAATCGGCCTCACCTTCAAGCGAGGCGACGTAGGAGAACCATGGCGAATCGAACCTGCGATGTGGTCGTGATCGGTGGCGGACCTGGCGGATACGTCTGCTCGATCCGGCTCGGTCAGCTCAAGCAGAAGGTCATCTGCGTCGAGAAGGAAGAGGTCGGGGGCGTATGCCTCAACTGGGGTTGCGTCCCGTCCAAGGCCCTCATCGCGGCCAGCCACACCTACGAGAAGGTCAAGGATCACGGCGCCACGATGGGCATCATGTCCAAGGGTCTCGAGGTCGACTCGAACAAGATGCAGGACTGGAAGGCGGGCATCGTCAAGAAGCTCACCGGCGGCGTCCGCGGGCTGTTCAAGGGCAACGGGGTCGAGCTTGTCATGGGCGACGCCCGGGTCACCGGCCCGCGCACGGTCGAGGTCAAGAACGCGGAAGGTGCCGTCGAGACGATCGAGGCCACGAAGGCCATCGTCATCGCGACCGGCTCGTCGACGATCGAGATCCCGACCTTCAAGTTCGACGGCAAGCAGGTCATCGGCGCGCGCGAGGCCGTCAGCCTGCGCGAGGTCCCGAAGCGCATGCTCGTCATCGGCGGCGGCGTCATCGGCCTCGAGCTAGGCATGGTCTACCAGAAGCTCGGCTCCGAGCTCACCGTGGTCGAGGCGACGGCGGGGCTCCTCCCGGGCGTCGATCCGGAGTGCACCGCGGTCGTCGAGAAGAAGCTCGTGAAGAACGGCGCCAAGGTCATCAAGAACGCGATGGCCAAGGGCTACGAGAAGAACGCGGACGGGTCCCTCGCGGTGAAGCTCGACATGGGGGGCGGGAAATTCGACACGATCGTCACCGACGTCGTGCTCGTCGCGGTCGGCATGCGCCCCAACGGCGGCGGGCTCGGCCTCGAGGAGATCGGCGTGAAGGTCGAGCGTGGCTTCGTGCCCACCGACATCGTCGGTCGCACGAACGTCGACGGCGTCTACGCGATCGGTGACGTGAGCGGCATGCCGATGCTCGCGCACAAGGCGAGCAAGGAGGGCGAGGTCGTCGCCGAGGTCATCGCGGGGCACAAGGCCGCGAAGGACTGGGTCTCCATCCCGGCCGCGATCTTCACCGATCCGGAGATCGCCACCGCGGGCCTCACCGAGGCGCAGGCCAAGGAGCGTGGCATCGAGGTGCGCGTGGGGAAGTTCCCGTTCGCCGCGCTCGGCCGCGCGATGGCGGTGAACGAGACGGAGGGCTTCTTCAAGGTCGTCGCCGACAAGAAGACCAACGAGCTGCTTGGCGTCCACATCGTGGGCCCCGAGGCGAGCGACCTCATCAGCGAAGGTGCGCTCGCGCTCGAGATGCACGCGTTCCTCGAGGACCTCGGCCTGACCATCCACCCGCACCCGACGCTGGGCGAAGGCATGATGGAGGCCGCAATGCACGGCCTCGGTCACGCCATCCACATCCTCAACAGGAACGCGTCGTAGCCGTCAGCCTCACTGACACTGGGTGCTGCAGTTGGTCTGCAGACAGCCATAAAACGCCTGCTCTGCCGTCTTGCCGGTGGGGTGGGCGTTCTCGCATTGGGTGAAGCACGCCTGCGTCGTGCAGTTGTTCGTGCTCAGGCAGTCGATGATGTCGCCGCACGCCGCGTTGTTCGTGCACGCGGCGCCCTCGGCGCAACACTTCGACGCCTGACACGTGTCGCAGGCAGCGATGCCCGACTGGAGGTTGCCACAGTTGCCGCCGCTGGAGCCGCTCGTCCCACTCGTCCCACTGCTGCCGCTCGAGCCACTTGAGCTGCCGCTGGTGAGGCATGTCAGGAGCGCCTGGCCCTCGGTGTCACAGCCGCTCGCGACGGTCGGCTTGCCAGAGCTGCTGCACTTGAACGACGTGGCCTTCGCGGCGCAGGCCTGGATGGCGTCTCCCTCGGCCTTGCAGCCTGCGGGGATCTTCGCGGCGTCGGCCTGACAGTCGGCAACACACGTCGCCTGCTTCGAGCAGTTCGCGCTCGCGGCGGCCGCGCAGATCTTGTCGCAGGTGCTGTTGCCCGTGACGCCGCTGGAACCGCTCGAGCCGCTCGTCCCGCTCGTGCCACCGCTCGAGCCGGGCTTCGGGTTCGTCGGGCTCGTCGACGTCGCGGGACCTCCGTCCCCCTCGGTGAGGTCGATGGTGTGGATCGTCGGAGACGAGCACGCGGTGGCGAGACCCAGGCCGAGAAGCGAAACCCCGCAAGCGATGAGAGCGAAGCGCATGGACAATAACCTCCGAGTGGCGGCCTCGAAGCGAGGTCGCGTGTGGCACCCGGGGCGGCATCGAAGGCCAAGCCCGAGCGCCGGAGTAGACGCTGCGCCACGCGCGTCCATTCACCCGCCATGTCAGCGAATTCGTGAAAAAGAATCCGACGCGATCGAGGGAAGGTTTCGCGCCTCCGCGCCGTACGCACCGCCCTCGCTCTACCGCCGTCCCTTGAACCCCATCATGTTCTGGACGACGGACTCGCTCTCCTCGGCGATCTCGGCGGTCTCTCGCACGCGGTCCGCGCAGTCCTCGCACATCTTCTTCGCCTTGCCCTCGACCTTGATGGACACCAGCTTGTCCGCCTCGTTCTCGCATTCCTTGCAGGTGGGCATCGGATCTCCTGGGTATTCCCCCATTTTTGCGGGACTTCGCGCGGTCATTTTCCCGGGCGGAGCGGACCACGCGACCCTATCATACGGGGCGATGGGCATCTTCGACCGCATGGGCAAGGTCATCTCGAGCAACGTCAACTCGATGCTCGACAAGGCTGAGGACGACAAGAAGCTTCTCGAGCTGAACCTCGAGGAGATGGCCGAGCAGCTGAAATCCGGCCGCCAGGACGTCATCGCCGCAGTCGCGGCCGAAAAGCAGCTGAAGAAGAAGGCCGACGACCTCAAGTCCGAGGTCGACAAATGGGAGAAGCGCGCCGAACTCGCCCTGAAGAGCGAGGACGAGCCGCTGGCTCGCGAGGCCTTGAAGCAGAAGAAGCGCACCGAGAGTGAATACGAGAACGTCGAGAAGGCGCGCGCGGACCAGCGCGATGTCGCTCTCAAGATGAAGGAGGAGCTCGAGCGCATGGAGCAGAAGCTCGACGAGCTGAAGCTGCGCAAGGGCACGATCGCCGCGCGCGCCCAGCAGGCGCGCGC
>JAYSXP010000514.1:0-10077 GCA_043717125.1 Polyangiaceae bacterium | reverse complement strand
CCTGCGCCCGTAGACGCGGAACAAAGGTTTGCTAGATTGGTTCTGTGGAAGTCGTGCTCCGCAAGCTCGGGAAGGGGTCGCGCGCCGTCGCGGGCCGCCTTGTGAGGGCGCCGCGGAAGGGCTCGGTCGTCGTGATCGAGTTCCCCGACGGGATGCACGAGTACGTGACCACGCCGGTGAAGCGCGTCCTGCGCCTGGCGGGCCGCGAGGTCTTCTACATCGAGACGATCAACAGTCGCTATCGCCTCGAAGTGCGCAGCCGCGAGGACGCGGTCGCCGAATCTGCCGGCTGAAGCGCGTCCAGAGCTCGTCGAGCGTCAACCCGCGCTGGCCTCTCACGAGGCTGCATGCTTGACGACGACGCCGAAGTGTCGTTGTCTGCGCGGCCCATGGGTAAGTTCGACCGCCGCAAGTCGCAGAAGATGACGCGCCGTAAGGGCCAGGCAAAGAAGAAGGCTCGCCTCAAGCGCCTCCGCGCCGTGAACGCGCCGAAGAAGCCGGCCGCCAAGAAGACGGCCGCGAAGAAGCTAGCGCCGCCGAAGTCTGTCTAGGCTTCCCGCTCGCTAGCGCGTGCCGCCCACGGGGGCGTTCTCGCCGAAGGACGCCGGAGGCGCCTGCTCTATCGCGGGCGGCGCCGGCGCAGCTGCGGGGGCCGCAGGGACTTCCGGTGCTCCGCTGCCGAGGTAGATCGTCGGGAACTGCGCGCGCTTCGGTGCCGTCGCAGCTGCAGCCGCATGCGCGACCGGCGGCTCACCGAGCAGCCCGACGTCGCCGTCGACGCGCTGCTCCTCCGTGAGCTTCCAGTCGCCCTTGGCGTCGGAGTGCCACTTCTGCTTGACCGTCGTGACGCGCAGGTCGCCTTCGTTGGCGCGGTACCACGCGATCTTCACGTACGACTCCGCGTCGTCCTCGCCGATGATCTTGAGGCCGGTGAGGTCGTAGTCGGCGACGCGCACGCTGCCGCCCCACGCCTTGCGTCGCTCGAAGAAGCCGTCGCGTGCTTTCGGAGAGATGTGCTCGGCGGCCATCTCCATCCGGCCGAAGCGTGCGTTCAGGTTCAGCTCGAGCGCGGCCTCCTGAGCCTTGGCGGGTTTCGACTGACCTGCGAGACCGCAGCCGACGGCCAGCGAGGTGAGCAGGGCGATGGCGGCAGCGGTCGAGGCGAGGGAAAGGCGCGTGCGCATCCACGGACCGTACGCATGGTCGCCCGGGAACGGCCAACTTCTCTGCGTACGGATTTCGGGTCGGGTGCATGAGGTCGAGCTCACGCGACACGAGCCTCCCGAAGGTTGGTCAGTACGGAACGACCGCGACGAAATAGACCTTGTCGATGCCGCCGCTCGAGAGCCCGCGGGCGTATCCGAGGCGGAACGTGAAGGCAGCGATGTAGCCGAGAGTGCTGTCGAACCAGAGCTCGGCGCCCGTCCCCGTCTTGAACTCCGCGCTGTCGAGGAGGTCGAACGCGCTCCCGTAGTCGAGGAAGACGTTTCCGCTGATCCGATTGAGGAAGATGGGAAGCGTCGACGGGCCGTGGTCGATGTTGGCGATGGGAAAGCGGTACTCGAGGTTGCCGAGCGCGTAGCTGCGGCCCGCCACGATGACCGGAGGATAACCGCGCAGCGTGACGCCGCCCTGGATGAGCACGTTTCGGACGGTGTCGACCAGCGGGAGGTCGACGAAGCTGCCGACGTAGAACGCGCCGCGCCCGGGAAACGAGCCGCCGCTCGTCCCCGCGCCGAGATGCACGGCGACCGAGTGGTGCTGGAGCCAGGGCATCCGGTAGTACATCGAGAGGTCGCCGTTCGAAGCGAACCCTGCGAAGTCGCTGCCGAGGTGAGGATCGGTGACGTCGAACGCGAGCCCCAGTGAGAAGCCGCGCTCCGCGCCGACGCCCCACAGGTAGCGCTCGGCGTTCGTGTAGGAGTAACCGAGGTGCAGCGCGCTCACGAAGCCGCGCGCAGGGATCGACGGAGTCTCGTACGGGTCGAGCTTGTCGGTGGGCGTCGGCAGCTCGGCACCTGCGCGCGAGATGCTGTGCGTGATCACGTACGAGCTTGTGTCGGCCGCCCTGAGCTGGTTGAACGCGAGCGTGGTCGCAAACCCCGTGTTCTCCTGGACGACCGTGGGGCGGTAGGCGCCGAGCGCGTAGCCGCCGCGTGGCGCGATCGAGCGGAAGACCGACGCTCCCATGTCGAACGGTAGGCGCCCGTACGTATAGGCGGCCGAGCCTTGCAGCTCGGGCTTCTCGAGCTCCGTCACTGTCGTGACCACCGCGCTGTGGATGCCGGTGACGTCGGCTTGCGCGGCCGTGAGGATGACGACACGGCCGAAGCTGCCCTCGGTGATCTGAACGCCGTACCGCCGCGGGAGGAGCGTGAGCCACGGGTTGTAGGGTTTCACGTCCCACTGCCTCCGCGGAACCTCCTGCGGCATCGGGCGCGTGTCGACGTACTCCGGGGCGTCGGTCCACGTCGACTCGTCGATCGGCATCGCGAAGAGATCGAAGCCCTCGGTCGTATAGCCGATGTACGCGAGCGTCTTTCCGTCCGGCGACGGCTCCGGCATGTACGCGCCCATCAGCACGTTCGTGACCTGCCGCACCCGATCGGTCGCGAGCTCCCACGCGTACACGTTCATGATGCCCGTGCGGTCGGAGTGAAAATAGAGCAGGCGCCCGTCTACGGAGAAGCTCGGCGCACCGTCGACGGCGCGATCGTGGGTGAGGTCGCGCCACGTGCCGTCGCGTACGTCGACATAGCGAATGTCTCGATAGCCGCCGCGCTTCCAGATGCTGTAAGCGACGTGCGAGCCGTCGGGCGACCAGCGCGGCGTGAAGGCCTGCTCCATGAAGTTGGCGGGCACGAGCTCTCGATCGTTCTCGATGCCTTCGTCACGCAGGTCGGCGATGTGAAGCGATCGCGTGCCGGCGCGATTGCTGTTGAACACGATGCGGCGTCCGTCCGGAGAGACCGCCGGGTCGGCGGCGCGCATTCCTCGCGTCACGCGCGAGCGGCCGCCGTCAGGCGTGCCGAACGAGCTTCGCTTGCCGGGCGCGAGCCGCTCGAGATCGGCGAAGAGGTAGACGTTCTTGTAGAATTCGAACGAGCCGAACACGACGCCGCCTTCGGGCGTGAAGCTCGCAACGGCCTCGCCGTTCATGCGCGCGATGTGCTCCGTGTCCGCTTCGCTCTCCTTGGCCTGAACGACGCCGCCTTTGGCGTCACGCTTGACCGGCAGCGCCCAGAGCCCGGGCCGAACATGCTGATCCTCCCGAAAGTAGAGTAGGCCGCCCGCGTACTCGGGCCACGCGTTCTTGGGGATCCAGCGCGGGTTGCGTGCCGTTTGCCCATGATGGGTGAGCCGCGTTCCCTCGCGCAGCCCCCTTGCGCGCACGTCGGCAGCCTGGGCCTCGTAGCGCACCTTCAAGCTCGCGACCCACTCGGGGTACATGTCGACGAACGTCGAGCCGGTCGCTCGCCGGATCGAACGATTGAAGCCCCAGGGGACGATCTGCCTACCGTAGTCCTCCGCCATCTTGCGGAGCGCGTCTTCGCCGTATTTCGTGGCGATCCACTGGGTGAAATACGAGCCGTAGAGGTAATAGAGATTCCCCTGCGGCCAGCGGCGAACGATGTTCGACAGCTGATCGAGCGACGCCACGTTGTCGCCGAGCACGTCGGCGCGCATGAACATGTCCCACTGGGAGTTGCGGAGGCGGCCTGCGCTGGTGCGTGCGCTCTCCTCGTAGACGCCGAGGCCTTCGAGGATCCACCGTGGCTGCACTTGATTAGGCGCAAGTGTCTTGCCGAGGATGGCATTGACGAGCGCGGGCAGCCCTCGGATGTGATCCGTGTGGAGGATGTGCGTGTACTCGTGCGTGACGAGCTCGAGGTACCAGTCGTCGACATCGCCGAGCGGCGACATGTCCTCCGGCGCGGTGACGAGCAGGCGGATCGCGTTGTATGGCAGGGCGCCTGCAGAGCCGTTGGCGCTCTCGCTGACGTCTGCGAGAGAGATCTCCGTGACGTCGCTGGGCGTCCACCCGACGGCGACGCTCATCGTGTCGTAGATGCCCTCGGCAGTGCTCGCGACGTGTTGCGCGACCTGCTCGAGGCCCGAGTGATACGTGATGCGGAAGTGCTTGGTGTGAATGGTGTACCAGGCAAGCGCCGGGTCGCCGGCGGCATGCGCGGGAGACGGCCCTGCGCCGAGCACGAAGGCGACCGTGACGAGCGTCAGGAGCGCGACGAAGAGCCGGCGGAACACGCGCTCAGCTTGCGACGAGCACCGCTCCGCGCGCGTTATTCGGCGGCACGCAGATGGGCTCCTCGTAGTCCGGTGTGATGACGCAGGCCTTCGGCGCGCGTTGATAGACCTCGGATACGAAGCCCGCCACGTCGATTCCGGGCAAGAGGTGCAGACCTGCTTCGAGCGGCGCGAAGAACGCGTCGTGGTGCGTGGGCACGACGAGCTTGGGCCCGAGTGCGCTCACGAGCCGAGCGACGTAGTTCTCCGTCCCCTTGCGGCCCGCGAGGCACGCGAGGAGCACGTCGGCGTGCTCTCCCTCGAGCTCGGCGTCGATGAGGTCGGCGCTTCCGTTGTGGTAGATGCTCACGCCCGGCGCCTTGATGAGCAGGCCGAACGCGCCTCCCATGCGGTAGTGCCAGAGGCGCCCGGGCCCACGCGGTGTGGTGCGAACCTCGCCGACGAACGGGACGCGACCGAGGGCGACCTTGCCGTGCCGGCTCGGGACGAAGCGCACCTCGATGTCGCCGAAGTGAAGCAGGGCGCCGGGGGGTGGGATCTGAACGAGCTGGCTCTCGGGGAGCCCTTCGGCACGGCCCCATGCGCACGTCGAGGGAGAGCCGACGAGCTTGGCGTTCGTGAGCCTCGCGATGCGTGGCGCGTCGGCGACGTGATCGTAGTGGCTATGGCCGCAGAGGATCGCGTCGACCTTGCGCGGGACGTGACGCGCGATCGCGAGCTCGTCGGGCACCATGCGCCTCGCGATCCGCGAGAGGCCGGGGCGGGTGAGGAAAGGATCGACGAGCAAGGTCGTCTCCGCCGACTCGATGATGAAGCCTGCCGTACCGAGCCACGTGATGCGCGCACCCCAGCCCTCGCCGTTGCCCTGCGGCCGGAGCTCACGGCGCGGGCGAAAGCGCGGAAAGAGGCGCTCGTACAAGGACATAGCGGCGCGGAAGCTCGGGGGATGGGTCGGGCGCGTGCGTCTTAGAAATCGTCGTACAAGATCGGTTCGCGGTTCCGGACGTAGCGGAGCACGAGCTGCTTCGCTTCGGGCGTGATCGCCGTGAAGGCCGCGCCAAAGCCGGGAGGCGCGTCGTCGCCGCCGTCCTCGCGTGTCCACTTCACGAGAGCGTTTGCCTCGAACTCGTAGCCGCCGGGGAGAGAGACCTTGAGGCGCACCGCCGTGTTGAGCTTCGGCAGCACGTACGTGGAGACGAAGAGCCCGCCGTGATCGAAGATGTCGTTGCCGGAGAGGCCCTTGTAGAAGTTCGTGGCACTGTGCGCGCCGAGGTCCGCGCTCACGAGCTGGAGGTTGCCCGCGGGCGGTGCGGGGACGGGCATGCTGGGCGTTGCGGGCGCGCCGCCGGGCTGCTGGTGCATCTGCGCCGCGAGCGGTGCGCCGTGGCCGCCTGTGGGAGGCGCGGCGAACGGGTCGCGCGCGACCATACCGCCGCCTGGCGGTGCTCCCTGCGGAAAGGAGGGCTGCGGGTTTGCGCGTGGCTGCTGCTGCTGCTGCGGTTGGTGCTGCGGCTGCGGCTGCGGCTGGTGCGGCTGCGGCTGCGGCTGCTGGTATTGCTGCGGTTGGGGCGGCGGCGGCTGGGGTGCGGGCACCGGCTTTTGCGCCATCTCCTGGGTGTGCTGCGGCGGGGCTTGGGCGGGAGCTGCCTGCGGCGGAGCGGCGACGGGACCGTTGGCCATGCGCGTCAGCGAATGCACGAGGCTCAGCGATGTAGCGACGGCCTCGAGCGCCTGCCTCACCGCGGGGTGCGTCGAGTTGGCGGCTTGCAGCTGACCGAGCGCGCCGCGGACGTGACTCAGTGCCACCTCGGCATGCGGCGCGAGCTGCTGTGTGCGCTCGATCTGGTGGAGCGCACCCATGGCCTGGGCGATCGGGGCTGCGAGCTCGACAAGCTGCGGAGGCACGCTCGGATCGGCTTGCAAGGCATTCAGGCCGCGGGCGAGGGATTCGCGCGCGCTCTTCGACGTCGTGATGGGATCGGTCACCGTGGTCCTCGGATCGTTCGGGAACGAAGAAGATCGGAGCGTAGGCGAAGCGCACCAGGCATTGGAACCGCGTACGGCATGCCGCCCCGGACATGATGAAGATTCGGTGTGGGGTCCAGGGCGACAAGAGCCACATTGTAAATTAATGTAAGTATTGCCTGATAGGTACCGGGAATCACGAATGTTTACCAGATCTGAATCGTGGAACCGGGGTTGCTGAACCAGTGACGGGAGCTTCGGTCACCTTCGGAGGTAGACCATGATTCGTGAGCTCGCCACCGTGGGCGCGAGGGTCCTGTGCGGGCTGGCCACGCATTGCGCCGCCGACCCGCCGACCCGCCGACCGAAGACAGAGAGGCGGCGACCTCGCGAACGGCGCAGCAGTCCAACCCGTAACTGCGCGGCGTCGAGCCCGCGATGAAGGTGCAAAGTACATCGGACGCGGACGACGCGGAGCGGCGCATGTGTCGTCGTGTCAACCGAAGACGCGGACGAACGCGCAGTGCTCTGGCGCGACCCGGTGCGTCGACGGTCAGTGTCTCCGAGCGGAGACGAGCGCCGCGATCGCGGCGGCGTCGAGGTCGTTGTCGCCGACCTCGTTGTCGTCGTCGTCGGCGCGTCCGTTGAGGAGCTCGACGGCGCCGTCTCGCGCTCTCACGATCGCGATGCCATCCTCGCGCACGACAGCCTCCCCTGGCTCGAGCGCGGCGAGGAGCGCTGGGCGGCTCGTCGTGGCGCGGACACGCGTGAGCGTGAGCTCGATGTCGCCGAGGGCCGTGAACGCGCCCGGCCACGGGCTAGCGGCGCGGACGCGGCGCTCGATCTTTTCGGCTCCGTCGGTCCACCGGATCTCGAGGTCGTCTTCGCTGGGCTGCGGCGCCTTGGTCGCGAGCGTGTCGTCTTGCGCGAGAGCGGGCGGCGGAGATTCGCTCGCGAATGCACGTACGGTCTCGCGCAGGAGCGCCAGCGACGGGCGGTCGAGCCTCTTTGCAAGCGTCCACGCATTCCACGATGGATCGATGGCGAGCTCACGGCGCGCGAGGATCGCGCCCGTGTCGTACTCGTCGTCGAGGACATGGGCCGTGACTCCGGTGACGGCGTCGCCTGCGTCGATCGCCCAGAAGTAGGGGTCGGGGCCGCGGTGGCGCGGGAGGAGCGAGGGGTGAACGCCGATCGCGCCGAGCGGCGCGACGGCGCGAAACGAGGTGGGCACCTTGCGCGTCCAGAACCAGCTCACGACGAGGTCGGGCTTGCGCGCGGCGACGGACGCGGCGAGGCGTTCGAGGTCGGGCGTGATCGAGACGTTCTCGCGTCCGATCGCGCGCCTCAGCCGGCGCGTGCCGATCGCGTCGCGGCGGCAGATCCCTGCCCAGACGATCTCGTGACCGTCGGCGCGGAGGAGCAACGCCGCGATGGGCAGCCCGACGAACGCGATGCGCATGGAGCTGAGTCGCCCGTGATCACGAGCTCGCGGCCGGCGGAGCCTGCAGTGCCATGGCCGCGATGCCCGGAGAGTTTTCCTCGCCGAGCTGCTTGAGGAGCGCTTGCCGCGCGGCATGCTCGACGAGTGCCCAGAGTTGCGCGCGATCGGTGGCGCGGCCGAGGAAGCCGATGGGGATGCGGAAGCCGCCCTTGTCGCGGCGTCCGCCGCCGTAGGCCTTGCCGCGCTCGTCGTGGCCGAAGGCCTGCTCGAGCCAGACCGCCGGATCGACGCTCGGCGAGTGGGTGCGCAGCGAGCCCTCGATGAAGCGATCGCCGACGATGCCGTAGACGACGACGGTATCGATGTCCTCGCGGCGGATGAGGAAGTCGGCGGCCTGCGCAATGGTGTCACGTTCGCTCTCGGCCACGAAGCCGACGCCCGCCATCGCGAAGTTGCGGCGCACGAAAAGCGATGAAAGCGAACGCGCGATCACGTCCATGGCGCTCGGCGCGATGAGGCGGCGCGAGAGGTCCTGGAGGAGGTCGCGGTCACACACGTCCGCGAGCTGCGATGCGGCGCGGAAGTCGGTGGAGCGGGCGAGGGAGAAGTCGTCCGTGTCGGTCGCGAGGCCGTGCATGAGCGCGGTCGCGACGCGGCGGTCGTCGTCCTGGTCGACAGAAAGCGGGAAGAGCTCGGCGAGGTACTCGACGAAGATCGTCGCGGTCGCCCCGACGTCGTTGCGCATATCGACGAACTTCGCGCGTGGCGGCACGTGCGCGCGGTGGTGGTCGACGATGGTGAGGACCTCGATCCCTTCGCTGCCCGCGAGATCTGGATCGATGTCGTGGGCGTCGACGAAGCCGAGAAAATCGACCTTCTCGACGTCGCTGATGCTCTTCATCTTGCGAAGCTCGACATTGAGCAGCTTCACGAGCGCGCGATTCTCGCGATGCGACAGCTCGTGGCAGTAGCCGATGGTCGTCTTGCCGACGCCGAGGCGCTGCGCGATGTGCGCCTGCGCGAGCGCCGAGGCGATGCCATCCGGATCGGGATGGCCGCGCAAAGCAATCAGAAGATGCTTGCCCCGCGCGGAGGTGAGGGCCTCGGCAAAGCCGCGCGCGCGGTCCTGCTGGGGAAGTGGCAACCGACGGACCGGCTCGTTCATGGTGTGCGCCTCCTAGCGTCGCTCCGGGCGCGGCCAAGTCAAGGTCGTTGGAGCACGTGCGCGGCACGGACAATGCATGAACTGGCTCGAGGCGCCCCGTTGTCACACACCAGGAAGAGGCGCTTGCGGTAGACTTACAGGTCATGGCTGGTCCTGTTTCGTCCGCTTCCGAGCTTGCCGCGCCGGTGTCCGTGCGCGAGGCCCGCGAGGGGGCGACGCCGGCGCCGGGCCCCGTCGCTTCCAACCTCCAGACCCCGTCGACCGCGTCCGTTGCCACGGTTGTCGCGCCGCCGCCGTCGGGTTCTGCGATCCCCGCGCCTGCGCCCTCCTCCCCGTCGATCGCGCCTGCCGCGGCCAACACCAACGGGCCCATCTCGTCGCCGAGCCCCTCGCTACCCCCCGCGACGCTCGCCGCGTCGCAGCAACCGGCTCAGCTCGCGGTCACCGCAGAGTCGCCGGACCTGCGCTCGACGACGCTCTATTTGAACCGCGAGCTGTCGTGGCTCGAGTTCAACGCGCGCGTCCTCGACGAGGCCGAGGCCGAGGTCGTGCCGCTCCTCGAGCGCTTGAAGTTTCACGCCATCGTCGCGTCGAACCTCGACGAGTTCTTCATGGTCCGCGTCGCGGGGCTGAAGCAGCAGCTCACCGGCGAGGTCGGCGAGCTCGCGGCCGACGGCCTCTCCGCGCACGAGCAGCTCGTCAAGATCTCGATCCGCGCGCACGACCTCGTTGCGCAGCAGATGGCGAGCCTCATGGGCAACCTCGTTCCGCGCCTCGCGGCGGACGGGACGTTCGTGCTCCTCAAGCCCGAGCAGCTCCCGGCGGACGTGCTCGCGATCCTCGACGATCGCTTCCACAACGAGGTCTTCCCGATCCTCACGCCGATCGCCATCGACCCCGGCCACCCGTTCCCGCACGTGCGGAACAAGAGCCTGAACCTCGGCGTCATGTTCTCCCGCGAAGGCGAGACGGAGCCCGGCTTCGGCGTCGTCCAGGTGCCGATGATGCTGCCGCGCCTCCTCGAGGTGCAGGGCAGCTTGCGCACCGACAGCGGTGTGCCGACCAAGCACGCGTTCGTGCTCCTCGAGGATCTCATCGCGCGGCATGTCGGCACCATCTTTCCCGGCGTGAAGCTGAAGGGCGTCTACACCTTCCGCGTCACCCGCAACTTCGACCTCGAGTTCGACGAGGAAGAAGCGCAGGATCTTCTCCAGGCCATCCAGCAAGAGCTGAGGCG
>JAYSXP010000513.1:0-10104 GCA_043717125.1 Polyangiaceae bacterium | reverse complement strand
GCGCGAAGTTGTGGCCGTTGGTCTCGACGAAGTCATGGCGCAGGATCGCCTTCTCGTCGACATGATGATGACGGAACGTGCGGATGGCGATGCGGCCGACGATCGGCGTGTCGACCGAGCCCCACGTATCGAACATCCAGTGAACGAAGCCCGACGTGAAGTCGGCCGCGAGGATGCCGATGAATGCCGCGAGCGTCATCCACCCGTACGAGACCGGTGCCGACTGGATGATGCGCAGCAGAAGCCAGCAAGCCATGATGACCGCGCCGACAATCCCACTGAGCTCATACGCACGGTGCGTCTTTTCGTAGCCCGCTTCGAGCACGGCTGCGTCTCGGTCGTCCCTCTCCAGAGCCATCGTTCCCCTTTTCCGTCTCTCGCCTAGAGAGAATCGGGCGGCAAGCGACCGCAGATCAACCACGTTCTACAGTACCTACGCCCGCAGTTCGACATTGGTTCCATCGGGAAAGGCGTGGAGGTGGGAGCTTCCGCTACGGTAGGATGCGCCTTGTGGACGCCGGATGAGCACGCCAGCTCTCACTTACTCGGTCCGGGATCGCTCGATCCTGCTTCCGTACTACAAGCGGTTCCTCGTCGAGCCCCTGATCCCCCTCATTCCCGCGCGGATCAGCCCCAACGCCATCACCCACGGCGGCCACCTGATCAACCTCGCAGCCCTCGTCCTGCTCGTGGCATCCGCCCCCATGGACAAGGGCTGGCCGTTCTTCCTCGTGCCGGTCCTCGTGCACGTCTGGCTCTGGTGTGACCATGCCGACGGGGGCCACGCGCGCCGGACGGGGCAGTGCTCGGCCCTCGGGGAGTTCCTCGACCACGGCCTCGACCTCCTGAATGCCACCTACGTGATCTGCATGACGGTCGTGGCGCTCGGCACGCCTCCGTTCTGGAGCGTCACCGCAGCCGTGGTCGTTCCTGCAGCAGCCGCCATCACCTACTGGGAGCAGGCCGAGACCGGCGTCTTCCAGCTTGGTCTGCTCAACCAGATCGAGTCGGTGTGCTCGCTCTCCGTCGCTCTCATGGCGCGGGGGCTCTTCGGCGTGGCCGCCATGGCGGGCATTCATGTCGGATCGTGGCCGCTGCCCGAGCTCGTCCTCGCCGTCGTGTCGGTCGTCGCCCTCTTCGGGATCCTGCGATGCGCGACGCGCGTGAAGCAGAAGGGCGGACGGCTCGCGCCGTTCTTCGCGCCGTTCCTCTTCGGGACCGCAGTGACGCTCGCTGCCGCGACCGGTGCGTTCGGCACGCTCTCGGCGATCCTCCTCGGCGCGAGTGTCTACGTCTTCATCGGCGTGGGTCAGCTGAACTTCCGCATCCGTGGCGAGCGCCCCCATTCGTCGACCGGCGTTCTCGTCGCGGCGGTCGTCGTCTTCGGCGTCGCCGGGTACCGGATGCGCATCGGCGTGGTGCCGGTCGCCCTGGAGTGGGGCGCCGCCGGAGTCCTCACGAGTGTGTTCGGCGGCCTCGCGCTGGTGCGCGGCATCGAGGGCCATCGTGCCGTCGAAGAGCTCGATCGCGCCGAGGCTGCCTCCGCCTGAGATGAGCGAACACCGCAGCCATACCGTCGTCCTCTCGGACGTGCACCTCAGCCAGGCGCATCCCCATGACGACGCCGACCCGTTCTGGATGCGGTATCGCCGGTGCGACTACCACCCCGATGCCGATTTCGAGGACTTCGTCGGCAAGCTCCTCGAAGCGTGCGACGGCGAGCCGATCGAGGTCGTCTTCAACGGTGACGTCCTCGACTTCGACGCGCCGCTCGTGGAGGACGGCAAGAGCACGTTCGACGAGTTCCCGCTCGACGACGCCGGGTGCGCCGCGCAGCTCCGGCGCATCGTCGCCGATCATCGGCGCTTCTTCGGCGCCGTGGCGCGGCTCCTCGCAGAGGGCCATCGGATGACCTTCGTGTCGGGCAATCACGACCTGGAGCTCTACTGGCCAGGCGTGCGCTCTGCGCTTCGCGAGGAGCTGCGCGGCATGGCGGCCGCGCTCGCGCCGTCGAGCGCCCTCTCCGACCTCGAGGAGCGCGTGCGCTTCCGCACCTGGTTTCACGTCAGCGAGGACAAGATCTACCTCGAGCACGGTAGCCAGTACGATCACCTGAACGGCGTGCCCGACCCGATGCTGCCGGTGATCCCGGACGGCTCCTGGTTGCACCCCGTGGCCGGAAAGCTCGCGTTCAAGCGAACGGGCGCGCGCATGGGGTACTTCAATCCGTATTACGAAGCGACGTTCTACATGGGCGCCTCCGGATACCTGCGGCATTTCTTTGCAAACTACATGTTTTCGGACCGCCATATCGCGCGGACGTGGCTGTGGGGGTCGCTGGCGACGGCGCGCGAGATCTTCCGGCACCGCCGCAAAGGCGACCACGCGCTCTCGCCGGCGAGCATCGAGCTCGCACGGGCGGAGACGGGGGCGTCGCGTGAGGCCGTCCTCGCGACACACGCCCTGCGCGTGCCGTCGGGCGAGAGGACGATGATCCCGATCCTCCGCGAGCTCTGGCTCGATCGGATCGGTCTCGGGTTCTTGATGGTCTTGGTCGCCGTGGCGACATTCGCCCTGGCCAGCACGACGGTCGCCGCTATCGTGGTGGGCGCGATGGTTGCTTCGTTCGCGCTCTACGAGGTGCTCACCGCGAAGCCGGACATCCGTACTTACGACTCGGCGCCGCCGACCGTGCAGCGCATCTTCGACATCCACGGCGTGAAGGCGATGTGCATGGGCCACACGCACCGGCCCAGCGGCACGTGGGAGGGCGGGCGCTTCTCGGGCAACAGCGGCTCGTGGTGCCCGGCGTTCGTCGACCGCGAGTGCACGGTCCCGGTGCTCGAGGGCCGCCCGTTTCTCTGGCTCACCACGGACGGCGACGAGCTGTCGGGCGGCCTTCACTGGTTCCGCAAGGGCGCGATCGCGCCCGATCCGACGGCGCTCACTTCATCTCGGCGTTGAGCTTTGCCGTGAGGTCGAGCTCAGGGTCAGTCGCTCGACTTCCGAGCTCACTCACTCCCGCGCGAGGCGGTCGAGGAGCGCGCGATGGAGCGTGGCCTTCAACGTGAGGACGTCGTCGTCGCGGTCGAGGTCGACAGAGACGAGCGCGGCAAGGATGACCATGACGAGCGGGTCTCCCTTGCCGACCTTCTCCATCGCGTCCTTCAACCCGCGTTCGCTCGCCTTGGCGGCGTCGCTATTGGTGTACTTTACACGTAGAACGAACTCGCCCGTCTGGCCGGGGCGCATCACGAAGCTGATGGCCTCGACGGACGCGAGGCCCGCATGCTCGTCCTGCGTCCTCGCGCGTGCGAGGCTCATGATGCCCGGGCCCGCATAGACCGAGAAGAGCGCGTCGGATTCGAACGTCGGGAGGGGAGGGGCCTCGGAGGTCTGCGCGAAGACGCGATTGGCGCTCGGTGCGGTGGCTCCGTCGACGAGCACCCAGGTGCCGCCGGGGATCACGTAGAGGAAGTAGCCGTTGGCGTTCGGGTTGGGCGCGTACTCGGCGACGCCCGAGGGCAGGATGCGCGGCGGGCGCCACGTCGCCTGGCCGTTCTTGCCTCCGATCGCGAGCGGATTGAGGCTGGGAGGCACCTGGCGCATCACCGCGATCACGCGGACGTCGGCCGAGCGGAGATCCTCGCTCGTGCCCATGGCGTACGGACTGCCGGGGAGGATCGCGCTGTAGAACTCGATCGTGTTCGAGAACGCGAGCATGTCACCGCCGCGCGCGACGTCCGGAGCGGCGCTGCCCGCTCTGTCCGAAGAGCTCTTCCTCTTGTCGAGGCTTTGGCGGATCGCAGGACCCCACACCGGATCCCGGAGCAGGGCGCCCGTGCGCATGACGAGCGCGAGCTGGATCGGGCCGCCGAGGATGCGGACCGCCCAGTCGGGCTGGGCCGCGCGCGCCATGTCGGGCGGTCTCGTGCAACCACTCACGATGAGGGCGAGCAGCAGGATCGGAAGCACGAGCCAGGAGCGCGCCGTCCGCAAAAGCATCGACGGACAGACGGTCCCGCGGCCCCGGTGATGCAATCGCCTGTTCACCTAGAAGATGCCAGGCGACCATCGCGATGCCATCGCAAGCCGGCAGACTGCTCGGCCATGGATAGCCTGCTCGTCGAAGCGCTGGTCGACGCGCGCAATGCACTCGAGGACGTCCCGGACGCGCCCGGCGCTGGGCCGCTCCGCATCCGCAGGGACCTCCTCGAGCGCGTCGCGAGCACGCTCCGCCTCACCACCGCGCCGCCTTCGCACGTGGCGCGTGTCGTGGCGATGATCCTCGCGGTCCGCGAGGAGGCTGTCTCACTACGCTGCGCGCACCGCGCGGTGCGCACGGCCATCCTCGACGCGATGGATTGAGGTAGGCGATCCATGCGCGCCCAGCTTGCCCAGCGCTTCGCGCACCGCGTCGAGCTCCTTCGCTGTTGCTCCCTTGCTCTTGCGTGCAGACTGCAAGAGATCTTCGGCCTCGAGCTCGACGACGCTACGAGAGCGGGACTGCTTGGGCGCCTTGCGGAGGAAGCGATGCGATCGTAGAGCGCGCGAGACGGGCACCGGCAAGGACGCGATTCATGGTTCACTGGGGTCGTGGTGCGTGGGCGGCGCGAGGATGTCAACCGGCGTACGTTCCTGCGTCTCGCGGCGGCCGGTCTCTCGAGCGCATTCATCCCGCTCGCGGAGCTGGGTTGCGCGAAGAAGCTCTCGCAGCAGCTCGGCGCGAGCTCGACGCCCACGCCCGAGCAGCCGTTCACGCGCGTCGACGAGTGGTACTACGTCTCGATCGTCGACCCCGCGCCGCGCGATCTCGAGCACTATCGCCTGAAAATTGGCGGCATCGTCGACCACGGTCTCTCCCTCTCGGTGCCTGCCCTCCGCACGCGCTTCGAGAACGTCGTCGTTCCCATCACGCTCGCGTGCGTCGGCAATCCTCCTGAGGGCAGCCTCGTGAGCGCTGGATACTTCCGCGGGGTGCGCGTCCGCGACGTGCTCGACGTGGCGAAGATCAGCGACCGCGCCGAGGCCGCGATCATCACCGGCCTCGACGGATACGTGGCCCTCCAGTCGATGCGGGAGCTGCTCCGCCCGGAGAGCATCTTCGCGTTCGACATGGGCCGCTCGCCCGATGAGATCGAGCCGCTCCCGATCGTGCACGGCTTTCCGCTCCGCATCATGACGCCCGGCCTCTACGGCTACATGCAGCCGAAGTGGATCGACACCGTGACGATCGCCGACCAGCGCGGCTACCAGGATGTCCTCCGCGGCTCGATCGAGTACGCGAAGGGTCACGTCCAGCTCGCCTCGGGCTTCAGCCACCCGTTCGAGGGCCAGTTCATCCAGCCCGGCGACACGAAGGTGGTCGGCTACTCGTTCGGTGACGGCCGGCCGATCGCGTTCGTCGACGTGCGCATCGACGGCGGGCCATGGCAGCGCGCGGAGATCGCGTTCAACACGCCGTTCGACGACATGCCGCCATGGGTCTGGGTCGTCTGGGTGTTCCACTGGAGCGCGGAGCCCGGCGATCACTTCCTCGAAGCGCGTGCAACCTACACGGATGGCGTCACGCAGTTCGAGGGTCATCGTTTTCCGTACTCCGGCGGAACGATCCCTCGCATCCCGGTCACCGTCGGTCCGCATCGATGACGGACGCTCTCCCTCCCGCGCTCGATCCTCCGGCCGAGATTGCGCTGCGCATGCCGCACGCGATCGGCGGGCCGAAGCTCGGCGTCGGTGCGCCTGCCGCGGGTGACTTCGTCTTCACCATCGGTGCGGGCGCCGCGATCCTGCTTCCCGCAGGGAGCGCCGAGGCGCGCGTCGGGCTCGGGCGCGGGACGAGCCTCGAGGTGCGCTATCGCAACCTCGCGATCGTCGGCCACCTCGCTCGTGCGCGCTTCACCTGGGCGACGCCGATCAGCTCACGCTTCACGTTCGGCCTCGCGCTGAACACGGGCATCGGCTCGCTCGCGCAGGGCAACGGCGCCAAGTTCGGGATCGATCTCAGCAGCCTCTCGCTCGGCAACGACTGGGACGTCGGACACGACCTGCTCTTCACCTGGACACGGCCGCACCAGGCGCATGTCACGTGGTCGCTCGGCCCGTCGTACGCGCTCGCCGGACCGCGCTACACGACGTACGACGAACGCAGCTTCAAGTGGGATGCTCGCTGGCAGTCGGTGACCGCCTCGGTCATCGGCGAGTGGGAGATCACCGAGTCACGGCGGTTCTTCTTGCGGCTCGACGCGCTCTTCCTCATCAAGGCGGACACGGTTCCCTACGGCTTTCTTCCCACGTTCACGATCGGACACGCATGGTCGACGTAGCCGAACCGCCCGCAGAGATCGCTCCGGCTCCCGCTGCACCGGCGCTGGCGCCTGCAACCGTTGAGCCCTTGCCCATTCCCGTGGCCGCGCGCATGTCCGCGCCGACGCTCGTGACGGCCGCCCCACTCGGCCAGAACGACTACGGCATGACCCTCGGCGGCGGCTACACCGCGATCCTCCCGTTCTTCGTCTTCGAGGCGGGCTACGGGCTGTCTCGTCGCGTCGACGTCGCCTTCCGCTACGAGACGGTCTCCGGTCTCTTCCACTATCCGCAGCTCGCGGTGCGCTGGGCTTTCGCCGACGTCGGCGCGTGGACGCTCGGCGCGCGACTGGGTGTAAATTACAGCTTGTTCGCGGTGCGGAGCGACCAGACGGACCTCACCTCGACGGTCTACCTCTCGGGCGAGCTCATGGCGTCTCGGCCCGTCTCGCGTAGCGCGGACTTCCTCTTCGCGCTGCGCGGTGACTTCGACCTCTGGGAGTACCGGATCGTCGATGGCGAAAAACACCTGAACGGGACCTACCGCTACGACGCGACGGTCTTCCGCGTCGGCGCAAGGACGCAGGCCACCGAGGACCTCAGCGTCTATCTCATCGGCAACCTTCGCGTTCCGATCGAGACGTTCACCTACAAGGCCGAACAGTTCTACGTCCTCCCGACCGTCGAGGTCGGCGGCACGTTCGTGTGGTGAGTCCTGACCGCGGGCGATCCGACGCCCCCCGAGTCGAACTACTCGTTCCTCGATTGAGTCGAGCGCTCGTGGAGCTCGATCACGTTGCCGTCCGGATCGCGCACGAACATCCCGCGCGCGCCGGGCATGAACTGGATGGGCCCGCCGCTGATCGCGATTCCTTGCGCTTCGAGGCTCGCCTTCGCGGCGACGAGGTCGGGGCAGAGGAGCGCGATGTGCGTGATGCCCGCGTGCTTGTCGGGAACATCCATCAGGACGTTCGGCTCGCTCGCCTTTGGCGCGTTGAGGATCAGGTTCACCTCCACGCCGGACGGATGATCGAGGATGGCGACCGGCTCGAGCCCCACCGGCCCTACCGTCTTCGTGAAGCCGAGGATCGCGTAGAAGCGCACCGAGCGCTCGAGATCGTGCACGCGGATCCCGATATGCGCGAGCCCGCGGATGGAAATGGGAGCGGTCATGCTCCCGAGGATAGTACCTCGCGGGCGTTCAGGAGATCGCGAATGCGTGGGGCACGGCAGCCGAAGCACGCAGAGGCTCGCTGGTCGGGAGTGACCTCGGTGATCGCGGGCGCGACGGAGAGATGACCGCTCGCGATCGCGCCGTCCTGGTGAAACAGCGACGTGATGCCGTCGCCGTCGAGGTCTCCCTCCGCAGTAGTGCGCGCGCTCGAGCGGTGAGCACGGCATGTGCTCGAGGGTGCCGAGCGCGCGGTCGACCCGCGGCCCGTTTGGCGCGGAGCGAACCGGGTTACCCGCGCTGGTGATGAGCCTCGTGGAGATCCTGCATGCCCACGATCTTCGGGCACACGTACCCTCGGCTCATCGGGTCGTCGGGATCGCCGCGCACGCCTGCGACGCGATCGTTCTCCACGTCGACGACGATCCCGCAGGCGGCCTCGCAGAGTGTGCAGGTCGCGAGCTTGCGCATCGGGCTATCCTGACGCTTCGGATGCTTCGCTTGCAGCTCGCCGGAGCGGACACGCTCCTCACGTCCTCGCTCTGCTCGGCGTGCCCGCATTCGGCCGCGGGTTGCTGCGCGGCACCGCCGCGCGTGGCGCTGTCGGACATCGCCCGTATCGTCGCGCACGGCGGTCGCGATTGGTTGCTCGCAGAGATCGCCGCGTCCCGCCTCGTGGCAGCGCCGGGCAACCTGTGGCTCGTGTTGCCGCGGACCGCGCGCACCATGCCCGGTGCGTCCGCGCCGCTTTCGGCGTGCGTGTATCTCGGTCTCACCGGATGCACGATCCCCCACGACCGTCGATCCGCGACGTGCAACTACTACGTCTGCGAGGACGCACTCGCGCACGGCGGCGACGGCGAGGCCGAGGCGCGGCGCGTGCTCGACGAGCTCGTTGCGTCCTTCACGCGTCGTGACGCCGAGCTCGCCGAGGAGGTCGCCGGGGCCTGGCCGCAGGGACACGCATTCGACGCGCCGTTCCTCGACTGGCTCGGCGCGCGCACCTGACTACGCGCGTCTCGCGTCTCGCGTCTCGCGTCTCGCGTCGTCCTCGACGGCGCGTCAGGCGAGGCCGACGAAGAGCTTCTGCACGTCGTCGTCGTCGTCGAGGGCCTCGAGAAAGCTCTCGACCTCCGTGCGCTCGGCGTCACCGAGGGAGACGGGGTTCTTCGCCTTCCAGACGAGCGAGTACTTCGCGACGGTCCAGCGGCGCTCGCCGAGCGCCTTCGCGACTGCGTCGACCTCGGTGGGCGCGGTGTAGAAGAGGGTAGCGCCCTCGTCGCCGGGCTCGAGGTCGTCGGCACCGCTCTCGAGAGCGGCCTCGTCCGGGTCGGCGCCGGCGGGGCCGGTCGCTTCGATGAGGCCGAGGCGAGAGAAGTCCCACGAGACCGCGCCCGACGCCGCGAGCTGGCCCTTCTTGAAGAGGAGCCGCACGTTCGAGGAGGTGCGGTTCTTGTTGTCGGTGAGGCACTCGACGACGACCGGGACCTGATGAGGAGCGAACCCCTCGTAGGTCACGGTGTCGTAGGTGACCGCGCCGTCGAGGAGGCCCGCGCCCTTCTTGATGGCGCGCTCGATGGTCTCGCGAGGCATCGACTGCCGGCGCGCGACGTCGACGACCATGCGAAGGCTCGCGTTCATGGTCGGATCCGCGCCTCCGCGTGCCGCGACGGCGATCTCCTTCGCGAGCTTGGTGAAGATCTTACCCTTCGCGTTGGCAGCAGCCTCGCGATGCTTCTGTTTCCATTGAGCGCCCACGACGAGCCTCATACCACAAGGGGCTAGGCGCAGCGCGTTCGCCCTGCGACCCTCGAAGGAAGGACCGACCATGCCATCTCCTTGTTCGAGACTCGTCCGGACCCTCCAGCTCGCCGCGCTCGGAGCCGCCTGCGTGGGGCTCTCCGGCTGCTACTCCAAGGCCACCGGCTACAACGGCAAGTTCACGTTCGCGTACGCGGCGGGCCTTCAGTTCGAGAACTTCGGCAAACCCATCGCCCCCGGGGCGAGGCTCGATCTCGAGGCGTTCGCGAACGGCTCGGAGGACAACCTCGTGATCACGGCCGCGACCTCCTCGCGCCCTGGCGTCATCGCGATCGGCAAGGTGAGCAGCCACCACATCGTGCTCGTCGCCGGTGAGCCGGGCGTCGCCGATATCGAGATCACCGCACGTGACGGCGGTGGAAACACGCTCGTCGACAGGATGTTCCTCCACGTCGAGAAGCCCACCGTTCATGGTCTCGAGCACGCGTGCACGAAGGAGCTTGAGGCCGCGTACGTCGTCGGCGAGGACGTGCACGTCTTCCACCGTCTTGCGACGAACGATCGCCGCCCGGTCATCGGATACGCGTACGCACCCGTGCGCGTCGCACCTCAGGCCGCGCTCGAGATGATCCCGCAGACCCAGGGAGTCGACGCGTACACTTTCCGCGCGCGCACCGCGAACCCGAAGGTCTCGATCCGTTCGACCGTCGACGACAGCGCGCTCTCGCTCCGTCTCGTGAATCGAGGCGAGCTGAAGGACGCGACGCTGGATTGCCCGAACGACTGCCGGACCTTCGTGGGCCAGTCCCGATACGTCGTCGCCCACGTGACGCTCGGCGAGATGCCCGTCTGCAACCAGAACACGC
>JAYSXP010000512.1:0-1075 GCA_043717125.1 Polyangiaceae bacterium | reverse complement strand
TTCCCGCAAAGTATCCATAAGGCTGTCCAGCCGGTTCAGCCTGTCCATATACTCGTCAAAGCCCAGGTACATAATATTACCCATTCCTTTCTTTCTTTCTTTCTTTCTTTCCTACTCTCTGACTGGTTCTTGCGTTTGGCTTTGTCACCAATACCCGTAACCTATTAATCTCAGCTACCTGTTCTTTAGCCAGGGCAAGTAAAGCTTTAGTCAAATGATACCAACGGATTACCTGTACATCAGAAAGGGTAGAACGTTTATCTAAAGCGGATATAAATTCATCTATCTCTGCCAGGTCTACTTTCAGCATCTTCAACCCTCACTTTCTTAAATTAACGCTTACTGGTCCTGGCACTCTACGGCTGTATTGCCCGTAAGGGGGTCCGGGACTATATGCTTAAACACATACCCGTGGCCCTGGAAATAGGGGTAGCCCTCTTCACACCAGATACAACTGCCACTTGCTTCCTGGACTTTGCTCTTCAAAAGCTTATCCGCTGCCTCTGATGTTTTGCCGTTGCCAATCTTGCTTTCTGCCTCTGCCATAACTCGCCTCGCTTTCTTTTTACTCATTCCCTGACTATCGGCCCGGTGGTAGCCTCTGGCAAGTTGTACTTGCTTCCTATCAGTTTGAACAGGTCCAGCATTGCCCCGTCCGCTGCCTCCTTGTGGGCATTAACCAGGGCCGCTGTCACCCGCTGCTGTAGCCAGGGGTTGTCCCTGTACTCCGTATAAGCCACGTTCCAGTTCAGCCAGTTCACGCAGAACTCGTAGGCCAGCTTCTCTATCTCGGTATCAAAGTTTGTTGGCATCTTGTAACCCTCCATCTATCAAACTATTGTTAAGCTGGTCGGCCAGGATAAGAACCCTTTGGAAAGCCTTTTGTACCGCCTGCTCATGCTCGGTTACGGAAGCACGGGGTCCGAAATGTACCAAAGTCTGGGTAAGTACAGCTTGCTTTTGTAACCAATCAAGTACGGCTTCTTCCAGTAGTGTCATCGCTCTTAAACTCCTTTATCAGTTTGTCCCATTCTTCCTGGGAATATTCCTCAATAAGCTTGCCACGCACATACAC
>JAYSXP010000511.1:0-10145 GCA_043717125.1 Polyangiaceae bacterium | reverse complement strand
GCTTGCCGAGCTTCTTCGCCTCGCGCGCGCAGACGAGCACGGACGTGAACGTGGGGCGACCGGCGCCGGTCTGCATGCGCGTCGTGCACATCGCGCCGGGTCCGACGTTGACCTTCACGACGTCGGCGCCTGCCTCGATGAGCGCGCGTGTCCCTTCCGCCGTGCAGACGTTGCCGGCCACGATCGGGACCTTGCTCCCGACGACGGACCGGACGGCGCGAATCGTCTCGAGCATGCGGCGCTGGTGGCCGTGCGCGGTGTCCAGCACGATCGCCGAGACGCCCATTTCCATGAGCTTTCGTGCCGTCTCCGGGGCCTGCGCGGAGATGCCCACGGCCGCCGCCACCATGAGCTCGCCCTTCGGCGAGAGCGCGGGGCGGAGGAGCTCGAGGCGAACGGTGTCGTCGCGCGTGACGACGCCGACGAGGCGGCCCGACTCGTCGAGCACGGGGGCGGCCTTCACGCGCGCTTCGTCCATGATGAGGAACGCGTCACGGTTCGCGATGCCGACCTTCAGTACGACGAGACGCGAGGTCATCAGCTGGGAGACCGGCGTGTACTGATCGCGGTCGCGCAGGGCCGCGTGCGTGACGACGCCGAGCGGACGGTTCTCCTCGTCGACGACGACCACGAGATCGTGCGAGCGCTTGCGGATGATGCCCGTGACGTCACGCAGGGTGGCGCGCGGGGTGACGGCGAGCGGCGTGTCGTAGCGCGGGTCCGCCGCCTTGATGTGCTTGACGATGCGAGCGACCGTGTCGAGATCCATGTCCTGCGGGAGGACGCCGAGGCCGCCGAAGCGCGCAATGGTCTCGGCCATGCGCTTGCCGGTGACCGCGTTCATGTTCGCCGACACGATCGGGTGCGAGCTGCCCGGAAAGTCGGGCGGAGAGAGGTTCGTGTCGAGGCGGGAGCCGCCGTCGAAGTAACCAGGGTTCAGAAAGACGTCGTCGGTGGAGAGCTCGAGCTCTTCGTCATGGGCTGGATGGAGGAATTGCACGGCCCGCCAAGGCTAGCTGTGTCGTATGGCCCGTTGTGGTAATTCCCACGGCATGTCCGCAGTCGGTGATCCGAGCACGAGCAGCGTCCCTGACCTCACCAAGGCCTACGAGCCGCGCGAGGTCGAAGAACGCTGGTACTCGTTCTGGGAGAAGGAAGGCGTCTTCGAGGCGACCGACGACCCGAGCGACAAGCGCCCCGTCTACGTGGTGCCGCTTCCGCCGCCGAACGTGACGGGCTCGCTCCACATGGGCCACGCGCTCATGGTCACCCTCGAGGACGCGCTCGTGCGCTGGGAGCGCATGCACGGCAAGAACGTGCTCTGGCAGCCGGGCATCGACCACGCCGGCATCGCGACGCAGACGGTGGTCGAGCGGCAGCTCGCGCGCGACAACAAGACGCGCCACGACCTCGGCCGCGACGCGTTCGTCGAGCGCGTATGGAAGTGGAAGGCGGAGAGCGGCGGGACGATCGCGAACCAGATGCGCAAGCTCGGCGCCTCACCGGACTGGAAGCGCACCAAGTTCACGATGGACCCGGACCTCTCGGTCTCCGTGACCGAGGCGTTCGTGCAGCTCTACGAGCAAGGGCTCATCTACCGCGCGACGCGCCTGATCAACTGGTGCCCCGAGTGCATGACGGCGCTCTCGGACCTCGAGGTCGACAACGAGGAGGGCGCGAACGGCGAGCTCTTCGAGTTCGCGTACAAGGTCGACGGCTCGGACGAGCAGATCGTCGTGGCGACGACGCGACCGGAGACGATGCTCGGCGACACCGCGGTGGCCGTTCATCCCGATGATGCACGATACACGCATCTCCACGGCAAGATGCTCGTGCATCCGTTCGTCGACCGGAAGGTGCCGATCATCACGGACGCGATCCTCGTCGACCCGAAGTTCGGCACCGGCGCCGTGAAGGTGACGCCCGCGCACGACTTCAACGACCACGCGACGGGCAAGCGTCACGCGCTCGAGGAGATCAACATCTTCAACCTCGACGGCACGATGAACGACAACGGCGGCCCCTTTGCGGGACTCGATCGCAAGCGTGCGCGCACCGCGGTGAAGAAGGCGCTCGACGACAAGGGCCTCGCGCGCGGGTCGAAGCCGCACGTGCTGACGTTGCCGAAGTGCCAGCGCTCGGGCGGCGTGGTCGAGCCGATGATCTCGACGCAGTGGTTCACGAAGATGAAGGACATGGCCGACGAGGCCGTGAAGGCGGTACGCGACGGCCGCACGCAGATCCTCCCCGAGGAGTGGCAGAAGACGTACGAACACTTCCTGCTCAACATCCAGGACTGGTGCATCTCGCGTCAGCTCTGGTGGGGCCATCAGATCCCCGCGTGGCACGGGCCGGACGGAAAGATCATCGTCGCGCGGACGCGACCGGCGGAGTGCGGCGAGGGCTGGACGCAGGATCCCGACGTGCTCGACACGTGGTTCTCGAGCGCGCTCTGGCCGTTCGCGACGCTGGGCTGGCCGGAGAAGACGAACGCACTCGCCAAGTTCTATCCCGCGAGCGATCTCGAGACGGGCTACGACATCCTCTTCTTCTGGGTCGCCTGGATGATGATGTTCGGGCTCCACTTCATGAAGGACGTGCCGTTCAAGCGCGTCCTCTTGCACGGATTGGTGGTCGACGAGACCGGCGACAAGATGAGCAAGGTGAAGGGGAACGTCATCGATCCCCTCGACCTCATCTACGGCACGACCTTCAAGGACATGGTCCAGAAGACGATGCCCGGCGCACCCGAGGCGGAGGCGCTCGCGAAGTTCAAGAAGGCGTATCCCTCGGCGGCCGCGATGGGCGGGGGCTTTCCGGCGTTCGGCGCGGACGCGCTGCGCTTCACGCTCGCGACGTTCCCACCGTCGAACAAGCGGATCGCGCTCGCGCCGAAGCGGATCGAGGGCAACCGCCACTTCGCGAACAAGGTGTGGAACGCGAGTCGATTGGTGCTCGGGCACCTCGACGGGCTCGACGCGAGCACCTTGTTCACGGGCGGTGACGGGTCGACGCTCGCGGCGAAGGGGTTCTTCAACCGATGGATCCTGGCGCAGCTCGGCAAGACGATCGCGCTCTGCAACGCGGGCTATGGCGCGTTCCGGATCGACGAGGCGGCGAACGAGACGTACCGCTTCTTCTGGAACGACTTCTGCGACTGGTTCCTGGAGGTGACCAAGCCCGTACTGCGCGGCGCGCGCAGTGAAGACGGCAGCGAGGGTGAAGCGCTGCAGACGGAGCAAGCGGCGGAGACGCGGGTGGTACTCGCGCACGTGCTCGAAACGTCGCTGCGGCTCCTTCATCCGCTGATGCCGTACATCACGGAGGAGCTGTGGCAGCGGTCGCCGCATCCGGCGTCGCGGAGGGTGTCGATCGCGTTCGGGCCCTACCCGGTCGCGGGCGTGGATGCGCCCAACGACGAGGCGGTGCTGAGGGAGATGGAGGTCTTCAAGGCGATCGCCGGCGCCGTGCGGACGATTCGCGCCGAGCACGACATCAAGCGCGCGGTGGATGCGCCGTTGACGATTCGTGCCGAGAGTGAGGAGGCGCGTGCGTTCGTGACGGAGCGCCTGCAGGCGCTCTCGTTCCTCGTGGGCAGCGCGGCTCCGGTGGTGGAAAAGACGGGCGGCGCACGGACTCCTGGCACCGCCGTCAGCGTCGTGCCGAGCAGCTATGGGCCGATCGAGGTGCTCGTCGGACTGAAGGGGCTCGTGACCAAGGACGAGGAGATCGTTCGCATCGAGCGCGGGCTCAAGGCGATCGAGAAGGACCTCGGGATGATCGAGAAGAAGATGTCCTCGAAGAATTTCCTCGAGCGCGCCCCGAAAGAGGTCATCGACGAGACGAACGCGCAGAAGCAGCAGCTGCTCGACGCGCGCGCGCGCCTCGAGGAAGCGCGCAGACTCGCCGACGAGCTCTGAGCCACCGAGGGCGGCCTAGAGCTCGGCTGGCCCACCGGCAAGGGCGAGAGACGCGCCCCAACAGGACCGAATCCGCGAAAACACGCGCAAAAACCGCGAAACCATGGTCGGATCCGCGCCGTAGATATGGTAAACGAGCCGTCTTCCGCATGAGCGAGACGACCCCTACGGACGACGCGAAGGACGAGACGCTTCCGAAGAAGGAAGCGCTCGACACGGCGACCGACGAGACCTCATCGAACCTCGAGGATCGCGTCGCGGACGCCGATGGCGACGACGCCGACGCGAAGCACGACGACGAGAACGACGCGTCCAGCACGGACGAGGCCACGAAGGAACCCGACCTCCTTCCGCAGGGCAACCCCCTGAAGCGCCGCGCCCTCGCGACGATCCTCGCCGGCGGCGTCCCCGCGTTCCTCCTCATGGCGAAGAACGGTCAGAACTGGTGGGGCGTCCCCGCGGGTCTCGTCTTCGTCGCGATCGCCGCGATCGGCGTGATGGATCTCCTCGGCACGTTCGACGATGCCGAAGAGCACGTCACCGCGCGCACCGACGGAAGCAGTGTCGCTCCCGCGGCGGCCGCGGCGGTCGTCGCGCTCCTCGCCTTCTGCGGCTTCCTCGCGATGGCGCAGGCCGCCGTCGGCCCGTGGTGGGTCGGCTCGCTCACCGTCACTGCGTCGTTTCTCGGCCTCGTCGCCGCCGTGTTCAACGTCGGCAAGATCCTCGGTCCGTGGAAGCTCGACGAGCTCGGCCTCGAGCGTCCGCTCCTCCAGCGTCACGGCTTCTGGGTGCTCGCGATAGGCGCGTTCCTCTACTTCCCCGCGATGGGCCTCCAGTCGCTCTGGGATCCGTGGGAGACGCACTACGGTGAGGTCGCGCGCGAGATCCTCGCTCGCGACGACTGGGTTTCGCTCTGGTGGGCACAGGACGGCTGGTTCTGGTCGAAGCCGATCCTGAATTTCTGGGTCCAGTCGCTCGCGATGGCCTCGCTCGGCACCGGCTACCACGCCGACATGATGATGACGGGCGCGGGCGGCGCATGGACGGCCCACCCGGAGTGGGTCGTGCGCACACCGAACGTGCTCATGACGCTCGGCTCGATGTACCTCCTCTACAAGGGCGTCGCGAAGGTCTTCGGGCGGCGCGCGGGGCTCCTCGGCGCGCTCGTTCTCGCGACGATGGCCGACTGGTTCTTTCTCGCCCACCAGACGATGACGGACATGCCGTTCGTCGCCGCGATGACGGGCGCGATGGGCCTTCTCCTGAACGGCCTCAACACTCACGAGGACGCGCGCGTCAGCGTCTACGAGGTCGACGCGTTCGGCCGCAAGTGGCGCCTCTCGCTCTGGCACCTCGTCTTCGGTGTCGTGCTGCTCTGCGCGCTCCCGCAGATCCTCTATCTCCTCTCGCGCAACATCGAGCTCGTGGTCTGGGGTGACGGTCCCAAGGGCTTTCGCTTCCACTGGGACGAGTTCAAGAGCGGCTCGGCGACGAACTGCGGCCTCCCCGGCAACGAAGCGTGCGTGATGCACGCACCGGCGTCGGTGCCGAAGTCCGTCGGCTCGAACCCGATTGGCGTGTGGCCCTCGATCGTGCGCTACTTCGGCGGCTTCGAGCCGTCGCTGCAGGCCATCGGCTGGAGCTTCGTGCTCGGCGGCGCGCTCTACCTGAACTGGGGTGAGCGTCGCACGCGTCGCCTCCTCTACATCGCCGCCTGGCTGTGCGCGGCGATCGCGACGATGGCCAAGGGCCCGGCCGGCTTCGGCCTCCCGATGCTCTGCGCGTTCGCGTATGTCGCGACGAAGCGCCGCTGGAGCGAGCTGCTCCGCCTCGAGATCCTCACCGGCGTGCTCGTCATCCTCGTGGTGGCGATGCCCTGGTACGTGGCGATGTACATCCGCCACGGGTCGCCGTTCACCGATCGGTTGATCTTCCACGACATGTTCAACCGTGCGTTTTCGCACGTGCACGACACGAACGAGGGCGACGACACGGGCATCCGCTTCTATCTCTGGCAGCTCGGCTACGCGCTGTTCCCGTGGACGGGCCTCGTCCCGCTCGGGCTCATCTGGGGCTTTCGCCGCAGCGACGCGGCGCTCTCGCGCTCGCAGGGTCTGCTCTCGCCGCTGTGGAAGGCCTTCGAGGGGAAGAAGACCGCAGCGAAGGAGTCCGAGGGCTCGGCCGTAGGCGACGCCTCCGTCATGCTCGTGATGTGGTTCCTCTTCGCGTTCTTCCTGTTCACGTTCATGGGCACGAAATTCCACCACTACATCTTCCCGGCCGTCCCGCCGGCGGCGATGCTCGTGGGCGTCGTGCTCGACGACGTGCTCGGCGATCGTCCGCTGGTGAAGCGCGGAATGGTGCCTTACTACGCGCTTGGCCTCGGCGGCGGCGCGGCGCTCGCCACGTACGGCGCTTCGCGCGCCTGGGCGGGCTCGCCCTTCGGCGCAGCTCCAGCCGCAAATGCCGAGGGGCACTTCGGCACCGCGGTGATCATCGCGTTCGTCGGCTTCGCGGTCACCGCACTCGTCGCGTTCGCACTTCGTAACGCCGACCAGGCCGACCAGGCCGAGGGCCCGGGCGGTCAGCGCGTGGCCACGACGGAGGTGTCCCCGTACCGCGGTGGCGTGAAGGCCGAAGGCGAGACGGTCGAAGAGGCTCGTCGTCGCTCGCACGAGCAGCTCATGGTCGCCGGCGCAGCGCTCCTCGGCGCGCTGGTCCTCGTGCTCGTCGGTCGCGACCTCGTCATCAAGCCGGAGGGCGCCGATCAGCCAGGCGCAATCCGGCTGCTCCAGCTCTTCACGTACAACTACCGTCGTGCATGGCCGGAGTCGCTCGACTTCGCGGGCGTCCTCGGCGGCTTCACGGTCGTCGGTGTGGTTCTCTCTGTCGGCATCGCGATCCGCGCGACGCGCCGCCATGCGGTGGCCGCGTTCTGCGCCTTCGCCTTCGTGTTCGCTCTGTGGGGCGTCGACGTCTACATGGTGAAGACGTCCCCGCACTGGGGTCAGCACGAGGTGATCGAGGCCTACTACAAGGACCGCAAGGGCCCCGACGAGCAGCTCGTCGCCTACCAGATGAACTGGAAGGGTGAGAACTTCTACACGGGCAACCGCATCCCGGCGTTCGTCTCCTCCGGCGCCACCTTCCAGGCGTGGTTGAAGAAGCAGAAGGACGAGAAGGGCGCCAAGGTCATGTATTTCGTGACGGAGCACAGTCGCATCGGCGGACTCCGCGGCGAGGTGGGCGCGAAGAGCTACAAGGAGCTCACCGACAAGACGCTCTGCAACAAGTTCGTGCTCGTCCGCGCCGAGCTCTGACCGTCACTTTCGATCGAGGATCAGCGCGGGCGCAGAGCCGGGCGCTGCAGCCGTCGCCGTGCTCACCGGCGGTGACCTGCCCTCTTACGTGGCGCCCCCGGCGGCCGTTGATGGAGGGCAATGGCTGTCGAATCAGGCGCTCGGCCGTCCAAGACCCTGTCGGGCGAGCTGCGGGGAAGGCCCCTCGCTGTGCTCGTTGCGGGCGCATGCGAGCGCAGCACGTCGGGAACGTTCACGTTCACCCACGGCACACGACACGACACGCTGACGATGCGACTCGGCAAGATCGCCGTGGTGCGCACCTCGGAGCCCGTGGCCTACCTCGGCCGCGTACTCCACGACCTCGGCGCCATCGACGTGGCGACGCTCGATTCGACCCTGCGCGAGGTCGTCCGCACGAAGCGACTCCACGGCGACGTGCTCGTCGCGTGCGGAACGCTCTCCCGCGAGCGCGTCGAGGAGGGCCTCGTCGAACAGACGCTACGGAACGTCGTTCACCTCTTCACGCTGCCCGAGGAGACGAAGTGGACCTTCCGTGAGGACGTCGACGAGCTTGCAGGCTCGCGCGACGACGATCGTCCCATGATCGAGACGTGGCGCGCCCTCTGGCGTGCCATCCGCAGCGCGCCCGCGGCGGCCCACGTCGCCTTCATCCTCGCGAAGATCGAGGGCGCCGTTCAGCTGAAGGACCTCGGCGCTGTCGCGCGCTTCGGGCTCTCGCCGGAGGAGCACGCGCTGTGCAAACAGCTGCACGCAAGGCCGTCGACACTCGCAGCGCTTCGCGCGAGCGCGAGCGCGAGCGCGAGCGCCGAGACGATCGACCTGCTCGTCTACCTGCTCGCGCTCGGCCGGTGCATCACCCGCGTCCAAGCGCCCCCCATCGGCCCGATGGAGCTCGGCGCCCAGGGCGTGCGCGACCGCGCGTCGAGCATGGCGAACGAGGAGCCGCACACCGTGCTCGGGATCCCGCGTGGCGCTTCGGTCGAGGCCGCACGCGCCGCTTTCTTTCGGATGGCGCGGCTCTGGCATCCGGAGCGCCTACCGCCGGCGCTGCAAGAGGTGCGCGAGGAGTGTCGCCGCGTCTTCACCCGCATCGGCGAAGCCCATCGGTCCCTCGTCGACACGGTCTCTCACGTCGACGTGGAGACGATGCTCGGCCGCGGGGGCGGTGGGACTGCGGCGAACGACTCGACACGCCCCAAACCGTTCGTCGCATCGCTGCACGACGCCGACGCAGCCCTCGCCCGTGGCGACATCGAGGCCGCGAAGGCGATCGCCAGGAACCTCACGAGCACCGGGACCGCGGGGCCTGGAGCGCGCGCCATCCTCGCGTGGTGCGCGGTCGGCGCCGGCGCGCCCGACACGGGGCCGCACGCGCTCGAGGCCGCGCTCGCCGCCCTCGACCGCGTGCTGACGGGTGACCCCGACTGCGTGCGCGCGCTCTACTACCGAGCGCAGGTACACAAGCGACTTGGCAACGACCTCGCCGCGCTGCGCGATCACCGCCGCGTCGCGCGCCTCGAGCCAGGGCACGGGCACGCGCAGTACGAGATGTCGATCTCGCCGATCGAGGCGACGCCGTCGCGCTTTCCGTCGATGCTGCCACCGGTCGAACGTCAAAACGTCCCGCCCTCCGTGCGTCTGCCGCCCTCGCCACGGCTGCCTCCGGAGAGTGGCGATGCGCACGCATCGGCGCACGTGGGCGCATGTCCGACGAATCTGCATCGCGAGTGAGCGGAGACGTCCGTCGGGCACGCTATCCGTGTGAGGATTGGGCATGACGATGAGCGGTGCGCGCAACGCGAGCGTGGCGTCCGGCAAGCTCACCGAGACGCCCCTCGCCCACGCGCTGATCTACGTCCGCAACAAGCGGCTCTCCGGTGTGCTCGAGCTCCGTGCCTCCACCGAGCGACACGCGTGTCTCGTGTTCTGGCGCGGCTTCGTGGTCTCGAGCATGACGACGCCGACGGTCGCTCGCTTCGGGACGGTCGTCTACGAGCTCGGCTTCATCGATAGTGAAACGCTCGACTCGTCGACGCGCGAGTCCGCAGCAAAGAAGCGCCCGCAGATGGACATCCTCATCGAGCGGGACGCGATCACCCAGCCCCAGCGCGACGCGGTGCTGGCCGAGCAAGCACGCAGGCGCGTGCATCACCTCTTCACGATGCCGCCGTCGACGACGTTCACGTTCCGCGAGGGAAGCCCGAGCTCCGCCGAACCGGCGCTCGCGGTCGACCTCCTCGCGCCCGTCTGGCGGGGACTCTGCGACTTCCCGCCGGACGAGCGCGCGAACGACGTTCTTTCACGTCTCGGGGATCAGCCGCTCAAGCTCGTCAGCGAGGCCGTCATCGAGCGTGCCGAGCTCGCACCTGCGGAGGTCGCGCTCTGCGAGCTGCTCGCACGCAAGCCGATGTCGCTCGCGGAGATGCGCGCCATCACGAATGTCCCGGTGAGGCGCGTCGACCTGCTCGCGTACCTGCTCGTCATCACGAAGTCCGTCGAGGTGGGAACGCAGAGCGCCGGTCTTCCGAGCAGCGCGATGTGGGCAGCCGCTCGGCCCTCGCACTCGTCGGCGGCGTACGAGGCGGTCACGCAATCGGGCGAGTCGGCCACTCCGCGCCCGTCTGCGCAGCGTCCGCTAGCGGCCGACGTGTCCCCCGTGCGAGGTCCCGCGGACGTCGGTGTCGAGGAGATCCGGCGTTGGGCCGCGAACCTCGGGAGCGAGACTCCTTTTCAGGCGCTCGGACTGCCCGCGGGCTCCTCTGCAGAGGCCGCGCGAGCTGCGCACTTCCGCCTCGCACGCCTGTGGAACCCGAAGCGCCTGCCGCCCGAGCTCGAGGACGTGCGCTCGGAGGTGGAGCGCATTCACGCGCACATCACCGAGGCTCACGCCACGCTGACCGAC
>JAYSXP010000052.1:0-19583 GCA_043717125.1 Polyangiaceae bacterium | reverse complement strand
GCGCCAGACGAACGTGCGCGAGATCCCGGGCATCGGCAAGGTCGTCGCGACACTCGGCAAGGGCGGCACGGTCACCGAGATCGCGCAGCGCTCGACGTTCTTTCTCGTCGTCTTCGACAACCCGAAGGACAACAAGCGCGTCATGGGCTGGATCAGCCAGGACGCTTTCACAGCCCAGGCAGACGCCGGCCTGAAGATCCTCACCTGCACGGCCCCCGAGACCCCGCTCTTCAGCGACGGGCCTTTCTGCGGAAAGATCTGCGCAGCCGATACCGACTGCCCGGCCGGTCAAGCGTGCAAGGGCGCGGCGAACAAGTTCGTCAACGCGAAGCTCGGCGACGCCGTCACGGTCTGTACGGTCTTCACCCCCGCGGTGCCGAGGGCAAGTCTCCCGATCGTCGACTCCGGAGCTCCGGCGCCAGTCGTTGTCGCCATCGTTCCGACGCCAGCCGGAAACGTCGGCGCTCCCGTCGGTGGCCGCTGCGCTCCGAACTTCACGCTCGTCGCCAGAGACGGCCAGTGCCACAAGAACTGCAACCTGATCGGCCAGTGCGGCGCCGACAAGTGCATCCTGTGCAACGGCGCCAAGGTCTGCGGCGCTCAGAATCTCTGCAAGTGAGGTAGCGGCCACATCGGCGCACATTGCGCCGTTTGTTCGCTTGTCGTCGGCATGCCCCGGAATGGCGCGTGGCCTGGTACATTCATCGGCCATGAGCAACAAGGCGAAGGCGCGCGCGGTCGTCACCGCGCTCGCGACAATGGCGGCGGCTTGCGGTGGTGGTGCGAGCGAGAGCAGCGGTGCCGCGACGGCGACCGGAGCGAAGCACGAGCTCCTGAACAATCCCGCGCCCGATTTCGCGGGCGACAGCGTGAACGGCAAAGGAAAAGTCGCGCTCGCGCAGTGGAAAGGGAAAGTTGTCCTCGTGGACTTCTGGGCGACCTGGTGCGAGCCCTGCAAGAAGTCTTTTCCCAAGCTCGAAGAGCTTCGCGTCAAGTACGCGTCCGCAGGATTCGAGCTCGCGGCGATCAGCGAGGACGACGAGGCCAACGGCGTGAAGGACTTCGGGGCCAACTACGGCGCGAAGTTCCCCTTGTTGTGGGACAAGGACAAGACCATCGCGAACAAGTGGCATCCGCCGAACATGCCGTCCTCCTTCATCCTCGACAAGAAAGGGGTCGTCCGGTTCGTTCATTTGGGCTACCACGATGGAGAGGAAAAAGAGATCGAGGCGGAGTTGAAGAGCCTCCTCTGATCGGTCGTCTACCTCCTTTGCGCGCCTGACCACCCGGCGCAGGCCTTCGCCTCGCCGCTCCTTCGTCTCGTTCGCTTCGTCTGCAGCAGGGGAGATCCTCGCGCCTTGCAATCACGGTGGAAGTGGCCCGCGCTACCGACGTGTGTGTCTCTCGCGCGAGAGCGCGTGCGTGGGCGCGCGCGCCTGCACCTGAGGCACGTCGCCGCCGTGACGATCGTGCTCGCGGCCGTCACGTCGTCGGGCCATTCGACGGCCGGAGACCGTGAGCTTGCCGACTCTGCCGACTTCCGCGTGCGCGTGCATGCGGCTCTCCGACTTGGACACACCGGCGGTGCGGCGGCGCGCGCGGACCTGGAGGCGGGCCTTCGCGACGCGCATCCGGCGGTCCGCGTGGCGTGCGCGGTGGCGCTCGGCCAGATGGGGGATGCCGCGGCCGTGCCTGCGCTCGCGCAAGCGATGAAGAGCGAGTCGTTTCCGAGCGCGAAGACGTCGATGAAGGACGCGCACGACAAGCTTCGCGCGGGGGGCGGTGGTGCGCCCGCCGCGGTTGCGGCCGCAGGCAACCCCGGCGTCGAGAAGGCGCAGTACGTCGTTCAGCTCGGCACGATGCGCAACAACACCGGCCAGCGTGCCGACCTCGACAACATGATGCGCTCGGCGGCGCGCGCAAAGGCCGGCTCGATCAAGAACGCCATGATCCTCGACAATCCCGACGCGGCCGTCCTCCGCCGCGCGGGCGAGCGGAAGATCCCGGTTCTCGTCGTCGACGGCAATCTCTCGCGTCTCTCGCAGACGACCGGTAAGGACGGCGGGCTCATCGTCTCCGCGCAGGTCGACCTGTCGATCATCCGTGTTCCCGGTCAGACGCTCAAGGGCATGGTCAGCGGCAAGGCCAGCGCGAGCGACGACGCGCGCAATACGAACAAGGGCATCACCGAGCTCCAGAATCGCGCGGTGAACGGCGCCATCGAGAGCGCGATGTCGAGCGTGGGCTCGGAGATCGCGGCGCTCGCAAAATAGCCAGTCCGTCGCGAAGCGCGCACGGCACCTGGCTACGTGAGAAGACGTACGCAGCTCCACGATCAGCTGTGGCGGCGCATCGCGCGCTCCGCGTGCGTCGCACACGACTCAGGTGGCCGAGAAGTGCTAAGAAACTCTTCGTCATGAGCTCGAAGACTGCCTCCGAGGTCCGCGCGTCCTTCCTCTCCTTTTTTGCCGGCAAGGGGCACGAGGTGTGCGCGTCTGCACCGCTCATCCCGCAGAACGACCCCACGCTCATGTTCACGAACGCGGGCATGGCCCCGTTCAAGGACGTGTTCACCGGCAAGGACCGCCGCCCGTTCACCCGCGCGACGTCGAGCCAGAAGTGCATCCGCATCTCCGGCAAGCACAACGACCTCGAGAACGTCGGCGTCACCGCGCGCCACCACACGTTCTTCGAGATGCTCGGGAACTTCAGCTTCGGCGACTACTTCAAGGACGACGCGATCCCGTTTGCCTGGGAGCTCATCACGAAGGAGTGGGGCATCCCGGCTTCGCAGCTCGTGGTGACGGTGTTCGGCGGCGCCGACGGGATCCCCGCTGACGACGAGGCGCGCGCCATCTGGAAGAAGGTCACGGGCTTCTCTGACGATCGCATCATCGGCATCCCCGGCATGCCGGGCGACAACTTCTGGCAGATGGGCGAGACCGGCCCGTGCGGCCCGTGCACCGAGCTCCATTTCTTCACCGGCGACGGCGCGGCCACGCCCTCGACGTTCGGCGAGGAGCCCACGCCCGACGGCAAGGGCTGGATGGAGATCTGGAACCTCGTCTTCATGCAGTTCAACCGCACGGAGAAGGAAGGCGGCGGCTTCGACCTCGCGCCTCTCCCGAAGCCCTGCCTCGACACAGGCGCGGGCCTCGAGCGCGTCACGAGCATCCTCCAGGGCAAGACGACCAACTACGACACCGATCTGCTGCGCGCCCTCGTCGACAAGGCCGCGTCGATCTCCGGCAAGATCTATCGCGGAAGCCAGGGCGACGACGACGTGTCGATGCGCGTCATCGCCGACCACGCGCGCCTCACGGCGTTCCTCATCTCGGAGGGCATCTTCCCGGATCGCGCCGGTCGCCCGTACGTGCTCCGCCGCGTCATGCGTCGCGCGATCCGTCACGGTCACCGCCTGGGCATCACGAAGCCGTTCCTTCACGAGGTCGCGCTCGAGGTCGTCGGTCAGATGAGCGACGCGTATCCCGAGCTCCTCGCGCGCAAGGACGTGATCGCGAGCGTCGTCGAGCAGGAGGAAGTGCGCTTCCGCGAGACGATCGACCGCGGCCTGAAGATGCTCGACGAGGAGGTCGGTCGCCTGAAGAGCAGCGGCGGCAAGATCATCCCCGGTGACGCCGTCTTCAAGCTCTACGACACGTATGGCTTCCCGATGGACCTCACCGAGGTCATCGCGCGCGAGCGCGATCTGACCATCGACGTCGGCGCGTACGAGCGCGCGATGTCCGAGCAGAAGGCGCGCAGCGAGGCGTTCAAGATGGATGACGCCGTCGTCGACATCTACCGCAAGGCCGTCGACGTGCTCCGCGACGCGAACGGAGGCGACGAGAAGGCTGCGGTCCGGTTCACGGGCTACGAGCGCGAGGAGGGCGAAGGGAAGGTGCTGTTCCTCGCCCACGGCAAGGATCGCGCGGACGCGCCCACGTCGATCGCGAAGAAGGGCGACAAGGTCGCCGTCGTCGTCGACGAGACGCCCTTCTACGCCGAGTCCGGGGGACAGGTCGGCGACAAGGGTGACATTCGCACGACGGGCGGAGCCCACATTCGCGTGCATGATACACAGAAACCCCTGGTCGGTCTCGTCGTGCATCTCGGGGAGGTGCTCGTCGGCGAGCTCGTCGTCGGTGACGTGGTGCAGCTCGAGATCGATCACGCGCTTCGTACAGCGACGCGCCGCAACCACTCCGCGACGCACCTGCTCCACTGGGCTCTCCGCAAGACGGTCGGGGAGAGCGCGACGCAGAAGGGCTCGTTCGTCGGTCCCGATCGCCTGCGCTTCGACTATTCGTCCGGCAAACCTCTCACCGCCGACGACATCCAGAAGATCGAGAACCTCGTCAACGAGAAGGTCCTGATCGACGCTCCTATCCTGACCGAAGTCCTCCCGCAGGCTGAGGCGAAGAAGCGCGGCGCGATGGCGATCTTCGAGGAGAAATACGGCGACGTCGTCCGTGTATTGACGATGACGAGCGACTCCGTCGAGCTTTGCGGCGGAACGCACGCGCGCTCGCTCGGCGAGATCGGGATGTTCAAGGTCCTCTCCGACAGCGGAATCGCCGCCGGCGTTCGCCGCATCGAGGCCGCGACGGGCATGAACGCGCTCGCGTACGTGAGGCAGCTGGAAGGCTTCATCAAGACCGCCTCGCGTCTCGTCAAGGCGGGGCCGAACGAGCTCCCCGAGAAGATCGAGCGACTCATCGACGACACGAAGAAGCTCGAGAAGGAGCTCGCCGAGACGAAGCGAAAGCTCGCCTTCGGCGGCGGCGGCGGGGCCGCGGCGGGCGCAAGCCCAGGCGGTGGCGGCGTCGACGACCTCGCCGCGAAGGCAAGGGAACTCCCGTTCGGAAAGGTCCTCGCCGCGAAGGTCGACGTCCCCGACGGCGCGATGCTGCGCGAGCTCGCGGAGAAGGTCAGGGACAAGCTCGGGGACGCCGTCGTGCTCCTCGGCTCGGTCAGCGGCGCGAAAGCGCAGCTGGTTTGCACGGTCTCGAAGTCGCTCACCGGGAAGCTCAAAGCCGGTGACTTGATCCGCCCGATCGCTCAGATGCTCGGTGGCTCGGGCGGCGGTCGTCCGGACATGGCGCAGGCCGGGGGCACCGACATCGCCAGGATCGACGAAGCCCTCGAGCACCTCTACACGCTCGTGTCCTAGCTACTTCGTGACGCGTCGCGCCACGGCGGCGGCACAACAGCGGATGCCGCAGGATCTTCGCGTCGCGCGGGCCCTCGTCCAGGACAGGCGCCACGTGACTTCGCACACCTAACGGTGCCCCAAGGTGCTACCACCGTGGGCAAGGGGGGGCGCGTAGAGCCTCCTCGCTTGGCCTGGTCGCTTGGGTCCCGATCCCTTTGTGATCGGCCCGGCATGATGCGCAGCAGCCGCTGCGGATCCCGCTCACGGAAAGGTAAGTCGTCTTGAAGAAGCTCCTTCCGATTCTCGTCCTCCTCGGCGCATGCGCCCCGGACATCACGTCGGACCCGCCGCCGCCGGAGACGATTGTCGTCAACTTCGATCTGAGCGCGGTGGTGAAGGTCGTTCCGCTTCCGAACGATCTCGCGCTCCAGGATCCAGCGCACCTGGGGACGATCTTCGTACCGCCGAGCCCGACGGACTCCCCGGCGCAGAAGGAGTTCAACGAGCAGTACCTCGGCAAGCTCGGTGGCTTCCCCTACGAGAGCACCGCAACGGTGACGGTCTCGGGCGATCTCAAGCCGGAGACGGTCAACGCCAAGACGATTGTAGTGTTCGACGTCACGGCGGCGAAGACCGATCCGAATGCGATCCCCATGCAAGTCGTCGTTGCGCCGACCTACGCGGACAAGAAGATCACGATCCCGCCTCCGGCAGGGAACTGGCTCCGCGCGCACGAGTACGCGGTCGTCACGATCGCGGGTGCGAACGGTCTTCGCGGCGCTGCTCGTCAAAACGTCATCGGCTCGCAGTCGTGGGCGCTCGTCTCGAGCCGCAGTCCCCTCGTCACGTGCCCGCTCAAGGGCACGGAGCAAGACCTGACGTCGCCGGCCTGCGAGGTCGCGGTCGACATCATCCCGTCGACGAAGACGGATCCGGCGGAGAAGCTCAAGGACGAGACCGCGAGCGCCCTCCAGCTCGAACAGATCCGGCGAATCTACGATCCGATCCTCACGAAGGCCTCCGCGGCGCTGTCGATCGACCGCAAGGACATCCCGATCGTCTGGACGTTCGGCATCGTCGACGCGGGCGAGATGACGTTCGATCCCGCCAAAAAAGTGATCCCGTTCCCGAACGACCTCGTTCGCACGGGCCCCAAGGGCACCGTTCAACTTCCGCACCCCAAGACGGGGGCACCGCTGACCGCCGCGGACTGCCAGACGACCGACAGCTCGATCCTCCTCGTCTGCGGTCTCAACACGCTCGACGGCTTCTCGACGCTCGCGCCGCTCATCAGCGAGAACTCGGACAAGGCGGGCGCGCTCGACCAGGGCACGATCGACGCCGTG
Organism: Polyangiaceae bacterium; assembly: GCA_043717125.1. Classification (GTDB taxonomy): domain Bacteria; phylum Myxococcota_A; class Polyangia; order Polyangiales; family Polyangiaceae; genus Labilithrix. The sequence goes on along the minus strand of JAYSXP010000052.1, from coordinate 13,082 downwards.
TCGCTCACGCCTGCAAGCGTCGGCCTCGTGAAGCTCAAGTCGGACGCTCCGACCGAGATCCAGACCACGCCGAAGTGGACGCCCTGCCTCAACTGCCAGTCGAGCGCCAAGGCCGACGGCACGCCGCAGACGTCGCCGCAGCAGCTCCAGTGGAAGCTCGACGCTCCGCTCGACGAGAAGACGACCTACTTCGGATACGTCTCGAACGCGGTGAAGGACAGCGCCGGCAAGGCGGTCATCGCGAATCCGGTGTTCGCGCTCGTCCGCTCCAGCGAGCCGCTGGTCGACGCCGCGGGCAAGTCCACGGTCAGCCTCATCACCGATGACCAGGCGAAGCAGCTCGAGCCGGTGCGCGCGGCCTTCAAGCCGGCGTTCGACGCGCTCGCGGCGAAGGGCGTCCAGCGCGCCGACCTCGCGCTCGCGTTCCCGTTCACCACGCAGTCCGAGTCGACCATCCTCGACACGCTCTACACGGTGCCGGCCCAGGCGAAGGCGCTCGGCCTGCCCGACTATCCGATCCTCACGGTCAAGGCGACCGCGCAGTACCAGGGCGCGGCAGCCGCAGCGTCGATTCCGGTCGGCGACATTGCCGAGTTCTACGCCGGCGCGTGGCTCACGCCCGTCGCTGTCACCGGCCCGGGCGGAACGCTCAACCCCGATCCCACGAAGATCAAGATCCTGCCCGTGCAGTTCGCGATCTCCGTGCCCACCGACGTCGCCGCGCACCCGATGCCGGCCGGCGGCTGGCCGGTCACGATCTTCGGTCACGGTTTCACGCGCTCGCGCAACGATTTCCTCGCCATCGCGAACTCACTTGCCAAGGCCGGTCAAGTCGTCATCGCGAGCGACGTCCTCTTCCACGGTGAGCGCACGTCGTGCACCGGGTCGAAGGCCGCCACCGGACAGGCCGACGACGCCGCGTCCTGCAAGGACCCGGCGACGATGAAGTGCGACGAGGGCTTTCAGGGCCTCTGCGTCCTTCGCGACGACACATCGCGCCTCGCCTGCGTGAAGAACGTCACCACCGACCCGTTCGGTGACGGCTTCTGCTTCGGCAACGGTCAGGGTCGCTGCGCGGCCGACAACAAGTGCCAGGGCGCGACCGCCGATTTTCTCCGCGATGCGAGCCAGAAGGTCTCGATCAGCGGCTGGAACATCTTCAGCCTCACGAACTTCTTCGCGACGCGCGACAACTTCCGCCAGCAGGTCATCGACCTCTCGCAGCTCGTGAATGTGCTGAAGAGCACGGACCCGAAGAAGCTCGGCAACCAGGTCGCTGCGGTCAACGCGGGCACTCCGCTCGCGATCGACGCGACGAAGATCGGCTACGTCGGACAGAGCCTCGGCGGCATTCTCGGGACGCTCTTCAACAGCGTCTCGCCGGACGTCACCCACGTGGTGCTCAACGTTCCCGGCGGCGCGCTCGTCTCGATCATCCTGAACGCGCCCTCCTTCGCCGATCAGAAGAAGGCGCTCATCGACACGCTGGCGGGGAACGGCCTGCAGCCCGGCTCGCCGGGCTTCGACCAGTTCCTCGGCATCGCGCAGTGGGTCCTCGACGCGGCCGACCCTGCGAACATGGGCTACCGCCTCACGCACCCGGTCACGCTCGCGAGTGGCAAAGTCGCGCCGAACAAGAATCGAGCGGCCTTCATTCAGTTCATCCAGGGTGACGAGACGGTTCCGAACATCGCGAACCTCGCGCTCGTGGCGGGCGCAAATCGCGACTTCGTCCCGACGCCGCCGAGCTTCGGCTGCAAGCCGCCGCTCTTCTGTTACGAGTTCACCGAGGCCGGGGACGGCCTCAACGCGACGTCGGCGCCGACGAACAAACGTCACGGCTTCCTTCTCGCTCCTCCGAGCGCCACGGCCGAGGGCCTCGCCATCACCGGTAAGGCCCAGGGCCAAGCCGCGAAGTTCCTCGCCTCCGGCCTGCTGTTCCCGTGAACAAGGGATCGAATACAATGAAGACCACACGCTTCGTAGCCGTCGCCACCGCGGCGGCCCTCGTAACCCTTGTCGCACGCGACGCCGCTGCCGCCGGTACCGCGCTCGACGTCCAGTCGGCGCGCGGTACGGGTATGGCCTCGGCCAACACCGCGTTCACCGATGACTCAGCGTCGATCTTCTACAACCCTGCCGGCATCGCGCAGGGCAAGACGTTCGACGCGCAGGTCGGCATCAACTTCATCGCGCCGGCGTTCAACTATACGTCGCCGAGCGGTACCAAGACGTCGCTGCCCTTCTCGGTCATCACGCCCTTTCAGGCGTACGTGTCCGGCGGAATCACCGAGGACCTGTCGATCGGCATCGGCGTGTTCACGCCGTTCGGGCTCAAGCTGACGTGGCCGGACAAGTGGGCGGGCCGCTCGCTCATCACCGAAGCCAACCTTCGCACCTTCGACATCAACCCGACGGTCGCCTACAAGATCGGACCGTTTCGCATCGGCGCGGGCTTCCAGCTCGTGCGCGCGACGGTCGAGCTGAAGCGCGACCTTCGCTTCGGCGATCAGGAAGGCAGCGTGGATCTCGGCGGCTCCGCGTGGGGCTATGGCGGCAACGTCGGCATCCAGCTCGAGGCGGTGAAGCAATACCTCCTCTTCGGCGCCCACTACCGCAGCGCCGTGAAGACGAGCTTCGACGACGGCCTCGCTCACTTCAACAACGTGCCCGCGGGCCTCCAGGGCTCGATCCACGATCAGGCCGTACGGACCTCGATCGTCAACCCTGACTCGCTCCAGCTTGGCGTCGCGACCCACCCAGTGAAGAAGCTCGTCATCGACTTCGACGCCGTGTGGATCCAGTGGAGCCACTTCAAGTCGATCGATCTCAACTTTCCGCAGGATGCATCGGGCAGCCTGGCCACGTCCCAGCCGAAGAACTGGCACAACACGGTCAACTTCCACCTCGGCGCCGAGGGCGAGCTCAGCGACATCTGGACGCTCCGTGGCGGTGTCCTCGTCGACCCGAGCCCGTCGCCGGCCGAGACGCTCACGCCGGACATCCCCGACGCTACGCGCATCAACCTCGCGCTCGGCGGCACCTGGAAGCACGAGAGCGGCGTCCACGTCGACCTCGGCTACCAGTTCATCATCCTCACCGGCAAGACGAGCACCGCGCCCCAGTTGCCGGGCGACTACGGCGGCTTCGTCAACGTCCTCGGCCTCAGCGTCGGTTACACCACGCCAAAGGCGAAGGAAGCGTTGAACCTGCCGCCGGCCGACGTGACGCCGCCGATCGACGTGACGCCGCCGATCGACGCGTCCCCGGCACCCGCACCGACCACCCCCGACGCGACGCCAGCTCCGGCTCCTTCGCCCGCGCTCTGAGCGACCGTAGTCGACGGGCCACACGCTATATTGAGCGGGTGGTCCGTCATGCCGCGCTCGTCGTCGCTGCTTGGCTCCTCGCGAGCTGCGCCGTCCTTGCGGGCATCGATGGGCCGACCGCATCGGGCCGGGCCGCCGACGACGGAGGCTCGGAGGGGCTAGACGCGCGCCCGGACGTCCACGCCGTCGTCGATGCGTCGCCCATCCTCCCGACGACCGCGTCGATCACCGTGCGATGCAACGGCATAGCCCTGCTGCAGCACGCGTGCCCCGACAAGCGCTGGGAATATGACTTCACGCCGTGCGCAGGCTCGAATCCCAAGAAGGTCGTGCTCGAGAACTCGGGGACCTTTCCGATCGCCTACATCGCGCGAAGGTACTGGACCGCGGGCGTCGCCTACGTACCGAATCAACCGGCGGACGGGTTGGTCGGCGAGGTGGTCGGCCTCATCGGCGCGAGTGAGAAGGCCGACATCTCGGCGGCCTACAATGGCGGAATTTTCGTGCTCGTCGGAAGCGTGCGTCCATTCGACGCCGCATCGCTCACGGCTCGCCAGCGGGACGAGGGGAAGGTGGCCTGCACCGCGACGATGCTCGGCACGTTCCCGACGAACAACGAGCTCTTCGTCGCAGAGCTCACGGCGACGACGTCGGGTGGCTCGCGCTGTACGAACAACATCATCGTCTTCAAGAACCCGTGATTTACGCGCGACTCGAAGCGGCAACCAGATTCAACGCTGAGCGCTGAAGAGCGGACGCGGGCGCGTCGTTGTGCATGTCTTGCAGACTCCCGACCTGATGCTCGCGGTTGGGGTTCATCGCGCCGCCCGCTGAGCGAGAGCGCGGAACGGAACGCGCAGTTCAAGGACAGGCGGCGCCCTTCGGTCGTGGTGTCGCGCTGCCCTTGCCTTGCGCGCACCATGCGGGAAAAGCCGCGGGCAGAGGCTTTCCGGCATACGGCGACTTCGAGGCCGGGAGCCAGTAGGGGTGACCGAGGACGAAGCGCCAGATCGGATCGAACAGGAGCGCGCTGCCTCCGGCAGCCGGCGCGTCGAACGGCGGCACCGCGTGCCCGCAGTTGTGCGTGCACTCGAGAAGAAAGTGGCCGTCCGCCTGTAGCGCACTCTCCAGATCGTGCGACGCGTTCTCGAAGTTCATGATCGGCAGCTGCGAAGGGTACATGTCGCCCGAGCCGCCCCAGAGCACGAGTGCCGGAAGGCGATGGGGCGTCGTCGACCAGCTGCGCACGATGCCGCCGGTGCCTCCCGACAGCGAGACCATGCTGGCGAGCCGCTCCGAACGTAGCGTCGCGAGCTGCGACGTCCACAGGGCACCTGCGCTGACGCCGACCGACGACACGCACTCCTTGTTCGCAGGGAGCGCCGCGGCGACGCACGCGAGCATGTCGTCGAAGAAGCGAGCCTCCTCGTCGACGCGGCCCTGCGTCTGCGACGCCTCGAAGGGCCAGCGGAAGAGCGCGTCGCCTTTGGCGGTAGGCACGACGCCGATGAAGCGTCGCACGTTCGCCGCAGCCTGGACGTCGAGCGTGCTCGACATCGCGTCGGCGCTGCCGCCGAGCCAGTGCCACAGGAACACGACCGGGAGCGTCTCGCCGGGCGCGATCGTGGTGGGGCGCACGACGATGAAGGAGCGCTGCGCGCCCGAGCTCGTGATCGAGGTCGTGGCCGGAGACGCGGCGAGCACGGGACACACGCCGGCATAGGCGGGGAGCGGAAGCGATCGCGCACCGGCCAAAGGGATCGCCCCCGAGCACGAAGCGGTCGCGATCGTCGTCGCGTCGTTCGGATCGTTTGCGCGTGAGGGCGCGGCATCGGCGGCGGCTGCGGTAGCCCCAGCGGCATCGAGCGTCGCGGCCGCGTCAACGCTGTCGCCCGCGTTGCTCGGAGGGGGCGGCGAGGCTTCAGGAGTCGGGTCCACGCGGTCTCGTGCAGGGGGTACGGAGTCGCTCGAGGCCGGAGCGTCGTCCGAGCTCCCCTTTCCGGCTCCACAAGCCACCGCCACGAGCACGAGAGCGGCCGAGAGCAAGCGAGGCTTCATTAGAGTTTTTACTCTAACGGACGTCCGTCGGCGTCAAGCGGAGCGCGTGTATCCTCGGGCCGTGCACGGCAAGTCGCCGGGTGAGGTGGCGAGCCCCCCTGCGGCGCCCGGCGTTCCTTCGACGTGCGCGCAAGCGGACGCGCCCGTTTGCGTGCCCGACTTCGCGTTTTTCAAGGTCACTTCACACGCACGAGGGGGCGGGGCTTCACGAGAGCCTTCACCTGGCCATGGCCCGTCCCGACGTACGGCGCGACCTCCGCGGGCACCGCGATCCCGTCGAGCTCGATCTCCCCGAGCGCCTCCCCGATGACGCCCGCCTGCTCGAGAAACCCGAGCCTCGCGTCGACCAGGATGACGAGACGACCCTCGATCCGGCACAGCCCGCCCTTGCCGGTGAGGGCGAGCTGGAACGGCTCGACCCGGACCTCGACGCCGGCCCGAGCCGCCACCGCGGACAGCGCATGCACTACCTCGTCCGGCCCCACCCCTCGATGGTAGCTGAAATAGCGAAGGATCGAGGGTCACGAGAGGCGAGCCGCACCCTCTCGGGCGTTCCCTGTTGCGTCATCACCTAGAATCGACGACCCTTGAGAAGTACGCAGAAAACGCATCAATCTCGCAAGCAATGACCGAGACGCAGCGCAGCACGCCCCCGCCGATCTCGCACGGGTCCGTCATCAACGACCGTTACGAGATTCGCCAGAGCCTCGGCAAAGGAGGCATGGGTGAGGTGTTTCTTGCGTATGACCGCACGACCCAGCAGCCGGTCGCGCTGAAGATCGTCCGCGAAGAGGCGCGCATGCCCGGCGACGACGAGGCGCTCCGCCAGGAGCTGATCCTCGCGCGGTCGGTGTCGAACCCGAACGTCTGCCGCGTCCACGACCTCGCACCCTCCGGCTATGGCCCCATCCTCGTGATGGAGCACATCACCGGCCAGACGCTCCACACGCATATCCGTCGGAAGAAGGCCTCGGGGGGCTACACCTCGGACGAGTTCCGGCGTCTCGCTGCGGACATCTGCCAGGGCGTCGCAGCGATCCACGCGTGCGGTCTCGTGCACGGCGATCTCAAGCCCGGCAACGTCATGGTCACGTCGAACCCGGACGGTTCGATCGGCAAGGGCATCGTCCTCGACTTCGGCTTCGCCAAGGAGCGCGCGCGTCTCTCTGCGCGTCGCCCCGGTGCGCCCCCGGACGGCGGCACCCCGAACTACATGGCGCCCGAGCGCATTCGCTCCGGCGGCGCCTCGATCGAGGACGATCTCTACGCGCTCGGGCTGACGCTCTGGGAGATGTGGACGTGCCGCGTCCCCGAGCCCGGCTACAAGCCGCGTTCGAAGCCAATGCGCCAGCAGATCATGTTCGACGTGCCCGCTGGGCTCAGCGTCGACGAGATCAAGCAGATCTTCCGCTGCCTCGCCGACGATCCGCAGCAGCGCCTCCCGGCGCGTCACCTGCGCTTCTTCAACCCGGTTCAGCTGACGACGAACCCGGTGCAGGTCCCGCGCGAGCGGCTCGACCCGGGCCCACCTCCGGGCCGCAACGCGCAGAACGCGTTCGCGCCGGGCACGCAGGCCCTCCTCACGACGTTCGCGACCAACGCGCCCGAGTACGTCGGCGAGCTCATCCTGCTCGATCGGCCCACGCTCTCGATGGGTCGCCGCAACGACGTCGACATCGTCGTTCCCGAGGCGACTGTCAGCGGTCACCACGCGAACGTGAAGTGGGCCACCGGCTCCTGGACGATCGAAGACCTCGGCTCGACCAACGGCACCTACGTCGAGCACACGTACGAGCGCAAGAAGGTCGTCAACCTGATGCACGGGGGCGAGTTCCAGCTCGGTGAGCTGCGGCTCAAGCTCGTGAGCTTTGCGCGCGAGAGCCTGCATCACAAGCGCGCGCGCCAGTATCTCTCGCGTCGTGACGGCCTCACGGGACTCCTCCTCCGCGACAACTTCACGAAGGCGCTCGACGAGGAGGCTGCGTTCAGCGAGTGGGTCGAGCAGCCGCTCAGCATCGCGCGCTACGAGATCCGCGGTCCGAACCGGCTCGTCTCGGATCGCCCCACCATCCTCGAGATGCTCGCCTTCCGTCGCGCGGCGACGCGTGTGGTCGAGCTCACAGACATGCTCCTCCTCTCGCTCATCGCCGTCACCGGCGGGCGCACCGGTCCGCTCCGCTTCGCGGTCTGTATGACCGGTCCCGGTCAGCAAGAGGCGCGCAACCTCGTCGAGCAGGTCGTCGGCCAGGTCCAGGGCATGCTCCCCGAGGGCCTGGATCTCGTCGCGTCGATCGCTCGGTACGAGCCCGGCATGAACGTGCGCGCGCTCATTGATCCGACCACGCATCCCACCTGACCTTTCACTTCGCGGGGAGAGGCACGCGGCATCATGGCTAACCCGCCGGACTCTCCCGATCGCTTCGATCGAACCGAGCCTGGCGGGACTCCGTCCCTCGCGTCGTCGTCGGACACCGAGGCGGCGCGCGCGAGCGAGACCCAGCAGACCTTGCCGCCGCCAAACGTCGCGCCTCTGCCTTCGCAGGTCTCTCCCTCTCGTGCTTCGGTGCCGCCGTCGGAGCCGCGCTCGACGTCGCGTGCGAGCTTCAGCCAGATCGATCTCCAGGCCGATCGGCCCGCGCGCCTCCAGATGATCGTCGCGCTCCTCCTGGGTCTCGTGCTCGTCGCGATTCCGCTCTACCTCTGGCGTCGTCCGCGTGCCGAGTCGATCGCCGCGACGGGCTCCGCGGACGCAGGCACCGACCCGACCGCCGCGCCTCCTCCGGCGACGACGCCCGCCGACGACGCGAAGCCGGCGCTCGGCGAGGCGAAGAGCGTCCTGTGCCAGGACCCCGGTTCGAAGAAGACCTCGCCCGAGCAGTGCGACCACGTCGCCGACGTGGAAAAGGCCTTCGCGAAGGCGATCGAGGAGAGCGCGAGCTGCGTCCCGAAGGATGCGGGCGGCGGCACCATCCAGTACGTCGCCGACGTCAGCTTCAAGAAGAAGGCGCTCAACGTCGCCGTCCCCAAGGAGGGCCGCACGTTCAAGAACGCGAAGGTCGTCGCGGCGTGCCACGCCGCCGTCAAGAGCAAGCTCCAGTCGCTCTCGCTCGACCCGATCACGCACACGCACGCGCGCTACAAGATCTCGATCACGGCAAGCTACCCGGGCTCGGTGAAGTGAGCGCTTGACGACCGACGGGTACGAGCTCGACGTGGTCGAGCTGGACGTTGTCGGTGCGCACACCAACCGGCCCGTGGAGAGCAAGCGCCTCCGGGCCTGGCTCGCCTTGCCACACGACCTTGTCGTCGACGCGGACGAAGAGCACCCCGTCCTCGATGGACGCCGCGAGCGTGTGCGCGGCCCCGGGCCGGAGCGTCGGGGCGTCGGCGAGCCACTCGGGCTCGACCGTCCTGTAACCGTTCGTTCCGCACTGCTCGCTCGTGTGGAGGGTGGGGTTGCGTTTGACCCGCACCACGATCTTCGCGACGGGCGCGACCTCCCACATCACGTAAACGACGTTGCATCCGTCCTGCGCGCGGAGCTTGAGCCCGAGCTGCCTCCGCAGCTCACCGCCGTCGAGCGGGACCTGCACGGCCGTCGGTCCGCGGTAGGTGAAGTGGAGCTCGGCGGAGTCTCCCGTCTCGACGTTCGCGACCGCCCGTACCTTCGGTTGCGAGATCTGCAGGCGGCCAGGCGCTCCCTGCTGGACGGAGCCCTCGGTGATGTCGAGCTGAGAGAGCGTGAGCGGCGCGCCTTGCACCGCGGGCGGCGGCTCGGAACGCGTTGCGACGCTGCAGGCGGGCATCATCGCGGCGGCAACGACGCCGAAGATGGCCGGGGGCACGGATCGACGGCTTGACGGCGGGCTCGACGGTCGGCTCGACGGCGGGGGCGGCGGGAACAGCGACGGCACTCGCGGCGGGCCCGGAATCGTGGGCATGCGCGGCGGAGGCGGGAATGTCTTCATCTCGAGAACTTCAACGGCCGGGCTCGGAAGCCCGTTAAGAGGGCCGTCAAAGCGGCGTCCAGTCGCGCTGGCGTCCGTCGCCGAGGACGACTAGGTTTCGGCTTCCTCGAGATGAAGCGCCACCTGACGATCCTGGACTCGAGCACGAGCGGCCCGCGTCACGTCAACCCGGGCGGGCTCGTCGACGCACGCGGAAACGCGCTCTTCGACGACGACGACGACCGCTTCCACGACCACTGCGGTGTGGTTGCGGTGTACGGCCATACCGAAGCGTCCAACATCGCGTACCTCGGCCTTCATGCGTTGCAGCATCGCGGGCAGGAGTCGGCAGGAATCGTCACGAGCGACGGTGAGCAGATGTTCGCGCACCGGTCGATGGGCCTCGTGCAGGACATCTTCGGCGCCGCGCAGCTGCAGAAGCTCCCGGGTCGACTCTCCATCGGCCACGTCCGGTATTCGACGGCCGGCGGCTCGCACATCCGCAACGCTCAGCCGTTCGCGGTCGACTACGCAGGTGGCTCGCTTGCGGTCTGCCACAACGGCAACCTGACCAACGCCGACGAGATCCGCGCCGACCTCGAGCAGCAAGGCTCGATCTTCTCGTCGACGTCCGACACCGAGGTGCTCGTCCACCTCGTCGCACGCAGCAAGGAGATCTCGATCGAGGATCGCGTCGTTGATGCCCTCTCGAGAGTCCAGGGCGCGTACTCGCTGCTCTTCATGACGCCGGATACCATCATCGCGGTCCGCGACCCGCGCGGCATTCGCCCGCTCTGCCTCGGCATCCTGCCGTCGCGCAGCAAGGACGCACATGTCGTCGCGAGCGAGCCCATCGCGTTCGATCTGATCGGCGCCGAGTACGTCCGCGACGTCGAGCCGGGCGAGATGCTCGTCATCGACGGCGCCGGCGTGAAGAGCATTCGCCTGCCCGACCTTCCCAAGCCGCAGCGCTGCATCTTCGAATACGTGTACTTTGCACGCCCGGACTCGAACCTGAACGGTCGCAGCGTGTACGAGGTCCGCAAGGAGCTCGGTCGCCGCCTCGCCCGCGAGATGCCCGCCGAGGCCGACGTCGTCATCCCCGTTCCCGACTCGGGCGTACCCGCAGCGATCGGATATGCCGGCGAGCGCGGGATTCCGTTCGAGATGGGCCTCATCCGCTCCCACTACGTGGGACGCACGTTCATCGAGCCGCAGGAGTCGATCCGCCACTTCGGCGTCCGCCTGAAGCTCAACCCGGTGGAGAGCATCCTCAAGGGTAAGCGCGTCGTCGTCATCGACGATTCGATCGTCCGCGGCACCACCTCGCGCAAGATCATCAAGATGGTCCGCGACGCGGGCGCACGCGAGGTGCACCTCCGCATCTCGAGCCCGCCCACGCAGTGGCCTTGCTACTACGGCATCGACACGCCGACGCGCCGCGAGCTCATCGCCTCGAGCCACTCGACGGACGAGATCGCGCGCTACGTGACGGCCGACACCCTCGGCTACCTCTCCCTCGACGGCATGCTCGATGCCGTCACCGAGACCGGAGACAAGACCCGCGACACCGATCGCACGCACCTCTGCCACGCGTGCTTCAGCGGTCAGTACGCGATCCCGTTCACGCCCTCCGTGAAGCGCCAGATGCGCCTCACGGGCGTTTGATCGGCCCCGCGCTCAACCGAAGGTTGATCTCCGCGAGGCGCTTGTGGGCCTCGACGTACAGCGCGTTCCGCGCGGGCGGGTACTTGAGCACCTCGCGGTATGCCTGCTCCGCGAGCGGGTACTTCGAAGGGTCGGTCTCCGCGTCGACGAAAAACATCTCGCCGAACGCGAAGTAGGAAAATGGGATCAGCTTCGAGCCGGGGGAATTCTTGATCAGCTCGTAGTAGGCGCGCCGCGCGTTCGTCTTGTCGCCCGCGAGCTCGTGCTCGAGCGCCGCGTGGTACTGAGACTCGTCTCGCTGGAGCGACTGCGGGTCGTCGGCGACGACGACCTCGTAGTACTTCGCGGCGGACTTGTGCGCGGTCCGCGCGGCCGGGCTTCCTTCGGTCGTGCGCGCGAGCTCCGCGTACGTGTCCGCGAGGTGGCGTGCGAGCGCCGCCCGACCCGTCGTGCCCGGCGGGCCAAACTGCCCCTCGAGGCTCTGCACCTCCGCCGTGAGCGCGCCGCGTGCGCGATGCGTGCTGAGCGCGATGCGAGGATCTCGAGCGGGAACGGCGAGGGCTGAAGCCGCCGGCGCGACGGGCTCGTCGGCGGCTTCGGGCGTCTCGATGGGCGCCACGCCACGGGGCGGTGAGGTCCCGATAATGAGCGGCACGGCAGGCGGCTCGACGACAGGCTCGCGCGGCGGCTCGCAGGCCGCTGCGGCGCTCAGGAGGAGGAGCAAGGGGAGGCGGCTTCGCATGAACGTTGAGCGCACGAGCCGCAATCGGCTTTACTCAGCGTAGCCGCCCTTCAGGTGGAGCGCGACGGCTCGGGTTCGCGGGGGCTTTCGACGAGAGACCTGTTTGCACGGACACTCGGCGAGCGTTCAAAGGCTCAACCTGTGTAGGATCGCGGGCAATGAACGAGGAACGGTCGTATGCGCTCGTGGCCCTCGCGGCTCGACGCTGGCGCATTGCGCGGGCGCTGACCGCGTCGATGCTCGTCACCTACTTCGGGTTCGTGCTCCTCGTCGCGTACGACAAGCCGCTGCTCGGCAAGATCCTGATGCCGGGGCTGAGCCTCGGCATCCTGCTCGGCGCGCTCGTCATCCTCGTCGCCTGGGCGCTCACGGGCATTTACGTGAGGTGGGCCAACCGGGTGTACGACGCCGAGCTCGCGCGCGCGCGCGTGATCGGCGAGGACACGAAGGCGGAGCAGCCTTGAGCGGGGAGGCAGCCTTGAGCGGGGAGGCAGCCTTGAGCGGGGAGGCAGCCTTGAGCGGGGAGGCAGCCTTGAGCGGGAAGCAGGGGAGCACCGCCAGCAGCCTGGGCACGCCCAACGTCACGGCGATCGTCTTTTTCTTCGTCTTCATCGCGCTGACGCTCGGCATCACCGGCTGGGCCGCGCGGAAGACGAAGACGACGAGCGAGTTCTTCGCCGCCGGCTCGAAGGTGACGGGCTTCCAGAACGGCCTCGCCCTCGCCGGAGACTTCATGAGCGCGGCGAGCTTTCTCGGCATCGCCGGCCTCGTCTCGCTCTCGGGGTTCGACGGGCTCATCTACTCCGTCGGCTGGCTCGTCGGCTGGCCAGTCGTCACGTTCCTCATCGCCGAGCCGCTGCGCAACCTCGGCAAGTACACGTTCGCCGACGTCGTGGCGTACCGGCTCTCGCAGCGCCCGGTGCGCATCGCCTCGGCGATCTCCGGGCTCACGGTCGTGTCCTTCTATCTCATCGCGCAGATGGTCGGCGCCGGCAGCCTCGTGCAGCTCCTCTTCCACCTTCCGTACGAGGCCGCTGTGCTCGCGGTCGGCGTCGTCATGCTCGCGTACGTGCTCTTCGGCGGGATGATCGCGACGACGTGGGTGCAGATCGTCAAGGCCGTGCTCCTCCTCGGCGGCGCGAGCGTGCTGGCGGTGATGGTGCTCTGGCAGTTCGGGATGAACCCGCTCCGCCTCTTCGACCGGGCTGCGACGATGTACGGACCGGAGGTGCTCGCGCCGGGCAAGCTCGTCACGAGCCCGATCGAGGCCATCTCCCTCGGCCTCGCGCTCATGTTTGGCACCGCGGGGCTGCCACACATCCTGATGCGCTTCTACAC
>JAYSXP010000510.1:0-10148 GCA_043717125.1 Polyangiaceae bacterium | reverse complement strand
TGGATCGCGTGGATGCCCCGACGCGCCGCTCGACAGCGACCGCGACGGGATCATCGACGGCGAGGATGCGTGTCCGACCGTCGCGGGCGTGCGTTCGGCGTTGCCGCGCTACAACGGATGCCCGCCGGACGGGGACGGCGACGGCGTGCCCGACGATCGCGATGCCTGCCCCGACGAGCCCGGAGTCGCGAGCGAGGATTCCGACAAGAACGGCTGCGTGCCGCCCCCACCGCCTCCGCCCGATCGCGAGTAGGACGGCCTTGTCGACGCGAGCGACGCGTGTCCCGACGCCGCGGGCAGGCGATCCGCTCGCTGGGTCCTGACAGATCCAGTTTTACCTGTGAAACACCGACAAATTGGTGTCTTACACGCGGTATGGCCCGTGCTTTGAGAGAGATTGCCCTCTCCTCATGACGATCCAGCTGCCCCGCCTCCAGAAGGAGCTCCACTTCACAGGGAGTGTGAAAGCGCTTGGCCCGGAGCGGCCTGAGCCCGCCTCGGCGCTCGGCCGCGAGCGACCACGAGGGCGCGCGACGAACCTGCCGACGCCGACGCGCGCGCCCGTCCCTGACGTCTACGTCGCCGAGTCCCAGCCGACGCCATACTTCGCCGCTCGGCCGAGTGAGCGTGCCGAAGCCGCGCAGCTCGCGAGACTCACGACGGCACGAGGTCAGCTCGCGTCGATGGATGACGACCAGCTGACCGAGGCGCTCGACCGCGACATCCTCCATGCGTCGCTCTTCCCCGTCGCGCGTCGCGCGAACGCGGCGCCGCTCAATCTACCCGTGCCGCACTTCCGCTCTGCTGCGGAGGCGAGGGCGCACCACGCAACTCCCACCATCGTCGTCCCCAGACGCTCGAACTCCGGGGGCTTGCCGCTCAGCGTGTGGCTGATCGCGGCGCTCATCTCCGGCATCGTCAGCTACCAGGTCGCGCCGCAAGCGGTGGCGAGCCTCACCCAGGCCGTGCGCGGGAGCGCGGCCCAATCGCCCTGAGCGACGCGCCTCGTCGCCCGAGCAAGAGCCTCAGGCGACGTTCGCGTGGAGCTCGCCGCCGAGCTTCCTCTGCACGAGCGCCATCGATGCGTTCAACGTGGTGACCTGGACGAGCTCGGCGTCCTCGATCTTCACCTGGTACTTGCGCTCGATCGCCGCGACGATCTCGACGCCCATCATCGAGTCGATGCCGAGATCCTTGAACGACACGTCGTCCGGAATCTCGTCCTTCTCGGCGATCTCGGCGATCAGCGCCCGAAGCTCTTCTTTCATGTTCGCATTCGACATTGGAGCGATCTCCTGTGGCTCACACGCTTTGACGCGATTCGACCGCGTTGAGCAAGTCTTTGACGGTAAGGACCCCGGCGAGGGACTCATCGGGGATCTGGATCTTCAGCTCTCGCTCGAGCGAACCGATGATCTCCAACATGCCGAGGGAGTCGATCCCCAGCTCACTGATGCTCGTCGTCTCCGCGACGTTGGCAAATTCTTTCTCCGCGACCTCGGCCGCGGTCCGCGCGAAGACCGCGAGGAGCTCTGCTCGTTCCATGAAACCTCGAACTGCCTGCATCGTCTGAGAAGCGCGCGCCTCTGAAGTTTGAGAACTGATGACCGCGAACCGCGCTACGCGGTCACGCCCGTATCTTCGGTCTGACCAGGGGGCACCTGCACGCTTCGTGCGCGCGCGAGTGTGCCGTCCAGATACATCTGCCGGGTCTTCCGGCGCTGGGGTTTTCCGCTCGACGTTCGGGGCAACGTCCCCTGGGGAACGATGACCACGTCGTGCGGCGTGAGCGCAAAGTCTGCAACGATTCGCTGCGCGACGGAGGCCTTCAGCGCCTCCGCCTCGGAGGACATGCCCTCGGCGGTCACGACGAGCTGCTCCTCGCCGTCGATTTCTGCGGAGAACGCGACGACGTTGCCGCGGCGCACACCGGGCATCTCGCTCAGGACCCACTCGATGTCGCTCGGGTAGAAGTTGCGCCCGCGGACGATGATCATGTCCTTCAGACGTCCACAGATGAAGACCTCGCCGTTCAGCATGTAGCCGAGGTCGCCGGTGTAGAGCCACGTACCGGAATCGGCTTCCGCCGCCCCCGCGGCGAGCGGCTTGAACGACTCCGCGGTGAGCTCGGGCTCCTGGTAGTAGCCCTTCGAGATACTCGGGCCTCGCGCGACGATCTGACCGACCTGGCGATCGGCGAGGCGCTCGCCGCGCTCATCGACGATGGCGATCTCGTGCTCTGGGAAGGCGTGCCCGCAGTTGACGAGCGTGGCTGCGCCCTCGCCCGCCGGGGCCGGCGTGGCCGCGGCCTGCTCGAGACCAGCCTTGTCGACGGTGTCGCTGCGAACGCCGCTGAACGCCGGGACGAACGTGATGGCGAGCGTTGCCTCGGCCATGCCGTAAGACGGCAGGAGCGCGCGCGCGTCGAACTTGGCGGGCCGCAGCTTGTCGGCGAACTCGTGGAGTGTCTTCGCCTGGATCGGCTCGGCGCCGCAGCCGGCGCGACGCAGGCAGGAGAGATCGAGATCGCCGAGGTCCTTCTCCTTCACGCGCTTGGTGACGAGCGCGTAGGCGAAATTCGGCGCATACGTGATGGTGCCACGGTGCTGGTGAATCTTGTCGAGCCACATCCGCGGATTGCGGACGAAGCTCGCCGTCGGCATGAACACGACCGGGATGTTCGTGAAGAGAGGGCCGATCACGAAGCCGATGAGGCCCATGTCGTGGAAGAGCGGAAGCCAGCTCACGCCCTTGTCGAAGGAAGAGTCCTTCTCGAGGCCGTGGACCATGAAGCTCTCGCTGTTCCACGCGAGGTTGTTGTGGCTGACCGTGACGCCCTTTGGCCGCGACGTGGACCCTGAGGTGAACTGGAGAAACGCGAGATCGCTCGCCTCGACGTTCACGTCGATCGTCCCGTGATCTTCGACAGCTAGCTCGTCGACTGTGACAATCGACTTCAAGGCTTCCGCGCGGGCCAGCACCGGCGCGACGTAAGGCTTGGTCGTCGTCGTGGTCAGCAGCATGGATGCGCCCGAGGCGTTCGCGATGTGCGTGACGGTCTCGTGGTAAGTCTCTACGTTCTTGAACGAGAGCTGCGGGTAGATCGGCACGGGGACGATGCCCCCCATGACGGCGCCGAGGAACGAGAGGACGAACTCGTCGGGATCGGGGACCACGATCGCGAGACGGTCGCCCTTCTTCAGGCCGTGAGCATGCAAAGTCGCGGCGCGGCGTTCGGCCTGCGCGCACACCTCGGTCCAGGAGCAGAAGCGCTCGGTGCCGTCCGGGCGGACGAAGACGAAGCCCCGGGACGCGGCGTCGTCGAGCCTCGCGAGCTGGCGGATGGCCGCCGGCAGCGTCGGCGCAACGAACTTCGGATCCTTCATCAGCGGCGGCTCCAGATACCCGCTGAACGAGGCTTGCGCAAGGCGTCAACGGCACGTCCGTCCACGCCTTCGTCGGACGCCCGCCACGTGCGTAATCAGGCGCGCAACGCGAAGCGTCGTACGCACATACGAAGTGGTTCAACCATGCGATGAATCAGACGATTTCGCGGTCGATGAGGGGCGTCGCGACGTTGCTCCTGCCAGGTGGCGCGCGCTATACAGCACCCGTGCGGGTCTTCATCACCGGCGTCGGCGTCGTCAGCTCGATTGGGCTCGGTAAGGACGCGTTCTTCCGTGCGCTGGCCGAGGGCACGAGCGGCATCTCACCGGTCGAGGCCTTCGACGTGAAGAACCTTGGTCGCGCATTCGCCGGTGAGGCCAAGGGGTTCCGCCCCAAGGACCACCTCACCGCGCTCGAGGTGAGGCGCATGGGCCGCTGCTCGCAGATGGCGCTCGCGGCCGCACGGATGGCGATCACCGACGCCGGCATCGAAGCGGCGTCCCTCAAGGGGCCACTGGTCGCAGTCGTGCTCGGCACGACGATGGGCGAGGCCGATGTGCTCGGTGATCTCGACCACGCGTGGATCCACAAGGGCGCCGCTGGCGTCCGTCGCGCCATCATCCCGAAGTACGGCTCGACGCTGCTTCCCATCCACATCGCGCGCGCCATCGGCTCCGAGGGCGCGGTCCTGACGCTCCCCGCCGCGTGCGCGGCCGGCAACTACGCCATCGGCTTCGCGTCCGATCTCATTCGCTCCGGCAAGGCCGACGTCGTCGTCACCGGCGCCGCGGAGATGCTCCAGGAGCTCCAGTACAGCGGCTTCGTTCGCCTCGCGGCGATGGCGCCCGCGAAGTGCCAGCCGTTCGATCTCAATCGTCAGGGGCTCATTCTCGGCGAGGGCGCGGGGATCCTCGTCCTCGAGAGCGAGGCGCATGCGACGCGTCGCAAGGCCGCCACGCTGCTTGCCGAGGTCGGCGGTCACGGGATGACCTGCGACGCTTACCACATCACTCGCCCACACCCGGATGCGACGGGGAGCATCGGCGCGATGCGGCAGGCGATTGAACGTTCGGGCATCACGCCCGACGCGGTCGACTTCGTCAACGCGCACGGCACCGGCACGAAGCACAACGACGCCGCTGAATCGAAGGTCATGAAGGACATCTTCGGCGACCGCAAGGTCCCGATCTCCAGCATGAAGAGCATGCTCGGCCACTGCATGGGCGCGGCGAGCGCGCTCGAGGCGATCGGCTGCATCATGACCCTCGAGCGCGGCGTCTATCCGCCGACCATCGGATACGAGACTCCCGACCCCGAATGCGACGTCGACGTCGTCGCCAATGTCGCTCGCTCCGGCGCCCACGACGTCGTGCTCAACAATTCGCTCGCGTTCGGCGGTTACAACTCGGTGACGTGCCTCGCGCGGCCGTACAAGCTCCCCGAACCACCTCCCTTCTCGCGTCGCGCGGCCTGAAGGATGACGCCGCGACTCGTCACCGGGCTCGGTATCGCGTGTGCGCTCGGCACCGGCTCCGACACCTTCTTTCGCGGGCTGGTGGACGCAAAGCGGCTCTCGGCGTTGCCGCCGTCGGCGATCAAGAGCTTCGACGTGTCGAAGTACCCCCACGCGCGCATCGTCGAGGTGCCCGAGTTCGACGCGACGAAGTACCTCGGCGACAAGGGCCTGCGCACGCTCGATCGGTTGACCAAGCTTCTCGTCGTCGCGGCGCGCCTTTGCTTGCATGATGCAGGCATCAAGAAGGACAACCTCTGGGTCGCCCTCGCCCCCGAGCGCGTCGGCGTCGTCTGCTCGAATGCTTACGGCAGCCTCGAGGCCATCACCGAGCTCGATCGCGTCGCGAAGCTCGAGGACGCCCGCTACATCAACCCGGCGAAGTTCCCGAACACCGTCTCGAACAGCGCGAGCGGCTACGTCAGCATCTGGGAGGAGCTCCGCGCGCTCAACGTGAGCGTCTCGGACGGCAACTGCGGCGGGCTCGACGCCGTGGCGTGTGCCGACATCTTCCTCGAGACGGCCCGCGCGGACGCGATCATCACGGGTGGCGGCGAGGCGATGAGCGAGGCGCTCTTCTTAGCCTTCCAGAAGCTCGGCGTTCTCGGTCCCGTCACGGGCGCCGGAGACCGCACCACGAACGGCACGGTCACCAACGACACGCGTCTCGGCGAAGCCGCGGCCTTCCTGGCGCTCGAGGTGCCCGAGGTCGCGCGTGCCCGAGGTGCTCGCATCCTCGGCGAGATCGCGGGTTACGGCACGTCGTTCTACGCCCCCGAAGAGAGCCCGCTCGTCTTCGCCTCGCGCGAGGCGATGAAGCGCGCGATCACGACGGCCCTCGCCGACGCGCAGCTCGCGCCGGCGGATGTCGACCTGGTCGTCTCCAGCGTCGCCGGCCTCCCGCAGCTCGACGACGAGGAGCTCGCGGGCATCCGGGACGCCTTGCCGGCCGCCGCGGTGGTCGCGCCGAAGCTCGTGCTCGGTGAGACGCTCGGCGCCGGCGGCACCATCGGCATGGCGGCTTCGCTCGCGTGGCTCGGCGGCGCCCCGGTTGCGAAGGACCTGGTCGTCGGCGGCGCGCTCCCCGCGCGGGTGCGTCACGTGGTGGTGACGAGCATCGGGTACTACGGCAATGCCTCGGCTGTCGTCATGCGCGCGTCGTGATGCGCGCCGGGAGCGCCTGAGCCGATTTCGCGCTGGAGCGTCGCGCGAGGCACCCATGCTCGACCTTCGCTCCTTTCCATCACGCTTGCTCCTGACGTTCGTGGCGTGTGCCGTCGTCCTCGTCGCGTGCAGCGGGAGCTCGTCCTCGTCCGCGACCACGATGCCTCCCGGCGCTGCCGGCTCCGGCAACGACAGCGCGACCCCCGACCTCGATTCGGGCGCCGCGCCCGACGCTCCCGCCGACGCGTTCGAGCCCACGGGCCTCTGCGCGACCACGTTCGGAAGCGCGCTCACCGAGGGGTTCGGTCGGATCGACGGCACGGTGTACGCCGTCCAGAAGCCGAGCGACACGACATGCACGTTTCCGAACAGCGACCACGTCATCCTGCAGGTCCTGATGAACGGGGCGGTCTATCGCCTCGTCGTCAACGTGCAGAGCGATCGCGCCGGGAGCGACCCCAAGATCCTCGTCGCGACGCTCCCCCACGCGCTTCCCGCCCCCGCCTTCGCCGAGGGCTGGCACGACGGTGCGCCGCTCGACTACGTGACCTCGCTCGGCGCCCACTCCGACGCGAGCTTCACCGCGCTCACGCTCGCGGATGCGGTCACGAAGATCGCCACCGACGTGAAGGTCGGCGACCCGATTGCCGTCTACGGCACGAGCGGCGCCGGCCGCCCCGAGAGCGCGCATCTCATCCACCGGAACGCCACGAACGCAGACGGCGCGATCGTCGTCAGCCCGACGATTTCACCCGAGTTCCTTCTGTTCCACTTCGACAATCAGACGTTCTGAGCGCCGGTTTACCGTACCGCCGCTCGTGCTTTCCGGTGGACGTGACGGGCCGCAAACCTGCACGCGCCGCAGTCGGTGAGGACCTCGGGTGAGCGCGTAGCGTCCTACGCGCGCCGTCCCGCTTGGACCGTCGGGGGATTCGTGCAAAAACATGCGCGATGAGCTGGATCGACGACAAGGCCCACGCGGAACTGGCGCGCATTCGCGAGGCAAAGGACAAGCAGGTCTATCCGTACTTTCGCGAGTTCGAGAAGGGCGGCCTCCACACGAGCGTCGGCGGCCAGCCGATCATCAACTTCAGCTCAAACGACTACCTCGGTCTGACCAACCATCCGAAGGTCAAGGAGGCCGCGAAGAAGGCGGTCGACAAGTACGCGTGCGGGCTCTCGAGCTCGCGTCCGCAGGCCACCACGACCGAGCACGTCGAGCTCGAGCTTCGCCTCGCGAAGTGGTTCGGCTTCGACCGGTGCCTCCTGTTCACGACCGGGTACCAGGCGATGCTCGGCACGATCGTGGCACTCGCGGACAAGGACACCACCCTCATCCTCGACAGCTACAGCCACGCCTGCATCCTCGACGGCGCGTTCCTCGCCGCGGGCGTTCCCGGGCGCGCGCCGGAGATTCGCTTCTTCAATCACAACTCGGCCAAGAGCCTCGAGCGCATCCTGAAGTCGCGGGAGCGCAAGAACGCGCTCGTGCTCGTCGAGGGCGTCTACTCGCTCGACGGCGACAAGGCGCACCTCGCGGAGTTCGTCGAGATCTGCGCTCGCTACGACGCCGTCCTCGTCGTCGACGACGCACACGGCACGGGCACGCTCGGCGAGCGCGGCACGGGCATCCTCGAAGAGATGAACCTGCGCGACAAGGTGCCGGTCGTCGTCTCGACGTTCTCGAAGACCTTCGGCGGCATCGGCGGCATTCTCCTCGGCAGCTCGGACGTCGTCGACCTCATCAAGCACAACGCGCGCAGCTTCCTCTTCAGCGCTTCGCTGCCCGTCCCCGTGGTCGCGGCGGCTTCGACCATCCTCGACATGCTCGAGACCGACGGACCTGCCATGGTTCGCGAGCTCCATCAGAAGGCCGACTACTTCCGCGGCAAGCTGAAGGAGATCGGGTTCGAGCTCGGCACGAGCAATACGCACATCATGCCCGTCATGTGCCGCGAGGAGCGGAAGACGCTCTTCATGCACGTCGCGCTCTTCGAATGCGGCGTGATGATGGTGCCGCTCACGTATCCCTCCGTGAAGCACGGCGAGGAGCGGCTGCGCGTGAACGTCACCCGCGGCCACACGCAGGAAGACATGGATACGGCGCTCGAGCTGCTCAAGACCTACGGCGAAGCGTTCTTCGTCCTCTCCGGCGAAGAGATCGGCCCGATGGAGGCTTCCTAGTACCGCGCGCCTACCGGCACGTGAAGACCGAGATTGGCGTTCGGGTCACACGCGCGGCGCGAGCATCCAGGCAAACTGCGTGACGACGAGGCCGACCGATTCGACGAGCTGTCCCCGGAGGAAACTGCGGCACCGGAGGTCCCCCACTAGGAAGGGCTGCGGCCCTGCTCGGCCGAGAGCTTGACGAGCGCCTTTGCCACGTCGTCGACCGTTGAAATGTCACTCAGGACGTCGTTCGGGATCGTGACGGAGAAGCGGTCCTCGATGTCGGCCACGAGCTCCATGACGCCGAGGCTGTCGAGCCCGAGATCGTTCTGGATGTGATCGTTGGGCCGGATCGCGCGGTCGGCGTCGACGTGCTTCTTCAGGATCTCGGTGGTGACCTTCAGCGTCTCGTCGTACGTCGTCATGACGTTGCCGAACCTAGCACTCGCCACGTCGTCCCGCTACGGGCGTTCGGCGAGCGCGAGGGCTGCCGCCATCACGGAGGCTTCGCCCTCCGCGTCGTACAGCGCACGGATCGCCGCCACGCCGTCGGCGCCGGCCTCGTAGCACGCAGAAGCAGCGCCCGGCGTGACGCCACCGAGCGCATACAGGAGCAGTGCCGGTGCGCGCCGCGATGCGTCGACGACCGCGCGCGCCGACGCGATCGCTGCGACCGCGCGCGCGGGCCCCTTGCCGGGCGTCGCGAAGATCGGGCTGACCAGAGCGGCCGTCGCTCCGGCTAGGTCGGCGGCGCGGACCGCGTCGTCGTCGTGTGCGGCTGTCGTGACGAAGGCGCGCTCGCCGAGCCGTGCGCGCGCTTCGGCGACGCGTGAAGCGAGCGGCGCGTCGTCGTCCGAGGCCGACGGCAGGTGCAGACCGTCCGCGCCGACCGCATGCGCGAGCGTCGCGTCCCCGTTGATCACGAGGAGCGCTCCAGCCTCTCGCGTGATGTCACGGAGCGCGCGGGCCGCGAGGACGCGGGCAGCCTCGTCTTCCTGTTTGTCGCGGAGCTGGACGAGCAGACCCTGCGGGCCCAGTGCCGCCGCGGCCCACCGGACGACACGCGCCGTGTGCTCGAGACCGTAGCGAGGATCGGTGACGAGGATGACCCGGGGCGTCACTTGCCGGCGTCGGTCTTCGATTCCGCCTTCGCGCCCTCCGGGCCGAGCTCGGCGCGCACCGCGGGCACGTGCCGGTTCGATGGATAGCGTTCGACGAGGAAGCGAAGCGTGTGCTTCGCAGACTCCTCGTCGCCCTTGGCGCGAAAGTCCTGGGCGAGCGAGTAGAGCGCGTCGCCGGCGTCGTCCTCGCGTCGCAGGTTCGCGTCGGGGTCGTGGCGACACTGCATGGGGGCGGTGCCGAGGGCCGCGAGCAACGCGCCCGCCGTGACGACGCGAATCATTCGATGAGTCCCTCGGTCGGGCTTGAAGCATTCGCGTAGCGCGCCCGTGGCATGCGGCCGGCGAGGCGCGCCTTGCGGCCGGCGAGGACCGCCTCGCGCATGGCTTCCGCCATGAGCACCGGGTTCTTCGCGTGCGCGATCGCCGTGTTCATGAGGACACCGTCACAACCGAGCTCCATGGCGATCGCGGCGTCGCTTGCCGTGCCGACGCCCGCGTCGACGATGACGGGAACCTTCGCGTGTTCGAGGATGATCGACAGGTTGTGCGGATTGCGGATGCCCAGCCCACTGCCGATCGGTGCCGCGAGGGGCATCACCGCGGCGCACCCGACGTCCTCGAGCTTCCGGCAGAGGATCGGGTCGTCGATGCAGTACGGGAGGACGACGAAGCCATCCTTGACGAGGACCTTCGCGGCCTCGAGCGTCTGCTCGTTGTCGGGGTAGAGGGTCTTCGGGTCGCCGATGACCTCGAGTTTCACCAGATCCGCGATGCCGAGCTCGCGCGCGAGGCGA
>JAYSXP010000509.1:0-1079 GCA_043717125.1 Polyangiaceae bacterium | reverse complement strand
GGTTCGATTTATTATACTACTTACTATCCTGGGGCACTTTATCGTATAACTTACAGCACTACCAACCAGATTCCGGTTGCTAACGCTTCAGCCGGTGTTACTAAAGGAACCAATCCACTAACGGTAAACTTTTCCAGTAGCGGCAGTTATGACCCCGATGGCACTGCATTGACCTATAACTGGGATTTTGGCGACGGTACTTTCAGCACCCAACCTAACCCTACCAAAACCTACGATAAAGTTGGCACTTATAATGCCTTTCTAACTGTCAGTGATGGGTCTAACTCCTCGCAGAGTAGACCAGTTGTAATCCAGGTGGGTATTCCACCCAAAGTTACGATTGCTACACCGGCAAATCTTTCGACCAACCTGACTACAGGCGCCAGAGTGGCCCAGTGGACTAATACTCAAACCTTTACACCCGGCCAGACATATTTTTGAACACACTGATTTAGGGTATGCAGCTTACTTCTAACTTCCTTCATTGTAATATACAGGTTGGACCTTTTTACCTATTTGGCAATAAAATTGGTCCAAATATACCCCGGATACGCGAAGTACCCGGCACAGTCGCCGCCTACCCACCGCTATCTGGTCTTTTGTACAATAAATAAAAAGAAAGCCCGACTACTACTATAGTCCAGGCTTTCAACACTATTAACGAGCTATCTTACTCACCCGGTTTGCCATAGGTCTGCTTAAATAAAGTACCAAGGGCTACAAAAGTTGGCGGCTATAAACCTACAAAAATCCCAAGCTGCTTTTTACCTGAATAATAGAATACCTGTGACAAAATGATTGATCCAATGGTAAGAATCAAGGTAACCATATCAATCATAGGGTTCGCGACCTTACTGTTTGTCTCTATAAATCCTTCGTCCCTTTCTCATTAATCCAATTTACTAAATTATCTATTGTTCCAACTTAAATAACTCTGTACCATAAGTTGGGTTGAATTTATTAAGTAGCGATTTACTTACCACGGAACAAAGGAAATTAACAAGGATCGGAGGAATTAATAATGTACCAGGTTAAAACAAAATGCTGAACTATTCAGGCTAAAGAATACCGTAAAAGAA
>JAYSXP010000508.1:0-10175 GCA_043717125.1 Polyangiaceae bacterium | reverse complement strand
TCACGGTGACCTGGCCGGTGCCGGCCGAGAGCCAGACGCGGGCGATGGCGGTCTTCCGCTTGCCGGTGGCGTACGTGCGAGTCGTCTTGGTAGCGGTGCTCATTGGACTGGTCTTGCTCTCACTTGATCTCGAGGACCTGGGGCTTTTGCGCGGCGTGCGGATGATCCGGCGTCGCGTACACCTTCAGCTTGCCGAACATCTCGCGGCCGAGGACGTTCTTCGGGAGCATGCCCTTCACGGCCTTCTCGACCGGGAACGTGGGCTTGTCCGCGAGAAGATCGCGGTAGCTCGTCGCTTTGAACCCACCCGGGATGCCCGAGTGACGGTTGTAGAACTTCTTGTCGAGCTTGTTGCCCGTGAGCTTCACCTTGTCCGCATTGACGACGACGACGAAGTCGCCGGTGTCGACGTGCGGGGTGTACGTCGGCTTGTGCTTGCCGCGGAGGCGCGAAGCGACCTCGCTCGCGAGACGACCGAGGGGCTTGTCCGTCGCATCGACCACCCACCATGCACGACCGGCATCACCCTGTTCGGTGGTGGCGGAGAAGCTCTTGTTGGGGTTCCGGCCGCCAAGGCGCGCGGGAGCGGGAGTGGCGGTGGTTTCGGCTGCGGACGACATGGCTTCCTCTGGAATCTCGCGGGTATCTGCCGCGGGTGCGGCGAGGGGGCGGGAACTTACGGGGGGAGTCGCGATTCGTCAAGCGCTAGGGGGTCGGGTACGAGAGGAAACTCTCCCCCGCCGGCCACGCACCGACG
Organism: Polyangiaceae bacterium; assembly: GCA_043717125.1. Classification (GTDB taxonomy): domain Bacteria; phylum Myxococcota_A; class Polyangia; order Polyangiales; family Polyangiaceae; genus Labilithrix. The sequence continues at coordinate 9,418 of JAYSXP010000508.1, read as the reverse complement.
CGACGCCGCCCGTCCCCGCTGGCCGGCGGGTGAATGGCCGTTCAATCTCCCTTGCCGCGGAGATGTTTCGCACGTAAAGCAATTTCGGTCAGGGCCTTGAAAAATAGGCTCACCAGCGGAGAAGCACCCGATGATTTCTTTCGAGCCGACCGAGGATCAGAAGCTCATGGTCGAGTCTGTGGCGGCCTTCGCCAGGAGCACGCTGCGGCCCAGGATCCGGGAGTTCGAAAAGGAGCGTGGGGTGTCCGAAGCGGTCCGCAAGACTGCCCACGAGCTCGGGCTCGGCCTCGTCGCGCTCCCGGAGGCGGTCGGCGGAGCGGGCCTCGGCATGACGACGGCGGCCCTCTTGGAAGAGGAGGTCTCCTGGGGAGAGCCGTCCGCGGGCTTCGCGTTCGGCGGACCCGGCGCCTTCGGCTTCGCGGTCCTCGAGCTCGGGACGACCGAGCAGGCCAAGGCGGCGCTCGCGCCGTTCACCGCGGCCACGGGTCACTCGTGCTTCGGCGCGGTGGCCTGGGGCGAGACGAAGCCGAACAAGGATCGCGCGGGCTTCATCACGACGGCGACGAAGAGCGACGCCGGCTGGACGCTCGACGGCGCGAAGGCCTACGTCGTCAACGCCGACCGCGCGGAGCACTTCGTCGTGTTCGCGCAGGTCGATGCCGCCGCCGGCTGGCGCGGGCTCGGCGCGTTCCTCGTCGACAGGAGCGCGGACGGCCTCACGGTCCTCGCACGCGAGACGACGCTCGGCCTCGACGCCGTCAGCTTCGGTGGCATCGAGCTCGCCGGCGTCGTGGTCCCCGACAGCGCGCGCCTCCTCGGCGGCCGTGTGACTGACACGGCACAAGCTCCCGAAGGTCACTCAGGTGCGAACTTCAACGCGGCGATGGTCCGCTTCTTCGCGCGCAACGCGCTCGTCGTCGCCGCGCGCGGCGTCGGTCTCTCACGCGCCGCCTTCGACGTCACGCGCGAGTACGTCGACAGCCGCAAGGCGTTCGGCAAGCCCATCGGCCATTTCCAGTCCGTCGCGTTCACAGTCGCGGACCGCGCGATGGATGTCGACGCGGGGCGCAGCCTCGTCTGGCGCGCTGCGTCCGCATGGGACGTGTACGACGCGGGCGACCGCAACGCGAAGGACGAGAAGGAGTGCCTCCTCCGCAGCGCGCACGCGATCGCCTTCGTGCACGAGGCCGCGATGCGCTGCGGCGACGACGGCGTGCAGCTGCACGGCGGCGCCGGCTTCATGCGCGATTTTCCCGTCGAGAAGCTGATGCGAGACGCAAAGCAGATCGGGCTCTGCGGCATGACCGCCGAGCACGCCGACCAGCTCGCCGGCGCCCTCGCGATCGGCGCGACCATCGATCCCGGGCTCGTCCTGCCGACGCCCGAGACCCAGAACGCGTTCGTCTGAGCGGTAGCGAAAGAACCGACAGGAAAACTTCCAATGCCCATCGAATTTTCGCTCACCAAAAAGCAGCTCGAGATGCGCGAGGGGATCCGCGGCCTTGCGAAGAACGTGATCCGCCCCCAGTCGCTCTCATGGGATCGCGCAGGCGGTATCCCCGAGGAATTCCTTCGCAACATGGCGCGCCTCGCGACGAGCATGGGCTCGAACGCGATGCGCGCCGGCGTCGGCGACGAGACCGACGAAGAGAAGAAGGAGGCCGAGACGAAGCGCGGCCCGAGCGGATCGAACCTGTTCGGCGTGCTCGCCTCCGAGGAGCTCGCGTGGGGCGACGGCAGCCTCCTCCTCGGTCTCCCCGGCCCCGGCCTCGGCGGTCCGCCGGTGCGCGGCTCCGGCACCACCGAGCAGAAGAAGCGCTTCTTCGACGTCTTCCAGGATCTCGACGACTCACCGCTCAAGTGGGGCGCGTACGGCCTCACCGAGCCGAACGCAGGCAGCGATGTCTCGGGCATCCGCACGAGCTGCCGCAAGGACGGCCGCCACTGGATCTTGAATGGGCGAAAGTGTTACATCACGAACGGCGCGCGCGCCTCGTGGACGGTCATCTTCGCGACCATCGACCCCGCGCTCGGGCGCGCGGGCCATCGCGCCTTCGTCGTCGAGAAGGGCACGCCCGGCTTCAGCGTCGGCCGTATCGAAGAGAAGATGGGCCTCCGCGCGAGCGAGACCGCGGAGCTCGTCCTGGAGGACTGCCGCGTCTCCGAAGAGAACCTCCTCGGCGGCGAGGAGAAGTACGTCTCGAAGGAAGGCTTCATGACCGCCATGAAGACCTTCGACAACACGCGACCACTTGTCGCAGCGATGGCGTGCGGCATCGGCCGCGGCGCCTACGAGTACGCCTGCGACTTCGCCAAGCACAACTACATGCTGGCGCGTCCGGTCCCGCGTTATGCCGCGATTATCGAGCGTTTGGCGAAGGTCGGGCGCTCGCTCGAGGCCGCGCGAAGCCTCGTCTGGCGCGCAGCGTGGATGGCGGACAATGGCCACTCGAACGCCAAGGAAGCGAGCATGTCGAAGGCGATGGCGGGCCAGGCTGCGATCCACGCGTGCATCCAGGCCATCGAGATCTGCGGAGCGGAAGGCTCGATCGCACGGGACCACCAGCTCCTCGAGAAGTGGTTCCGCGATATCAAGGTCTATGACATCTTCGAGGGCACGGGCGCGATCCAGCGCATCGTGATCTCGAAGCGTTTGATCAGCGACCTGAAATCGTTCTGATCCTCGGAGGAGTACGAAGATGCCGTGGGGAGGACGACGTACTGGCGCCGGTCGGAAGCCCGCCGATCCGAAGCGCCCGAACATGCATCATCGTGCACGGCCTCCTCATGCGCCGAAGTACCCTTCGCACGTCGTCCTGCGGCGGGCGAAGGGGCTGCCGAGCATGCGGTCGGCCCGCATCGCGGAGCTGCTCCGTGAGAACGCCGAGCGCGTCTCCCGTGATCCGCGCGACGACTTCCGCGTCCTCTTCGTCGGCGCGCAGGCCGACCGCGTTCACCTCGTGGTCGAGGCCGACTCGACCGAGGCGATGACCCGCGGGATGAGCAGCTTCACGATCCGCGTTGCGCGCTGGTTCAACAAGGCGACCGGCCGGAGTGGTCAGGTCTGGGACGATCGCTACCGCGACCGTTCGCTGAAGACGATCGCCGAGCTCCACGAGGCGCTCGAAACGTTCACGACCGCGCCCGACGAGGCGGCGATCGTCGCGAAGCCGAAGACGGCGCTCGCGAAGAAGCTCTAGCCACCTGGGATCGCCCCTGTTCCATCACCTCAGAACAAACCGATCGCGAAGTTGAGCGCCCCGACGTCCTCGTATCGCTCGCGCGTGACATTGAAGCCGTAATCGACGGCGAGCGGCCCCACTGGCGTCTGCACGCGGATGCCGCTGCCCACCGCGGCACGGATCGGAAACACGCCCTTCCGGAACGGATAGGTAGGGTCTACCCACAAGTTTCCGAAGTCACCAAACACGACGGTCTCGAACGGCGTGCGGATCGGGATGCGGAGCTCGACGCGCTCGTTGATCATGAAGTCGCCGCCGCGGAGCGGCTTCGTGTTCGACGTGAACTTGTTCGGGTTCACGACCTGCGAGCCTGGCGTAGTGCCGGGGACGAAGTCCGGCTCGTTCTTCTCGCGGAAGATACGGTCGACGTCGTCCTGCGGGATGAAGCTGTTCAGGTTCCAGCCGCGCATCGAGTCGACGCCGCCCATGAAGAAGAGGCGGTCGGGGTACGTGACCGATGTCGGTGTAATCTGCACGTTTGCGCCTAACCGCGTGAGCGCGGCGATGCGGATGCCCTTCGGCAGCGGGATGTAACCGCCGAACGTCTCGGTGAACTTGAAGAAGTGACTCTCGCAGTGCGGGACGACGCCCGGGACCTTCTCCTTGCACTCCTGGAGCGGGTAGCCGTCGCCGTGCTCGACGCCGCTCACGACGTACGTGCCGCGCGCGGCGTTGAACGCGTTGTCGCGCCGGTCCCAGCTGACGAGGATGCGCTCGGCGACCACGTAGCTTTCGCCGTCCGGGACGAGCAGCTGACGCTGGAGGTCGGTCGTGTTCACGCCCTGCACCTGGAGCGCGTGGATGTACGCCTCGCTCGTGCCACCCTGGAAGATGCGCGTGTTGTTGAACTCGAAGCTGTTGAAGAGCGTCGCCTGGAACTCGCCCACGGGTCGCCAGCTGATGTTCGGGATCGCCGCGAGCTTCGTGATGAAAAAATCGCGCTGCAGATCGTGGACGAGGATGCCGTCGATGCCCGCGCGAAAGAGCGGACCGAGGCCGATCTCGGGGAGGACTATGCTCCCGGTGGCGCGCATGCCGAGGCGCGCGATGAGCTCGAGATTGCGGTAGTTGTCGCGGGCGGTCGGGTCGATGATGAGCGGCGTCGGGATGTACGCGAGCTGGAGCCGAAGCGTGAGCTGGACCGCGTTTCCCCAGAGATTTCGGTGGCCGTACTCGGTCGCGAGACGAAAGCCTTCACCCGTCGAGAAGCCAGGCGCGACCTCCGTATACTGCCGCGGTCGCTCGACCACGGTGATGATGACGACCTTGTTTCGTTGCGGCACGTACGGGTTCTCGAGCGAGACGTCGACGCTCGCGAAGGCGCCGAGCGTCGCGATGCGCTCCTCGGTCTTGCGCACGTCACTCGCGCGGTACGGCTGGCCAACCGTCAGCGCGACGCGCCGCTCGATCGCGTACGTGTTCGTGAACACGTTCCCGCGCACCACGATCTGCCGGACGAAGACCTGCTCGCCCTCGTTGACGAGAAAGCGAACGCGAGCGCGCGTGCGGTCGGGCGACTGCTCGAGCACGTACTTCACGTCGACGAAGGCGTAGCCCTCCTCCTTGTAGACGTCGGAGACGCGCCGCCGCGCCTCCTCGATCTTCACGGTGCTCACCCACGAGCCGAGCTTCACGTCGGCGGCCTTCTCGAGCGCGTCCGGCGAGATCGCGTGCACGCCCGAGAACGCCAGGTCCCAGAGCTGGGTTCGCGGTCCGAGCTTCACCGGGATGCGCAGCCATACGCGCGCCTCGCACTCCACGCCCCTCGTCGGATCGGGCACGCACGTCGAGCCTTGCTCGAGAGGAGCCACGGAGAGCGGGACGCCGGCTGTGTCGTACGTGCAGACGTCCGGCGGGTTCTCCGGGATACGCATCGGGCGGCACTCGCCCGGCGGCGAGCGCGGGTCGCAGCGACGACGAAGCACCTGCACAGGACCGACCTGCGCCGCGAGGAAGCCCTCGGAGCGATAGAGCTCCTGCACGTGCTGGACGGCGCGCTCGTAGGTCTCAGGCGCGTAGACGGTGTCGGGATCGATCTCGAGCGGCGTGGGACGGGCGCCAGTCGTGCCGAGCTGGCGCGCGATCGTCGAGTCGAGGCCCTTCGGGTCCGGCGGAACGAGGAGCTCGCCGCCGGGGAGCTCCTCCTGGAGGTAGCTGTCGATCTCGCTACCGATGTCCTTGGCGGAGGTGGGCCCACCTTCGGAGAGCTTCCGCACGTCCGCTTCGCGAAGACAAGGATACGAGCGGGCCGCGACGAGGACGCGCCGCTGCTCGATGATGTGGAAGACGAGGTAGTTGACGGGGTCCTTGACGGTTCCACGCGCCTCGAGTCGGACGTCGGCATCGAGGAACCCGTGCTTGACGTAGTAGTCGCGCACCTTCTGTACGAGGTGGTTCGGCGTGCGATCCGTCTCGGCCTCGATATCGAGCAGCTCGTCGAGCGTCGTCTTGTCGTAGTGGTCGTTGCCGTCGTAACGCGTCTCGTAGTGTGTGCCGAAGTCGATGCGCACGCGCAGCACGACGAGGCCCTTGTGGAGCACGACGTCGTGAGAGACGTCGGCGCGGTACCAGCCGCGACCGCGCAGGCGCGTCTGCAGCACGGCATCGGCAGCGTCGAGGACCCCCTCATCGGCGCGCTCACCCGGCTTCACGCCGTAGGTCCGCTCGGCGTCGTCCGTCTGAGCCTGCGTGCCCCGGAACGGATAGACGACGCGGCGCTCGATGCGACGCGGCGCGCCGGCGACGACGTCGACGATGACGACGTCACGAAGCGGGTCGTCGGCGCCGCGCGTCGTGATCGTGACGGTGGGAGACGGGAAGCCTCGACGCTGGAGCGTCGCTTCGATGCGGGCGCGATGGCGCGGGACGTCGCGCCCCACGATCTCGCCCTCGGCGACCAGGTCGGCGTCGCGAAGCAGCTGGTCACCGTCGACCGGAGCGCCGTGGAGCTCGAGCGTGACGGACGCTATCACCTTGCGCGGCATCACGTGGAGAGTGGCGCGCGCTCCGGCGCCGTCCTTCACGAGCTCGACGTGCGCGTCGGCGAAGTGTCCGCTCGCGAGCGCTTCGGCGATCGCCTTGCGGACGAGGATCGGCGTGACGCGATCGCCGGGGCGCATCGAGGCGATCACCGGCGCGCGCACGTCGGGCCAGCGGTCGTCGTCGACCACGACGTCGACCGCGACGAGCGGGAGGTCGAGGACGGCCGTGAGGTCGGGCGGAGCGGCGAGGTCGGGCGCGGACGACGTCACGCTCGCGGCGGGCGGAGGAGTGAGGACGGTGACATCCTCGTCCGCCACGGCGCGAAGACGCGGGGACGCGGGGGTCGGCGGCTTCGCCGGGGTCGGGGCCGGGGTCGGAACTGCGGGCTGCGCGTGGGCCACCGGCAAGACACCCAGCGACAAGGCAAGGGCGAGCACGAGCTGCGCGAGCCTCACCCGAGTCATCCGCCGGCATCATAGGGGAGAACGCCCGCGCCGCGTGGCCCTGACTGGGCGACCACGGGGGACGGTGCACATCGCCGTCGGGCGGAGAGGTTCCCGTCCGTGACATGTCCTGGGACAGGTCACGGATTCGTGCGGACCACGCGCGATCGCGACGCGTCGAAAAAGCGTCAAATTCGGCAAAACAGGGTGAGCGAGGTCCGCGCGGCGCGCGCCTCGAGGTGTGCACGGCTCTTGCTGATGGGTCTTCATGGCCCCCTCCGCCCTTCGCATTCGTGGCCTTCTTCTCGCGCTCGGAGCTGGGAGCTTCGCGATCGCCGTCGCGTGCTCCAGCGAAGGAGTGACTGACCTCGCCCCGTCCGGCGCGGCTCCCGACGCGGCTCCCGCGCCGACGTCGACGTCCGGCGATACCGGCGATACCGGCACGCCACCACCCATCGATGCGGCGTCGCAGCCGGTCACATTCTCGTACCGCCCGTCGTGGAAGGGCGTGAAGTCGGTCGAGGTCCTTGGCGGCTTCGGACTCTCGAGCGATTGGAAGCAGGCGTTCGTCACGCTGAGCGACGACGGGACCGGAACCTTCACGGGCACTGCCCTGGCCCTGGCGGCTGGGCACTACCCCTATCTCTTCCGTGCGACCGGCGACGTCGCGGCCGCCACCGCCAAGGCCGCGACCTATGCCCACGTCGCGCTCGACCCGACGGACGCGGCGTTCGTTGCGTGTCCCGCTGCGGCGCCGACGTACACGACCGAGGCCGCCAACCCGTGCTCCGACCTCACCGTCCCGCAGTCCGCTCGCGCGCCCTTGTTTCACGTGCGCGGCGCAGTGCACTCGCATGGTGGCGCGATCGCGGGATTCCTCGTGCAGATCGAGCGCAACGAGAAGGCGTCACACCACATGTTCGCAGACCGCGCGACGAGCGGCGCGGACGGAAAATTCGATCTCGTCGTGGCCGCCGGCACCTATCGCATCGAGATCCTTCACCCCACGTTCTACGCCCTGAACGACACCGACCGCTCCGATCCGGAGAGCTACCAGGCCGTTCGCCGCTCGCTCTCGTCGGCCTTCACCGTCGCCGCCGACCGCGAGCTCAACGCCGCGGAGATCGCGTACGACGGCTATGCCGCGATGCAGCCGCGGGGCGCCACCACGCTGCCGACGACCTTCACGTTCACGGCTCCTCTCCTCGGCACCCGCGAACGCGCCGCCATCTACCCGCCGCGTGCCTCCGTCGCGGACCCGCTCTGGGTCGCGCCGCTCGGCATGACCTCGAGCGACGTCTTCGACGGCGGCTTCAACACGAGCAAGGCCGACGGCGGTTTGGTTCCGGACGCCAGCTACCTCTGGGGAACGGAGAGCGAGTACCCGACGCCCGACGGCGGCGTCACCTGGACCGCGCAGAGCATGGTCTACCCGGTCCGGTGGCAGTGACGATCACGAGAGCCACACTCGCGTCGGTGCTCGTCGCGGTCGCCGCGTCGGGCGCGGCATGCTGGAGCACTCCGGAAGACGGCCCGTCCGCGGGCGCCCAACCTCCGGTGCCGCTGGCCTTGACGACCGTGGCGTGGAACCCGTCGAGCGTCGACGTGGGGACGGTGCAGGCGGTCGCGGAGAGCGACATGTCCGTGTTCGTCTTCGGCTCCAAGGGCGTGCAGGAGCTCACGTCCGGCGTCGTCGTCAGCTCCGACGGCACGGTGACGGACTGGCGCTCGGCCGTCGCTGCCCCGTCCGCCGACGGTCTCTCGACCTGGATCGTGGGCGTCGACTCGCACGGCCACGTTCTGCGCGTGCCGGTCAACGGGGCGCCCGACGACGTGAGCGCGCGCTACGGGCTCGCGACCGACGACGTCCAGAGCGTCGTCGCCGCGTCGAGTCGCGTCGCATTCCTCGTGAACGGCGGCCTCGCGATGACCGACGGGGCGCACGTCGCTCGCTACAAGACGCCGGCGCGTGCCGTCGCCGCGAATGGCGACCTCGTCGCCCTCGCCGACGGCGGAGCGGTGCGGCTCTTCACGGGTGACAAGCAGAGCGAGGTTGCGCTGGCTGGCGTCGAGCTCGTTGCCTTCGACGGCGCCGGCGTTCTCATGGCCGCCACGGCCCACGCCCTCTACCGGGTGAACGGAGGCTCGGTGGCCAAGGTCTACGACGCCGGAGTGCGCACGATTCATGGGCTCGTGGGAGCGGGATCGAACGTGTGGTTCATCGTCGACGGCGATCTCGGTCGCTGGCACGAGGGGCAAGTCGCGCTCGCGACCGGCGGAACGCTCGCGCCGGACGCGAGGCTCGCGGGCTCGGCCTCGGGAGACGTCTGGGTGATGTCGAACGGGCAGCTCCTTCGTCTCGGCAGTGGAGCCGGGGCGATGGGTCCGGACGAGGCGACGTGGACCTCTACCGTCGAGCCGGTGCACGCGGCGGTCTGCAGCAAGTGTCACAGCCCATCCGGGAGCGGTCTCGACTCGTCGCGGATCGATCTGTCGACGTATTCGGCGTGGAGCGCTCGGAAGCCGAGCATCTATCGCCGCGTCGTCACCAACGCGGCGACGCCTGCGCAGATGCCGCCCCCGAGCTCGGGACTCGCCCTGACCGACGCGCAGCGCACGGCGGTCGAAGCGTGGTCGAAGCCGTGAGCCGTCTCCAATCGAGGATGAACATGCCCCCCGACAAATCCGTGATGGCTCTCTCGTTCGTGCTCTCGCTCGCAGCGGTGGCTGCCTGCAGCTCCGAGGCGGACG
>JAYSXP010000507.1:0-10178 GCA_043717125.1 Polyangiaceae bacterium | reverse complement strand
CCCCTGCTCCATCCGCATCGAGAACGAGCACGGCAGGCGCACTGTGGCTGGAGTCATCACCCGCTTCTCGGTCGTCGCGACGACGAATCCGACCGCGGGCCGCAACGACCGCCTTGCCGTCCGCTCGAAGCTCGAGCTTGGAACGCTCGGGCGGCGCACGCGCGAGACGCACGCGCCGCGTGAGTACCTCGTGCAATTCGAGGAGAGCGACGCCACCTTCGTGCGCCGTCTCTGCGAGGAAGAAGATGGCCTCACCTTTCGCTTCGAGGCGAACGGCGTACTACCAACGTCCCTCGCGGCGTCAGCAGCTGTCCCACTGGATGAGGAATCTGCACGCCTCGCCGTGGCTCTCGACGGGCGCGAGAGGGGGGATCTGCGCGGGCTGACCCTCACCCATCATCGCCCCCACCGCGCGCATCTGCGTCGACGACGGCCGGCGCACGCCGCCGCGCGTGGAGTGCTGTCCGTCGAGCACGCATCGCGAACGATTGACCTTCACGTTCGTGCAGCCCATGTGCTGGTGAAACACGGTGAGCGACCAGATGGACAGCTCGCACAGGACGGGATGATGCCCGGGCCAGTCCTTCACCCACTGCTCGGAGCGGTTGTCCGCGAGCATGGCGCCCTGCACGATGCCGGTGTTGTAGTAGTTGTCCCAGATCTTCTGCGCGTACTTCGCGTGACGCTCCGGGGTGACGAGCGTCTTGAAGAGCACCCGGTAGACGCCCGTGAGCGTGGTCCCGACGGCGTGCTCGATCCCCTCGCGCAGCATCGCGGTCCGCTGCAGCGGACCGAGCCCCGACGTGATCGACTCCAGCAGTCCAGACGCGACGCTCGCCGGATACCACGACCCCGCGAGCAGACCGAACAGCTCGCGCTCCGGATCGAGATGCGCGCGGAGCTCGAGCGGCAACGCGTCACGCGCGCGCAGCGCGACCTCGCGACCGCGGGTCGCTTCGTACCAGCGTATGAACTCACGAAGTACGAGCCCCTTGATGGCGGGAACCTTCGCGGGAGTCACGCCTCGAATCATGGCACTGTCGCACGCTTGCGCGCCATAGCCTCAGGCGCCGACAAAGAGCTTGCCGAGCTTCTCGAGCTCAGCGATCGCATCCTCAAAACGGCGACCAAGGGCGCAAACTCGATCAGCGCGTGCGCCAGAAGCGGCGCCTTCGGCTTGCTCCGTCGCGGCGCGGGGATCATCCCGGCGTCGCTGATGGGTCACGTCGGGCATGACGAGAACCTACCTCGACGAACGCGTCGGTACTGGCCGATGCTCGCTCACGAGCTAGAGCGCGCGGGCTTCGAAGACATGCGGAATCGGATAGCGCGCGAGCCGCTCGGCGCCGCTGACATCGCGCGCGCGCACCTCCGCGACGATGTTCGGCGGGAACGCGGCGAAGTGGGGCTGGCACGCGATCAGCACCTCACCCGAGTCGCGATCGAACGGCACGCTCTCCTCGTCGAGCAGCACGTGGCCGGTATCTTCGACGGTGATGACGACGCGAACACTCGCAGCTTTCGTGAGGTCGAGCCCCGCAAGCTTGTGGACGAGGACATCGGTATCTGCACCGAAGACAACGGTCCGGCGCTCGTCGGGCTGGATCGGGTTCTCGCGGATCCGGTGGCCGCGCGCGCGCAGCGAAGCGAGCCTCGCATGGTCCACGAACGGCGGGATCAGCGCCCGGAGCGCCTCGGTGAGCGCGTAGACGCGTGCTGACGCCTCGGTACACGAGGGGCAACCCATCAGGTGCTCATCGAGACGATCGACGTCGGCGTCCTCGAGCGCGCCGGCCCAGTACGTGACGAGCTCTTCTTCGGAGATCGTGCCGCAGGTCCCGCTCATCGGGCGACCTCTCTGCGGGCGTCCATGCAGCGGCGGAGCTGGGCAACGGCACGATGGCGAAGCACGCGAACGTTTCCGGCGGTGGTCTCGAGCGCCACCGCGATCTCCTCGGCCGCTTTTCCCTCGGTGAAAGAGAGATGCACGACGCCTCGCCCACGCTCGTCGAGATCGTGGAGGCAGCGTACGAGCGCGCCGACATCCATCGTTTTCGGTTCAGGCACGAACGACATCACGTCGAGCTCGGCCATGTCGGTCGGCTGCGCGCGCGCGTCGACCTCGCGCATGCGAAGCGCGACGTTCCTGCACGTCCCGAGCACGAAGCGATCGACACGCATCGGATCCTCCACGCGGCCGGCGCGTACGGCTTCGAGCACCGCGAGCATCACCGCCTGTGCCAGGTCGCGGGCGCGGTCTTCATCGCGGAGGTGTTTTCGGCCGTACAGCTGCGCGCGATGGGCAAACCGGCTGCACAATGCCGCCTCGGCCTCTCGCGCGTTCGTCTCGCCCGCCGCGATGCATCGCACGAGCTCGGCGTTCTGTGCGGCGTCGTCCATCGAGCCGCGAGGGTAGCATGCGTGCGGGGCGCTAGACGCCGAGCGCGTCCGCGAGTCCCCGGAGCAGGGCATGGCCATTGCCGCGGTAAGAGCTGCCGTGCATCAGCGCGAGCGTCGTCGGCTCGGTCGAAGCGAGCTTCTCGAGAATCATTCGCGTATGCGTCGCCTCGATGGCGACCGAGCCCATCGGCATGGCCTTCCGCATCGCCTCGGCCGGCGAGAGGACCTCGGATTCGGTGAGCGGCGGCCCGTCGGCGCCGCCGTGCGTGAAGAGATCGCCGCACAGGAGCGTCTTGGTCTTGCTCTCGAAGAGGTAGCCGCACTCCCAGTTGTGCGGGAGGTTCGGGGCATCGAGCCATCGCACGCTCTTTTCACCGAGCGAGAGCTCCTCGCCGTCAGCGAGCGAATGCGGGGGGCGATCTGCGAGATCGTTCATCTGGACCATCTCTGCGACCTTGCTGCACACCGCCTCGGCGCGCGGCGCGATGGCGAGCCACTCGTTGAGCGAGCCGCACTCGTCGGACTCGACATGGGAGAAGCCGACATAGCGGAGCTTGGCGACATCCCCGAGGACGTGAGCGACGGCCTCCCTCACGAGCGGGAACATCCGTCGCGGTCCCGTATGGAAGAGGAGGGGCTCTTGGTCGACGACCAGGAACTGGTTGAACGTGAACCCGCCTGGCATCTGACTCGGCGGGATCGGCGTGCTGATGCGAAAAATGCCCGCCGAGATTTCGTGGACGTTGGTTCCGGATCCTGAATTCGTGACGGCCATGGCGTTACCTCCGCACCGATGTACAGCGGCCAGGCCTTTCGTTACAGAAATAGCCGGGCCACTCGCGACCTCTACAGGGCGTGGACTGTGCCTTGGGTCGTGCACGTCGTCGCCAGAGACGGCGAGATGCTGGCAGCCGTGACCGACGCGACTCCGGATTTCGTGTGGATGCGAATCCTTCCCGCGCCGCCGCCGCCGCCGCCGCCGCTGTTGCCTGCCGAGAACGAGCCCGCCGTCCCGTTGATGGAGGCCCCTGCACTCCCGTTTCCGCCGGAGGAAGGTCCAACGCCCGCTTTGCCGCCCGCCGCCGCCGTCGCGTTCGGCGTCGCGTCGGCGCCACCGGGATCCAGCGGCGGCGCAGCGCCGACGTCCGCCGAGGTCCCCGCACCACCACCGCCGCCATTCGCGGCCAGCGTTCCGGCGACCGTCACCGCGAGAGACTCGAGCAAGACGGAGCCGCCGCTCCCGCCGCCGTTGGCCTCCTGTCCGCTGATCCCGCCGAAGCCTCCGCCGCCACCACCGACTTGAATCGAGCTGCCCGCGGCGAGCGTGATGGACGCGCCGGCGACGAGCTGGATGGCGCCGCCTCCGCTACCTGCCGAGCCGACGTCGCCCCCGCCTCCCGATGATCCTCCGACGAGCGGCGAGATCTCCGGCTTGCCGTAGGCCGGACTGACGGCCGATGCAGCGCCGCTCTCGGCGGCGCCTGCGCCACCGCTCCCGCAATGAGAACCGCCGCCGCCCGCCGCAGTCGCCGTTCCCGAACCGCCACCTCCAGGCCCCGCTCCCTTGGTGCGATTGCTCTCCAGCGACGGACCACCGGCGGTCCCGACGTCGTTCTTCGCGTTGGCGTTCAAGGTGCCTGCGATCGTGATCGTGTCGAGCGCGATGAACACGAAGGGAAGCGCTCCGGTCACCGTCAAATTCATGCCCGCCTGGATGGTCATCGACCTCGCGGCGTAAACCGCGACCTTGCTTCCGTCGCTTTGCGTCGCGATCTTGAAGGCGAGAATGTCGCCGGCACCCTCGCCGCACGACGCGAGGCTCGAGTCCGTGCTGATGGTGCACGCGTCCCCGTCGACGACGAAGGCGCCGAGCTTGGAGACGTCGATGCCGCTCAGATCCACATTGGACGGCCTGAACGGGAGGGGTCCGGTGGCGCCTCCGTCGTCGACCGTCGCGGAGTCCGGTTCGCCCGCGTCCGGTGTGGCGACCCCGGCATCTGCCGGCGCGTCCTTCGACGGCGTGACGGTGCAGGCAGTCGCAGCGATCGTGCCGCAAATGACGAGAGAAAGACCAAGTGATTTATGCATGAGGGCGCAATCTCCTTAGGAAGATGAACGCATGTCGTACGGCGCGGAGTCACTTCGTTACAGAAATAGTCGAGCCTCCATCGAAGGGAGGCGCGACGGTGCTCTCGGTATCACCGAAGTTTCCAAGCCCGTCGATCATCCGGGTCGCGGACGAACACGCCTCGACGTCCGCACACAACACACAACAGACGGCGCCTGCTGGTGCCAGAGCGCGAGGCCCTCGAGCAGCGTCGCCGCCGCCCGCGGGTGGCTCGCCGTCGTCGGGCCCAGGATCGCCCTCATCACCTCGTGCCTGCCGGCCATCACGAGGAGCCGCGTCTCGCGCGGCGGACGCTGCATCGTCACCGTGATTCGCTCCATCTTCCGTGCCTTCGACGACGACGGCGTGCTCCTCCACGACGAAGGCGGACGCGTCGTCGCGCACGCACGACATGGCCTCCGCGACCAACTTCCCGGAACGGGTATCCGTCACGATCTTCACCGGCGTGATCGATGCATGCCGACGAGCGCGGTAGACCACATTGCGAGCCGCGTGGTCGAAGCGACCTTCGCGGCTCCGCGGATCGCGCGCGTTCGTCTCTCGCCCCGCAGCGCATCGGTGTCCCGCTCTCGGAGCAGCGCCGCGGCCGCTGCACGGGCGTCTTCGGAAGCGCGGGATTCTCCATGATCCTCCAAAGGTCGTCGCCCGGGAGCGCGCCAACCCGGTATTCCGAGCCCCTATTTCGCATTGCGGCGAGGTCGGCAATCCATGCGTCGTCCGAGCGACCGCCCTCGCGAATCCGCGCGCCGACATCGGTCGTTGCCCCAAAGCGCCGATGGACCTCGATTGCCGCACGCAAGCGCAGGAGAAGCGTCGCCAGCTCTCGCGTGTTCAGCGTGACTGCGGACGCATCTCGGAGTGTTACGCGCAGAACCCTCCGCGCCGGCGCGAACGTCGCTACGGAGATATCTCGAATGTCGTCGTAAGGAACGAAGCGACTCCGACGCCCCATCTGCGAGAGAACGAGTCCATCAGCACCGATTGCGACGGTCTTGCGTCGAAACGCGACGGTCCAGCAGGTCCAAGCCAGGCCTGCGCCGACGATGAACGCCAGTGTCGCTCCAAGCGGTATGCAGATTGTGCGACGCGCCCGCCAGGTGCGCTTCCCCGAAGGCCCTGTCGGCGAGCCTCACGATCCCGCCATGCCGGAGTGCCATCGCGGCGGTAAGATTCGCCCGATGAGCACATCCCCTCTTCACAACGTTCCGGAACTCCGCCACGTCCATACGCTCGACGTCGCGCGCGTCGCGCTCGAAATCCGCCGTACCGTGGAGGCGCCGGAAATCGCATGGTTCGTTCCGTCCGTTTTGCTCGTGAAAGTCGGGCGAAACGAGTCTCCGTGCCCTCGAACGCGGGCGCCACGTGCCACGACGCACCGTTCGCGGGCCTCTCGAACGTCGGAGCCGTACGCCACGGTGTGCCACGAGGGCCCATGACGTCCGGTCTGAACCCATGCGGAGGTGTCTGGACCTCGAGCCTTGCGATCGCAATGCTGGAGCCCGAGCGCGTCGTCGACCTGAGGCTCTCGTTGCCGTTCGGGCACTTTCCCGACGAGGTCCTCTCGCTGCCGAACCTCGAATCACTCACGCTCTGCGGGACGCAGATCGATTCCCTTCCCGAGGCGCTGGCGTCGATGCCGAAGCTCGCGAAGGTAACGCTCGAACGCAACCGGTTCGTGAGAGTCCCTCCCGTCCTCGGTCAGATGCCCGCGCTGCGCGAGTTGGTCCTCATCGAGCAAAATCTGCCGAACCTCGCAGGGCTAGGTGCGATCCAGCAGCTCCGGTCGCTCACGCTCCTTCTCGGCAACGCTCTACAGTCGGTGCCAGGCTCCCTGCTCGGTTCGGAGCTCTTTTTGCTGACGGATCTCGAAGAGCTCACGCTGAGGAATCGGTTCACCGACCTTCCGCCGGAGCTCGTCCGACTGACGCTCCAGACGCTTCACGTGAATCTCGCTGCGCGGACGATGCTTCCTCCATGGTTCTCGGGCTTCGCAGCGCTGCGCACCCTCTGGCTGGACGGCACCTCGATAAGCGGCGCCCCCGCCGTCCTCGCTTTGCTTCCGGCACTCGAGGCTCTTCATCTCTCGTCCCTGAGTCACTCGTGCCTCCCAGCGTCCGAATCCCTCGACGCCCTTGCGCGCACCCGACTCAAGAGCCTCTCCCTCTACGCGGCGGAGGACGTCAGGCTGCCGGATGAACCTGGTGAGCTCGTCTCCACGCTGACCTGGCTGCGCCTCTCGAAGTGCAAGCTCGGTGCGGTGCCACCTATGGTGCGCCGACTTCGCGCGCTCGAACACCTGGATCTCTCGGACAACGACATCGACGATCAGCCAAAGGCCTTCTCCTCGCTTCACGGGCTCCGCGAACTCAGACTCGGCGGCAATCGCTTCACACGGTTGCCGGACCTGACCGAGTCGCACGCCTCGTTGCGCGCGTTGCTACTCGACGCCAATCTCGAGTCGCTCGACGGTGCGCAACTCGGCGCCATGGGCGGCCTCGAGGCTCTCGCCGTCTCCGGATATTCTTCCACGTGGAAGAGCCCGCTCAAGTCACTTCCCAACGAGCTCACGACTCTTGCCTCGCTCAAGTCGCTGAAGGTTCAGGGACTACCCGCGCTCAAGAAGCTGCCGAAGGATCTCTCGGGCCTCCGATCGCTCGAGACGTTGGACCTCAAGGACTGCGGAATTACTGCACTGCCCGCCTCCCTCGCCAAAGTCACGACGCTGCGAACCCTGGTGCTCTCACGCACCAACCTCGCGACCCTCGATGACGCGGTCCTCGCACCGCTCACGCAGTTGCGTGACATCGAGCTCGATCGCTGCAAGCTCCGCGCGCTGCCGCCCTCGCTCTTCACGCGCCCGAACCTCGAGAGACTGTCACTCTATGACTGCCACGCGACGAAGGTGCGCCCGGTCGCGCTCCCCGCCAGCGTGTCATCGATGACGCAGTTGCGAACGCTGCAACTTGGCCCCGAGATCTCGGAACTTCCCGACGATCTGTCGGCGCTGACAAAGCTTCGAGCCTTCGAGTGGCAAGGCCCCGCGATCGAGAGATTTCCGTCGTCGCTCTGCACCGTTCCGTCGCTGCAAGAGATCTCGATCACCGGCAAATTGAAATCAGCTCCACGGCTCGGAGCGCTGCCGGAGTCCCTCGGTGCGCTCACGCGGCTCGAAACTCTGAACCTCGAGAACAGCGGCGTCACGCACGTTCCTGACTCACTTGGCGCATGCACCGCGCTCTCCAACGTGAACCTGAGCAAGAACCCGATCGTCGCGCTGCCCGACGTGCTCGGCGATCTCCGGGAGCTCGAATGGCTCAACCTCGCGAACTGCGAGCTCGCGGAGATGCCCGCGTCACTCGCTCGATGCGCGACGCTCCGGGAGCTCACGTTGTCAGGCAACAAGTTCGACGCGGCCGCGATGGTGGCCCTCGACCGGTTCGCCAAGGTGCAGCCCGCCGCCGTCTTCAAGATGTCGCCGCCTTCGCTGCGCACGTTGGTGAAGGGAAAGCCACTGGAGCCACACATCCTCGAGCACCTGCGGAGACTCGGCGTCATCCTTCCTGAGAACGCGCCCTACCTCGCCGCTCCCGCGTTGTTCGGACTCGCACGCTGGCCCGCGCATGACTTCGAGTCGCGCCCACCGAGCTCGGAGTACCGACACGTTTCGTTCGATCCTTTGAGCGACGCGGATCCCGACGACGAGCGGTTGGCACGGTTCCACAAGGTCGCTCAGTTCAACGATTGCTACTACCTGTTGATGAAGAACGGCGAAGGCGCCACTGATCCGTCGCTCCAGGTCTACGACTTCCACGACGGAGTATTTTACGGCACGGTCCGTCTCTCGACGTTGCTCGGTGGTCTCCAGATCATCGAGTCGACACGGCCGCCGAGCCCCGCGAGGCCGCTCGAGCCGGTAGAGAACGCGCTCGAGCAGCTCATCGAAGGGGTCGAGCGGTCCAGCCGCGCAACCGTCGAACGAGCTCTCACGGACGGCGCAAACCCCAACGCGATGTTCGAACGACGAACACGCAACCTGACGCCGCTCGCGCACGCGCTCCGCGGACCGTGCCGCTCCGGAACCGCGGGCGTCGTCGACGCGCTTCTCGACGCTCGAGCGAATCCCAACGATCCCACCGTCATCGACGCCATCCTCGCTCGGATGGGTGAGCCTACCGAGGATTCCCATCGGTCCATCGCCGCTGTTCTGGCGCGCGGCGCTCACATCCCTCCGGCACATCCCGACACGACGACGGCGGCAAGGCATGCGGCGGCGCGCTCGCTGGAGTTGCTGATCGACCACGGACTCGACGTGAACGCGTTGATCTTGAAGAGCAGAGGACGACTCCATGGCGTGCCGGAGTACTCCTTGCTCTGCGAGGCACTCTGGGATGCGCCATACGCGAACGTGGAGATACTCCTTCGTCGCGGCGCGGACGTGAACTACGTCACGCCGGCGCACGGCCTGACGCCGCTGCATTTCGCCGTCATGGCGCCTGATGCGAAGCGCCTGGTCCCGCTCCTCATCGAACGCGGGGCACGGATGCAGCGCTCGCTCCCATTGCCGCTGCATCTCTTCAAGCACGAGTCGCCGGTTCTGCCTGCGTTCGAGCACGGGCACACCCCTCGCGAGCTCGCCACCCGGTACCGGCTCGCAGACATCGCCGCGCTCTTTCCGGAAGAGTGATCGCGGGAGGGAGCCGCGGCGTGTTCCCGAACCAGACGGGAGCGCGTGCTCCGCGCAGCAACGCCTGGCGCCTCGGGGGTCGAAGCATGAGGTGGCCGAGATTCCGCTGTTGCTGGACGAGGGCGGGCGGTTGTCGGTCGGCGAGCACATGACAGCGCTCGCCGGAGAGGCGAGCTCGGACGCGAACGCCAGGCCGCCGCCCGGCAGCTCGCCGTAATAGAGCGGCTTGGTGCCGGCGTGTCGGCGCGCGCTTTGTTCCGCGGAATTCTGACGAACTCGTGGCGAGCGCATCAAAACCACACGCTCGCTGTGGATCACGGTGCCGTCGAACGCCCCCGGCGTCCAGCCCTCGTCGAGGAGCGGCGCGATGAGCGCGCGGTAGCGCCTGCCTGCGCGACCTCGTCGACGTGCACGTTGGTCATCGCGTCGGGCCACTCCCAGGGGCGAATCGCCGGGTCCTTGCGCGTCGCGTAGCTGATCTCGGTGAAGAGGACGGGCTTCTGCCAGGTGTCCGCGAGCGCACCTCTCCCGCTCACCATGCGCGCCCTCGAACACTCGATGTCGACCCGGCGGTCCTTCGTCCTGAAGGTCGTCGCGCGGCGGCCGTTTACGACGCATGGCTTTGCGTTCGCTTCTCGGTCTGCGCGTCCGCTCGGTGGGGACCAAGATTGCTGGGGCAACGGTCTTGGTGCTCTTGGTGGTCACGGTTTTCGCCTACATCGAGGTCAGTCGGCATGAGCGGCAGACGCTTCTCGCCGCAAGAAAAGAGGCCGGCACGACCATTGCGTCGCTCTTCGCGGCGGGCGTCGTCGCTCCCATCACCTTCGGCGACGAAAAAGGGCAGCAGGAGCAGACCGCGCTGCTGATGGTCGACACCGACGTCATCTACGCCGCGGTCTGGTGCCTCGACGCCGCCGCGCCGGGCGGCAGCCTCGCGAAGGTCGCCGAGGCCCGGCGCGGAGCTCT
>JAYSXP010000506.1:0-3504 GCA_043717125.1 Polyangiaceae bacterium | reverse complement strand
GCGCGCGTGGCACGGCAAGGTCACAGCCGTTGCGCGCAGCGGCGCCGACAAGTCCGGCGGCCTCTCCGTGACGACGCCCTACGGCAAGGCGGAGCTCGGTGATGGGTCCGAGATCAAGGCGGGCATGCGCCTTTCGACCGACGGCCGCACGCGCGCCCGCATCGAGCTCGACGACGGCAGCTTCATCGTCCTCGATCGCGCGACAGACCTGACGTTCGACAGTGCTCCGCGCACCGTTACGCTCACGGACGGCGCGCTCATCGCGGACGTCGCGCACGTCGACGCGGCGCCTGGCGCGATCATCAAGACGCCCACGGGAGAGGTCCGTGTCCTCGGCACGAAGCTCGCGGTCACTGCCGCCAGCGACCGCATGAACGTCGAGGTTCTCCGCGGCGAGGTCGAGGTTGCCAGCTCCTCGGGAGCCCCGCAGCACGTCTCCGCGGGACAGGAGGGGGTCGTCTCCAAGGACGGTCGCATCGACGTCGCGCCGGCGAACGATCTCGCGCAGCGCGCGGCATTCGGCGAGCAGCTCATCGCCACGCACAACGAGGACACCGAGTCACCGGCGAGCGGCCTCGGTGAGCTCCGTGCGCGCAGGCCCGGGCGCACCGACGAGAAGGACCACGCGGTCCATCTCGCGAAGCACGGCGTGAAGGTCCGCATCGCGGGCAACGTCGCACGTACCGAGATCGACGAGGAGTTCTCGAACGAAACGAACGACGAGCTCGAAGGCATCTACCGCTTTCCCTTGCCGCACGGCGCGCAGATCGAGCGTCTCGCGCTCGAGGTCGACGGCAAGCTCGTCGATGGCGAGTTCATCGACAAGGCGAAGGCCGCCGCGATCTGGCGCGGGGCGATCCAGAACGCCGCGCCACAGCAGCCGAAGCCGAAGGAGGAGCTCGTGTGGGTTCCCGGCCCGTGGCATGACCCCGCGCTCCTCGAGTGGGCACGCGGCGGTCGATTCGAGCTGAAGATCTTCCCGATCCCCAAGAAGGGCTCGCGGCGTGTGGTCATTGCCTACACGGAGACGGTCGCTCCTCTCTCCGGCGTGCGCCGCTACGTGTACCCGCTGCCCCAAGGAACCTCGAGCAAGCTCACGATCGACACGTTCTCGGTGGACGCTCAGGTCCTCGGCCACGACGCCAAGACTGGCGTGCGCGCGCGAGGCTACGAGCTCGTGAAGAAGAGCGAAGGTCCGGCCGAACGTCTTACGGGCAGCATGACCGCGTTCACGCCCTCTGGGGACCTCGCGATCGAGTACGGCCTCGACGACCGTGCAACCGACGCTTCGGTCTGGGCCTACACGCCGCCGCCCGTCGTCCAGACGAGCGCTCCGACAGGCGCGAACGCCCCGAAGAAGGAGGCCGACACGATCGGTAACGACCCGTTCGTCGCGATCGCGCTTCGTCCGAAGCTACCCAAGTGGACGGACACGAAGCCGCGCGATCAGGTCGTCGTCATCGACTCCGGTCGTGCGATGTTCGGCGAGCGGTTTGCCCGTGCGAAACGCCTCGCCGTTCAGGTCGCGCAGGAGATGGATCGGCGCGATCGTCTGACCGTGCTCGCCTGCGACGTCACGTGCAAGGCGATGCCTGGCGGCTTCGTGGCGCCGGGCGCCCCGGCCGCCCATGACGTCGATGCCTTCCTCGCGAACCATACCCCTGACGGCGCGAGCGACCTCGTGGGCGCGGTGCGCGCGGCGGCGCAGGCGACGGGCCACGACAAGGACCGAGACCTGCGCGTCGTCCTCCTTAGCGACGGTGTAGCGACAGCGGGCTACCGCTCGAACGGCAGGATCGCCACCGAGGTCGGCGAGGCCATGAACGAAGTCCGCGCCGAGGTCGTCACCGTGCCGATCGGCGCCGACGCCGACGTGACCCTGCTCGGCGAGATCGCACGCGGCGGCGGCGGGGTCGTCGTCCCGTACCAGCCTGGCCAGCGCCTCGAGGCGACCGCGCTCGAGATCCTAAACGCGACCTATGGAACGACGCTCCGCGATGTCGAGGTCGTGCTTCCGGCCGGCTTGCGTGACGTCGCTCCCGCGTCGCTCGCACCGCTTCGCGCCGGCTCCGAGACCATCGTGACGGCGCGTCTGTCGGGCGACTCCGTGAAGGGCGACATCATCCTGCGCGGCAAGGTCGGCGGCGATCCGTTCGAGGCGAAGTACCCGATCGACGTGAAGGCGACCGGCGAGGCCGGTAACGCGTTCGTTCCTCGGCTCTTTGCCGCGGCTCGCATCGCCGATCGTGAGCGCGACGCCACGGATGCCCAGAAATCCGAGCTCGTCGCGCTCTCGCGCCGCTTCTCCGTGCCCTCGCGCTTCACGTCGCTCCTCGTCCTCGAGAGCGAAGCGATGTTCAAGGCGTTCGGCATCGAGCGCGCCGATCACGGCCCGCAATGGACGGGCGAGGCCACCGCCCAGGCCTCGCTCGTCGCGACGCTCTCCCCGGCGAACGGCCAAGGCGCGGGGTTCGGCGGTCTCTCCGGCGCGCTCGGCGCGGCGGGCGGCAAGTCGCTCGACAGGAGCGATCCGTTTGGTGCCGACGAGGTCTCGTCGAACGCGCTCGCGGACACCAAGGAAGACGCAAAGAAGGACAAGGGCGGTCGCGGCCTCTCGGGCCTCGGTGCCGGCGGCGGCCGCGCCTCGGCGGAGGGGTCCGGCAGCGGTGCGAGCGCGTCCCGACCTTCGGCGAAGCCCGCAGCCACGATGGCCGCGCCGGCATCTCCGCCCGCGAAGGTTTTGCGTGCGGACGACGGAGCGCCTTCGGCGCAGGCTGGTCCTCGGGATTTCGACGACGCGCTCTCGGCGAGCCTCGGTCGCCGCCGCGGCCCTGGCCAGCTCATGCGGAAGATCTTCGTGCGTCACGCGACGATCTCGTCTGACCCGACCCCGGCGGTCCCGGCCGCGAAGATCGCTCTCGCACGCGCCGCGGTCGAAGCGGCACCCGACGAGCGCGGCAAACACAAGGAGCTCGCGAAGCTGCTGGCCCTCGGCGGCCAGCTCGACGAGCTCGGCGAGACACTCGAGAAGTGGTCCGTCCGCGACCCGCTCGACGTGGATGTCATCGTCGGCCGCGCCGACCTCGCGGCGCGGCGGGGCGATCGCGAGATGTCGCTGCGCATCCTCGGCGGCGCGCTCGCCGCGAGCGCGATGTCACGCGACGACGCCTTTCTCCTCGCGACCACTGTGGCACGTAGCTACGAGCGTCTCGGGCGCGGCGAGGCGTGCGCCTTCCAGGTCACGGCCGCGGAGCTCCGTCCGACCGACACCGACGCGATGGCGCGCGCCGTCTCCTGCGAGCGCCGCAACGGTCGCGCCCGCTCGGCCGACCGCTGGCTCGCGACGCTGAAGGAGCCGCAGCGCATCGCCGTGACGAATGCCGCGGCTAAGGTCGACCCAGCGAAGACAGAGGTCGCGAACGGCGACGTCGTCGTCAGCGCGACGTGGGACGGCAGCGCCGACCTCGACGTCGTCCTCGTCGACCCGGGCGGGCGGCGTGCCGG
>JAYSXP010000505.1:0-10181 GCA_043717125.1 Polyangiaceae bacterium | reverse complement strand
ACGACGAGCTCGGCGCCGAGGTGATCGAGCGCGGCAGCGCTGCCGACGATGTCGACGATGGCGTCGATACCGCCGACCTCGTGGAAGTGGACGTCGTCGATCGGCATGCGATGAACCTTGGCCTCGGACTCGGCGAGGCGGCGGAACGTGGCGTGCGCGCGGGCGCGAACGGCCTTTGGCAGATCGGCCTCGTCGAGCATCGCGCGGATCTCGCCGTAGGTTCGCTCGGGCTGCTTGCCGTCGACGTGGACGCCGAACGATGTCCCGACGATCCCGCTCTTCACGCGTGCCCCGAAGTGCACATGGAAACCTCGAAGCGGCAGCTTCTCCACCGCCTCCATCACGACGCTCTCGGGCACCCCGAGGTCCACGAGCGCGGCGATGATCATGTCGCCCGCGAGCCCACTCGGCGCATCCAGAAAGAGGATTTTTCCCTCCCCTGCACCTCGCTCCAGGTCCGCGCGCGCCCTCTCCCCGTGCGCATCCCCGTGCTCGTGCCCATGATCGGTAGCGTGATCGTGATCGTGAGCGTGACCGTGAGCGTGTTGGTGAGCGCCCTCGTGCCCATGCCCGCTCTTGGCCTTGGCCTTCGGCGGCGCCTTCGTCTTGCGCGCCGCCTTCGCCGCCTTCGCCTTCTTCACCGCCACCTTCACGCCCCTGCCTTCTTCGCGATCCGCCCCTTCGCCCTCAAAATCCTCGCCGCCGCGAACGCCGCCCCGAACCCATTGTCGATGTTGCACACCGTGATCCCCGACGCGCAGCTCGTCAGCATCCCGAGCATCGCGGCGACGCCCTGGAACGCAGCGCCGTACCCGATCGACGTCGGCACCGCGATCACCGGCACGTCCACCAATCCCCCGACCACGCTGGCGAGAGCGCCCTCCATCCCAGCGATCACGATCACGACCCCGGCCTCCTCCAGGAGAGGCCGCTTGTGCAGCAAGCGATGAATCCCGGAGACGCCCACGTCGAACACGCGCTCGAACGAGACCCCGAGCATGCGCATGGTCTCGGCACACTCCTCGGCGACTCCGAGATCGCTCGTGCCGGCGCTGACGAGCGCGACCTTCGCATCCGAGAGCGACGGGATGGGCGACTGCTCGATCGTGCAGGTCCGTGCGGCCACCGAATGCTTCGTTCCGGCGACGTCGCGGACGAGGACGGTGGCCTTGTCCTCGTCGATGCGCGTGACGAGGACGTTCTGCCCCATGCGCATGAGCTCACGCGAGATCGCGACGATCTGTTCCGGCGTCTTTCCTTCGCCGAGGATGACCTCGGGCACGCCCTGCCGGATCGCCCGATGGTGATCGACCATGGCGAAGCCGAGATCGGCGAACGGAAGCTGCCGGAGCTCCGCGAATGCGTCATCGATGGGCGTGCTACCAGCCTGCACGCGTCCCAGCAGGTCCTTCAGTCGTGTCTCATCCACGAGTGTTCCTTTAGCCCATTGTTGGTCTCGGCACACCCGGTTGGCCTCGCCCGGGAAAAACTGGCTATCGTGCCGGCGCGCCCATGCCCTTGCCGCTCGCGATCCTCGTCGGCCTCGTCCTCGGGATGACGCTCGCGTGGGTGGCACGGGCGGAGCTCGCGCGGTCGGAGGTCCCGCTCCTCCTCGCGCGACCTTTCCTCGTCACGCTGGGGCTCGGAGCGATCGTGTTCGCTCCGGTCGTCGGGTACTTCGTCGCGTTGCACGGCGATTGGGCCTACCTCTATCTCGTGCGCTCGGGCCGCGTTCCCTCCGCCGTGGAACTGCTGCTGGTGGTCGGCGCGGCGCTGCAGGTCCCGCTGGGCTTCGCGATCGCGACGCCATGGGCCATCTCCAAGCGCGGCACGCGGATCCTCCAGCTCAACGCCGCGATCGTCGCCGTCATCGTCATCGTGTGCGCGGTGTTCGCGCGTCGACTCTCGGTGAGCGCGTCCTTCGCGCAGTATCAGGGCGGCTTCGGGACGGTGCCGATCGGCCGGAGCCCGCTCGGCCGCGGCATCCTGCTCAGCTGGGTTGCGCTCGCGCTCGCGTACGCGTGGAGCTTCCACGCGCTTCGGTCGTCGCGTCGCCCCTGACGGCCTTCTCGCTGCGCCTGCCCGGCGTGGGAGGACGAGGGCTGCGGCGTGCTAGAATTCTTCGCTATGTGGGTCCGCGGCGCGGCCATTCGTCCTGTTCCTCCGTACGCGGTCGTCGACCGCGGGATCCTCGATCGGGTCGAGGACGAGCTCGCAGAGAATGGGCTGTCGCCGAAGTCGGATCTCGACGACGCCTTCAGCCGCTTCGAACAGACCCAGCCCGCCCTGGCGCAGCTGGCCGCACAGATCCTCGCGCGGCCGCTCGACGAGACGGCCCTCGCGCTCGGCTACTTCCTCACCATCGCCGTGTGGCTCGCGTTCGAGCGCGCGTTCGCCGCACGGCTCGGCGAGGTCGACGAGCAGGCCCTCGAGGCCGCGCAGAGTGCCCTCACCCTCGAGGAGGAGCTCCGCGCGACGCACGCCGACGAGCCCCTCGAGCTCGAGGACGTCATGGCAATCGAGCAGCCCGGCGTCCTCGCGTTCGTGAACGAGCACGTCGAGGCGGCGCTCGAACCGGGCGACGGTCAGCAGTCCGGCGAGGGGCGTGAGCCCCGCGACGTCGACGTCGACGACGTCCACGCGGTCTATCGGAACGTCCTCGTGATGACGCTCGCGTTGTCGCACGCCGTGCTCCCCGCGTCGGGCGCGCGGCCGCGCGAGATGCTCGCCTGACCTGACTCCCGCGGCGCACCGTGTTGCGCTAGCGTCGTCCGCATGCAGACCGAAGCGATGGTGATGCGCGCGACCGGCGGACCCGAGGTGCTCGAGCGAGCGACGATCGAGCTCGCGGAGCCCGGTCCCCGCGAGGTGCGCATCCGTGTTCGAGCCGTCGCGCTCAACCACATCGACCTCTGGGCGCGACGCGGGCTCCCCCACTTCCGCTACGAGTTCCCGCATCGCCTTGGCGCCGACGTGGTCGGTGAGGTCGAGGCCCTCGGCCCCGGCGCAAAAGGAGTGAAGGTCGGCGACCGGATCGTCGTGAACCCAGGTCTCTCGTGCGGCGTGTGCGAGCGCTGTCTGCTCGGCGAGGACACCTTCTGTCGCAGTTACAAGATCATGGGCGAGAACACGCAGGGCGGCTACGCGCGCCACATCGTGGTGCCCGACGCGAACCTCCTCCCGATGCCGAAGGGTCTCTCGTTCGTCGACGCCGCGGCGATCCCGCTCTGCTTTCTCACGGCCTGGCAGATGGTCGTCCGGAAGGCCGGGGTGCGTGCCGGTCAGACCGTCCTCGTGCAGGCGGCCGGGAGCGGAGTCTCGAGCGCCGCCATCCAGATTGCCAAGATGCTCGGCGCGCGCGTGATCACGACGACCAGCACCGACGAGAAGGCCGCGCGCGCGAAGGCGCTCGGCGCGGACGAGGTCATCAACTACACGACCCAGGACTTCGTTGCAGAGTGCAAGCGTCTGACGGACAAGAAGGGCGTCGACGTCGTCATCGAGCACGTCGGCGGCGAGGTGTTCGCGAAGAGCATCCTCGCCGCAGCCTGGGGCGGCCGCATCGTCACGTGCGGAGCGACCGCTGGCTTTTCCCCGGCCATCGATCTGCGTCACGTCTTCTTCCGTCAGGTCGAGATCCTCGGCTCGACGATGGGACCGAAGGGCGACCTCTTCGGCATCCTCCGCCACGTCGAGGCGGGCAAGCTGCGGCCGGTCGTCGATCGCGTCCTTCCGCTCTGGAGCGCCGTCGAGGCCCATCGCCTCCTCGAGGACCGGAAGGTCTTCGGGAAGGTCGTCCTCGAAGTGGACTGACGAAGCCCCGGGGGGGCTGTCGCACGGCGTCTCGGATGTAAGAGTCTAAATCGCGCAACAATCCGGATCCTGGACTGGATCGCCGAAGAGGCGGTCATTGTGTCATCAAGATGAGCCCCCTTCGCGCCGCCGCCTCCGCTCTCGTCCTGGTTCCCGCCTTCACCGCCTTCGTCGCGTGTGGCAGCAGTGACCCCAACGACGGCTTGCCGACCGGCGGAACGAGTGGGACCAGCGGCGCAAGCGGAACCAGCGGAACGAGCGGCTCGAGCGGCTCGAGCGGCTTCGGGACGAGCGGCGGCGCCAGCGGAGCGAGCGGAACGAGCGGCGATGCGACGTGCGCGGCGACCTCGGCCGACACCGCGAAGGCCAAGGTCGACATCATCTTCGTCATCGACGACTCGGGCAGCATGACCGAGGAGATGACGCAGATCCGGACGAACGTGAACACGTTCGCGGCGGCGATCGGCGGCGTCGGGCTCGACTACACGGTGACGTTCATCGTGAAGCGGGGAACCAACGCAGGCCAGAACCAGATCTGCGTGCCGGCTCCGCTGGCGGGCGCGAACTGCGCCGACAACCCGCCCATCTTCCATCACGTGAACCAGGACGTGCAGAGCACGGACTCGTTCCAGCTGATCCTCTCGACCTACGACAGCAACAATGCGGCGCTCGCGTGGAACAAGTACCTGCGCCTGGACGCGACGAAGGTGTTCGTCGAGGTGACCGACGACACGTCGAACATCTCGGAGACCTCGTTCGACACCGCGCTGCTCGCCAAGGTACCGGCCGGGATGTTCGGCACCGTGGCGAAGCGCAACTACATCTTCCACAGCATCATCAGCAAGCCGTTCGCGGACGCGGTGCCGTCGAACGGCATCTGCAATGGCGCCGCCGGCAAGAGCGTCCAGTACCAGAACCTCTCGAAGCTCACCGGCGGCATCATCGACGAGGTCTGCAAGACGGACTACTCGGGCGTCCTCAACAACATCGCGAAGGGCATCGTCGACAAGCTGGGCTGCGAGCTCGGCTACCCGACGTCGGCAGAGTCCGATCCGACGAAGGTCGCCGTCACGTTCACTCCCACGGGCCAGCCCGCGCAGAAGCTGACGCAGGTGACCGACGTGTCCAAGTGCGGGACGATCCCGAACGCTTGGTATTACGACGACCCGACGACGCCGAAGAAGATCATCCTCTGCCCCTCGACCTGCACCGTGACGAACGCCGCCACCGGCGCGAAGCTCCAGGCGCTCGTCGGCTGCAAGGGCGAGCTCCCCAAGTGACCTGAGCCCCTGGCGCAGCACTGGGTCGTGCTTATGGTGGCGCGATCATGGCGAAGCGCGAGCTCGTCCACGAAGCCGACTGGAAGCAGCGGGCGGCGTGGTCGGAGGACGGATACTTTCAGCTCGAGACCGGCGACACCGGCGACGTCGTGGTGCGCCTCTTCGTCACGCAGGCGCTGCTGAACGAGGCGGAGCCCACGCTCTATCGCCAGGTGATCAACGCGACGCGCTTCCCCGGCGCGAAGCTCGTCGCGATCACGCCCGACGTGCACTACGGCTACGGCGTCCCGGTAGGCTGCGTCATCCTCACCGATCGCGAAGAGGGCGCGGTCGCGATGGGCCCGGTCGGCTTCGACATCGGCTGCGGAATGATGAGCGCGCGGAGCCACGTCTCCGCCGAGCTGGCGACGCATGACCGCAAGCTGGAGTTCAACAAGGAGGTCATGCTTCGCGTGAACCTCGGCGCGGGCGGCAAGAGCGTGAAGCTCGGCAAGCTGACGGAGAAGGAGTTCGAGGACCTCGTGCGCGGCGGCGCGGAGCACTACGTCGACACGTACGGCGCCGACTTCGATCGCAGCCGCGCGGAGCGTCATCGCATTCCCGTGTCCGACGCGTGGGAGATCCCGTGGGGCGGCAGGGGCAAGCCCGAGCGCGGCCTCGATCAGCTCGGCTCGCTCGGGGGAGGCAATCACTTCATCGAGCTTCAGCGCTGCGAGGAGACGGGGACGCTCTTCGTCCAGGTCCACACCGGGAGCCGCGGCTTCGGGCACGGGCTCGCGACGAACTACTTCCAGATGGCGAAGGACGAGCGCCCGGAGGACATCACCGACATCGACCTCGGGTATTTCACCCCGGAGTCGAAGCACTACGGCGAGTATCTCGACGCGGTCGCCGCAGGCGGCAACTTCGCGATCCTGAACCGGCTCGTCATCTTCGAGCAGATCCAAGCTGCGTTCCGGAAGGTCTGGAAGGAGGACCTCGAGCTCGTCTACGAGATCAGCCACAACCTCGTGCAGGCCGAGGACCACCCCGAGTTCGGGGAGGTGTGGACTCATCGCAAGGGCGCGACGCGCGCGTTTCCGGCGGGGCATCCAGCGCTCGCCGGCACGATGTGGGAGAGCACGGGGCACCCGGTGCTCATCCCGGGGTCGAACCGTGATTACAGCTACATCCTCCGGCCCGAGGCCGGCGCGGTGAAGAGCGGATACTCCGTGAATCACGGTGCGGGGCGGCGCATGTCGCGCGGCGAGGCGCTGCGCCAGCTCGACCAGCGCAAGGTCGACGAGCAGTACCGTCGCGACGCGATTCTCGTGAACCTCGACGGGCGCGTCCCGCTCGACGAGTCGAACGCTTGCTACAAGAGCGCGGAGGAGGTCGTCGCGGCGGTGGTGGCGGCTGGGCTCGCGCGCGTGGAGCACACGCTGTGGCCCGTCGCGTCGATCAAGGGCAACGAGGAGCGCGCGGCGACGGCGAAGCACCGCGAGCGCAAGGGCCGTGACCGCTCACGGGAGAAGGAGCGCGACGCCGCGAGGCGCACGAAGGGGCACTACTGAGCCTCAGCTGGGGAGCGGCCGCTCCCGCAGCTTCCACGCGATGCGCGTGGCCATCGCCATGATGGAGAGCTGCGGGTTCACGCCGAGGCTCGTGGGGAGCACGCTCCCGTCGGCGACGTAGAGATCACGCACCTCGAACGACTGCCCGTCAGGATCGACCACCGCGTGATGCGCGGACGTCCCCATGCGGCACGTGCCGAGCGGGTGCTGCGAGCTGCACTCGAGCATGCGCCCGGGGACGTGCTCGAGGTCGAGCGAATCCAGGGCGTCGGGCGTGACGGGACCGAGACCGAGCACCGGCAGGATGACCTCGCGCGCACCGGCCGCGAAGAAGATGCGCGCCATCTTCCGGAGGAGGCCGGGGATGACCGCGCGATCCTTGCGAGACATGCGGTACGTCATCAGCGGACGACCGAGGATGTCGAGCACGCGGCCGCCCGGGTCGTCGTGGATCATGCCGCCGAAGACGGCGAGGTTCGGGATCGTCTCGGCACGCGACACGTGCTCGGGGCCGATGCCCGGCATGGTCCCGGCGAGTGCGCCCGGCGGGATGAAGAGCCCGACGCACGTGATCCCCTCGTGCTCGAACGCGTCGGTGTACGCGCTCTGGAGCGCGCCCTTCCACCCGAGGACCGGCTCGTCGAACCGGCCCATGAAGCGAAAGCCCGGGTGGAGGGTGAGGTTCCGACCGGCCTGACCGGAGAGGCGGCCGACGCCGTTCCGCATGAGGAGGAGCGGTGACGCGTACGCGCCCGCGGCGACCACGACCCGGCGGGCCCGCACGACGAACGCGCTGTGCGGCTTACCGTACGCGCCGTTCTTGAGGCGACCGCTGACGCCGACGGCGCGGTCTCCCTTGATGAGGATGCGGTCGACGAGCGCGTCGCTCAGCACGTTTGCCCCCGCAGCGAGAGCCCGCGGGAGATACGTGATATCTACACTCATCTTGGCGCCGTGAGGGCAGCCGAAGTTGCAGCGCCCGCAGCCGTTGCAGCCCTTGGTGTTGCGACGAAGCGGCAGGAGCTCGACGCCGTGCGCGCGCCGAAGGCCCTCGCCGAAGAGCGTCGTCGA
Organism: Polyangiaceae bacterium; assembly: GCA_043717125.1. Classification (GTDB taxonomy): domain Bacteria; phylum Myxococcota_A; class Polyangia; order Polyangiales; family Polyangiaceae; genus Labilithrix. Next base: position 2,464 of record JAYSXP010000505.1, on the reverse strand, counting down.
CCGCGAGCGCATCGAGACCGGAACCTCCTCGACGTGGACGGACCGCTCGACGCTCGCGAAGCACGCCTCCATGCCGCTCGGCGTGAGCTCCGAGAGCCCCATCACGCTCGACCACTCGTGGAGCACCTTGTCCGGCGTGCGAAAGCACACGCCGCCGGTCAGCAACGACGAGCCCCCGACCGCCGAGCCCATCATCACGTTGACGATCGGGGAGTCACCGAGGGCGATGGCCATCGTGAGACCGCCGTCCTTCCAGAGATGGCGCATCGACTCGGTCGGCCGCATCTTGGAGTACGTCTCGGGCGGGATGTGCGCGCCCTCCTCGATCACCACCACGCGCTGGCCGGCCTCGGCGAGCGTGGCGGCGACGACCGCGCCGCCGGCCCCCGAACCCACGATCACCACGTCGGCGTCGAGCACGAGCTCCTTGCCGCGCACGTGGACGTGATCGCGCCCGCGCTCGATGGTGCCGGCGCTCACGGCGCCCCCGTCGTGAGCATGCACGCGCCGTCGTAGCCGACCTCGCGCGCCGCATCGGGGTGCTCGTAGTAGTGAACGGCGAGCAGCGCCTTCACGGCGAGGAGCGCCGGCGCGAAGCCGCTCGTCTCGAAGCGCTCGAGCGCATGAACTCGCTCGCTCGGCGAGAGCGACGCGAGCGACGTGAACCGGCGCGACAGGAGCGGCGCGACGACGCTCACGACGACGAGCGAGAGCATGACGACGACGTACGACCGCGTGCTCGCGCGAGCGAGGAAGTCGTCGACCTCGGCGGTGACCCACGCGACGCGCGCGTCGGGCGGCGGCGTCACGTCCCCGCCCTCGCCGGCACGCGCGAAGACGGCCTCGATCACCGCGGTCACCGCGCGCTTGCTCCAGGGACCGAGCCCCACGTCACGCTCGCGCATCCGCTCGTACGTTCGCTTCTCGGTCATCGCGCCACGAAGACGCTATATCGCGTTCGAGCATCGTCAGCACGCGCTCGCGGGAGCGAGAAGCTCAACCTCTCGCTCATCACCGACTCCACGCGGGCCGGCAAGAACCGCCGCGTCGAGTTCGTCATGCTGAAGACGAACCAGGGCGCGACCGGGACTCCGATGGGCTGCGACGTCGCGACCGCGCACGGCGTGGCACCTGCGCCGCTACTGTGATTGATGCTGGAATCGCCGCTTGTTTCAGGCTAGAACGACTCATCATGCAGCGTGGCACGGCGGAGATCTTTCTCGCCCTCGGGCTCATCCTGATCGGCATTCTGGGCTTGAAGCTCACCGACATGAACCTGTTCTGGGCGTTCATCGCCGCAGGCGGGGTGGTCGGCTGCCACGGGGGTATCTCCGTGTCGCAGCGCGCGCGCGTCTGAAAGAGGCGGGAATCTCCAGGGCGCATCGGGTGTTTCGGGCCTGCGCGGGCTCGTGGTAGGACCGCCGGCGGGAAACCGATGCAAGACGCCCGAGAGCTGAATGAAGTCGTTGCGCGCGAGAGCGTGTTCGTCGACCGCATCCTTGCCGAGGTCGGCAAGGTCATCGTCGGCCAGACGTACATGGTCGAGCGGATCCTCATCGGACTGCTCACCGGCGGACACGTGCTGCTGGAAGGCGTGCCCGGCCTCGCCAAGACCCTCACGGTGCGAACGCTCTGCGAGGCGATCAGCGCCAAGTTCGCCCGCGTGCAGTTCACGCCGGATCTCCTGCCCGCGGACGTCATCGGCACGGTGATCTACAACCAGCAGAAGGGCGAGTTCACGTCGAAGCTAGGCCCCATCTTTGCGAACCTCGTCCTCGCCGACGAGATCAACCGCGCGCCCGCCAAGGTGCAGAGCGCGCTGCTCGAGGCGATGCAGGAGCGGCAGGTCACCATCGGCGACACGACCTATCCGCTGGCCGATCCCTTCCTCGTGCTCGCCACGCAAAACCCGCTCGAACAGGAAGGCACCTACCAGCTTCCCGAGGCGCAGCTCGACCGCTTCATGCTCAAGCTGCGCGTCGGCTACCCGAGCAAGGCCGAGGAGCGCCAGATCCTCGATCTCATGGCCACGAGCGCGCCGAATCCGAAGGTGTCGCCGGTGGTCGAGCCCGACGAAATCCTGCGCGCCCGCGCGCTCGTGAACACCATCTACGTGGACGACCGGGTGAAGGACTACATCGTCGATGTCGTCTTCGCCTCGCGCGACCCGCGCGCCTACAAGCTCTCGCTCGACGGCATGATCCGCTACGGCGCGAGCCCGCGCGCGACCATCGCGCTCACACTCGCCGCCCGCGCGCGCGCATTCATGGCCGGCCGCGGCTACGTGACGCCGCAGGACGTGAAGAGCATCGGCCACGATGTGCTCCGACACCGGATCATCGTGAGCTACGAAGCCGAGGCGGAGGAGGTCACGAGCGAGCAGGTGATCGAGAAGATCTTCGCTGGGTTGGCTGTTCCGTGACCAACGCTCGCGAGATCCTTAAGAAGATTCGTCGTCTCGAGC
>JAYSXP010000504.1:0-28303 GCA_043717125.1 Polyangiaceae bacterium | reverse complement strand
TCGAGCATATCCTCGGAACGCCCCCGCTCTCCGAGCCGGATACGAACCTTGCCATCGTGGACTGGCGATTCAGGAAGAACTGGTCGCTCGAGACGACGCTCGGGGACCGCGGTAAGATCCAGACCGACGCGGTGTGGACGCGACGGTACTAGGCGAGCGGACGGCATGGGGTCTGCAGGTCGAAACGCGACAGGAGATGGGAATGGTCAACGAAACACCGCCTTCCGAGCGTAGCCTCGCGTTTCTCGAGGCTGCCTCGACCGCGGATCTCGTCAGGGAAGCGATGGACGGAGCGCGGGAGCTCGTTCGTCTCGAGGTCGCCCTCGCCAAGGGGGAGATGAAGGCGGAGCTCGAGCACGTCCAGCGCGCCGCCGTCGGCCTGGGCATCGCGCTCGCGTCGTCGGTCCTGGTTCTGTGTCTTCTCTCCGTGGCGCTGGTCCTTTCGCTCGGCGGCACGGCGCTCGTCGCGCTCCTGATGGCGCTGGTGTTCTTCGTCATCGGCGCTGTCGCGGCGCTCATCGGGTACGCCAAGCTGCCGAAGTCGCCCCTCGAGAGGACCCGACACCGTCTCGAGACGGACGTGAGTCAGCTGAAGGAGCACATCGCATGAGCCCGAAGCCGAAGGATCTCACGCTCGACGAGCAGCGCAGTCGCCTCGAGCGAAGAGCGAACGACATTCGCTCGCGCCTCCTTCGAACCATCGACGCGCTCGACAAGCGGAGACACCACGTCCAGGAGATCAGCCATCAAGCCAAGCGGCTCGCGCTGCCGGTCGGTGCCGCGTTCGTGGGGATACTCTTGCTCTCGGCAGGCACGGTCCTGGTGGTCCGCTCGCTCGTCCACAGCCGCCGCGAGCGCCGGCTCGGCTACCGAATCTCTCGCGTCCTCGAGCCGCTGCGGGTGCAGAAGCGCCCTTCGTTCTGGAGCGAAGCGCTACGCAAGGTGTCGCTCGCAGCGCTCGCCGTCGTGGCCAGTGAGCTCGCGAAACGTGGCGTGAAGGTGGCTCTCGTGGGTCGCACGCCGCTGGCCTTGCCGGGACGATGAAGGGACGAGGGACTACGCGTCAGGCGAGGTCGAAGACCAGGACCTCGCCGCGCTCCTTGCCCGCAAGCTCGTACGTTCCTGGCTTCTCGATGGCGACGGCGTCGCCGGTCGCGAGGCGCGTGCCGGCGAGCTCGACCGCTCCGGTCGCGACGTGGACCCATGCACCGCGCCCGGGCCTCACCTCGAACGTGGCGCGCTCGCCGTCATCGAAGAGACCCGCATAGAGATCGACGTCCTGATGGACGGTGATCGAGCCCTCGCGACCGTCGTGCGAGGCGACGAGGAGCAGCTTGCCGCGCTTGTCGTCGTCGCCGAACGCCTTCTGCTCGTACCCCGGTGCGAGGTTGCGTGCCTCGGGGACGATCCAGATCTGCAGGAAGTGAACGGCCTCGCTCGTGCTCGCGTTCTTCTCGCTGTGCGTCACGCCCGTGCCGGCGCTCATCCGCTGCACGTCACCGGGCTTGATGACGGAGCCCGTGCCCATGCTGTCCGTGTGCTCGAGCGCGCCCTCGAGAACGTACGAAAGGATCTCCATGTCGCGATGCCCGTGCGTGCCGAAGCCCTTTCCGGCGGCGACACGGTCGTCGTTGATCACGCGAAGGGCACGGAACCCCATGTGCGCCGGGTCGTCGTAGTCGGCGAACGAGAAGGTGTGAAAGCTCTTCAGCCAGCCGTGGTCGGCAAGCCCTCGGTCGCCCGCGCGGCGGATCTTCATCGCCCCCATGCTAGCCTCTCCGGCCGATGGAACCTCGTCTCAGCTTCGTCACCCTGGGCGTGTCCAATCTCGAACGTTCCGTCCGCTTCTACGAGAAGGTGTTGCGATTTCCGCGCCTGCCTTCGAGTCCGTCGATCGCCTTCTTCGAGCTCGGCAAGACGTGGCTATCGCTCTATCCGCGCGAGTCGCTCGCTTCGGACATCGGTGTCGCAGCGGAGAGCACGGGCTTTCTCGGCTTCACGCTTGCACACAACGTGACCTCCGCGAGGGAGGTCGATCGCCTGATGAAGGAGCTCGAAGCGGCAGGCACCAAGATCGTGAAGCAGCCAAAGACCGCAGACTGGGGCGGCTATTCGGGCTACTTCGAGGACCCGGATGGCTTTCTCTGGGAGGTCGCCTACAACCCGCATTTCCCGCACGCCTGAAGTCGCACGCGGTTCTAGGGAATCGATTTGCAGCAGCGGAAGCCGAGGTGGTAGTTGACGTGCCACGCCTCTTCGAGCTTCTCGACGTGCCAGCGCGGGTCGAAGTTGCAGTGGTCGGGGTACGCCCCTTCCTTGTTCGTGGTCGTCGCGGGGACGGGCTCGCCGGGCTCGCGTACGAGCTCGTTGTAGAACCACGCGCTGCCCTTGAGCTGCGTGAGGACCTGATCGCCCTCGCGGCGCATCATCACCTCGGCGACGTTGCCGTGCTGATCGAACACGCCGAAGCGTGACCGGCACTTCGGGAACGACCCTGAGGGCTCCGTGTCGGTCGTGCACGTGTCGAACGCCTTCTTGGCGTCGTGCGCGTTGCACGCCGTTCGATGCCTCAGGTTGGTGTGACAGATCTCGATGTCGACCTTGTTGCCATACGCGTAACGCTGGTCGTCACCGCCGTTCGGGTCCCCACGACACGCGATGTTCCACTCGGTCTGTGCGCAGAGGCGCTTGCCTTGCAGCTCGCAGACCTTCTTCGCGTAGGTCGGCGGTGTCCACACGAACGGCAGCTCGCAAGGCTTGTTCGGGAACTCGAACACGTCGATGCAGAACCAGGCCTCTTTGCCCTTGAGCCACACCGGAACCATGTTCTCGGCGCCGCACTTCTCGCGCTGCTCGGGTGTCTGGAGGACGAGGTCCTGGAGGCCGGCGAGGCATTGCTCCTTCGAGATGGTGTGCCGGGCGATCAGCTTGTTGCCCTGGTTCATCTTGCCGGGGCCTTCGGGACCGAACGCGTTCCGCAGAAAGACGTCGGGGAGGATCCGCTTCTTCTCCGCCTCGGTGAAGTCCTTGATCGTGAAGAGCGCAAGGAGCCCTTCGCGGGTGTCGTGATGGTTGGCCATCGGATCGCCGAAGGCCGCAGACGCATCTCCCCCGTCCGCGAGAACCGCCAGCGCTGCGGCGGCCGCGTCCGCCGGCGCTGGCATCGACCCGCCCTCGTAGGCGAGCGGACGCGCCGAGCTCGCCGCGGCGCTATCACCGTCGTGCGCGGGTTTTTCGCCGGTCCCGGCCATCGGGGACCCCGGGAGGCACGCGGAGGCGAGGGCCCCGGCGCTCACGGCCGCGCACGCCACGAGCGCTGCACGACGCGCGACTAGCGAGGCCATGACCGGATCGTAGCGCCGGGACGGGCCGAGGGCCGCGTTCCCTGCGAAAGGGCCGAACCTCGGCCGTTCGATTCGCACGCCCATTGCATGCGCTCAGCGACCGACTTAGCTTCGACGCTGCGATGGCAACGGATTTCTACGCTGTTCTGGGCGTCCCCAAGGACGCCGACGCGGCGACGGTCAAGAAGGCGTACCGGAAGCTTGCCCGCGATCTCCACCCCGACAAGAACGCCGGCAACAAGGCGATGGAGACGCGCTTCAAGGAGGTCAACCGCGCCTACGAGGTCGTGGGTGACGAGGCCAAGCGCAAGCTCTACGACGAGTTCGGAGAGGAGGCGCTCCGCGAGGGCTTCGACGCCGACAAGGCGCGCTCCTACAAGCAGTGGCAGTCGCGTGCCGGCACCGGCGGCGGCGGATTTCGCGGAGGGTTCCCGGGCGGCGCGGTGAACCTCGAGGATCTCTTCAGCGGCGCAGTCCCCGGCGGCAGCGCCGGCGAGGCTGGCGATCCGTTCGGCGATCTGTTCGGTCGAGCGTCGCGTCGTCGTGGCCCCGCGAAGGGGCGCGACCACGAGCAGGAGCTCACGATCGACTTCGTGTCCGCGGTGCGGGGGACGTCTCTCCAGCTCCGCAATCCGAGCTCGCCCGAGCCGGTCACCGTGCGCATCCCGCCCGGCGCCGACGAAGGCAGCCGGGTCCGCATCAAGGGGCAGGGCGCGGCTTCGCCCAACGGCGGGCCGAGCGGCGATCTCATCCTCGTCATTCACGTCGAGCCGCATGCGCTCTTCGTGCGCGACGGCGACGATCTCACCCTCGAGGTCCCGATCACGACGAGCGAGGCCATCAAGGGCGCGAAGGTGAAGGTCCCCACGTTCGACGGCGAGGTGACCCTCAAGGTCCCGCCTGGCACGAACAGCGGCACCAAGCTCCGTGTTCGCGGAAAAGGCGTCGCGCGGAAGGGCCGCGAGCCCGGAGACATGTACGTTCGCTTCATGGTCCACGTCCCGGCCGGAACGACGCCCGAGCTCGAGAGGATCGCCGACGAGATCGCCAAGTTCGAGCCCGCGGACGTGCGCGTGAACCTCCACATCTGATGAACGCTCGGGGGGCGCTCGTCATTCTTCTCCTCCTCGCGCCGGTCTCGGCGTCCTGCGGTGGTGCGAACCCTGCCGCGACTCCGCCAGCGTCGGGCCCGCCCGCCGGTGCGCAAGCCGAGCGGGCGGCCGCCGATCCGCCTCCGTCCGGCCCGCCCATCCAGGTCGATTGCGGCGACTTCACGACCTGCGCGATCGCCTCCGGCGGCGAGGTCCGCTGCTGGGGCCGCGACAAGGCCGGTGAGCTCGGTGACGGCGGCGGACACGATCGGTCGAAGGGCGTCGTCGTCCGCGGTGTCGAGCACGCGACGGCGATCGCCCTCGCCTCGCAGTTTGCCTGCGCTCTCGGCGCCGACAAGAAGGTCAGGTGCTGGGGAACCGGTCGCCTCGCGAACGACGGTAAGGCGAAGGAGCGCGCCAAGGCGACCGAGGTCGCGGGCGTCGCAGACGTCGAGGAGATCGTTGCGAGCGGCGCGATCGCCTGCGCGCGCAACACCACGTCCATCACGTGCTGGGGCGCGGACAGCGCAACGATCGGCACGCCGCCGAGCGGCGCCTTCTTCACCCAGGTCGCCGCGGGCTTCACCCACGGCTGTGCCCTGGACAAGAAGGGCGCTGTCACCTGCTGGGGCACGGGTGACTGGGCTGCGCCGAAGGGTGGCTTCGCGAAGCCCACCAGCATCAGCGGCGCGACGCACCTCGCCACCGGCGATCGTCACGCGTGCGTCGTCACGAAGGACAAGAAGGTCCAGTGCTGGGGGATGAACGACGCCGGGCAACTCGGAACGAAGCCCGACACCGAGCTCCACAAGGCGCCCGTCACCGTCCCCGGGGTCGCGTCGGCCGTGAGGCTGGTCGCGGGTGAGGCCGCGATGTGCGCCCTCCTCGCCGACGGCAGCGCGCGCTGCTGGGGCGCGAACACCGAGGGCGAGCTCGGTCTCGGCAAGAAGTCGAGCGAGGAGCGCGCGAGCAAGGTCGCGAGCGTGCCCGACATCGCCGGCATGTGCCTCGCGACCGCGCACGGCTGCGCACTCACGAAGAGCAAGAGCATCATGTGCTGGGGCGCCAACGCCGCAGGCCAGCTCGGCGACGGCACGACCGAGAAGAAGCTCGAGCCGGCGCGCGTCGCCTGGTGAATCATCGTGACCGGCTGCGATCTCGCGCACGGTCTGGTGATGGCGTAGGAACGGCTACCGCTGCCGCGAGGCGCGTGGGACGGCAAGCACGCAGAGCACCTGCGGCTCCGCTCAGGGGCGCGTGGGGATCGCGCTCGGCGCGGCGCCCTTCAGCTGCGAGATCGAATCGAAGAGGAGCTGCTTCGTGTAGGTCGGGTTGTGAACGCCCCACCCGCTTCCTCGCGCGATGATCAAGTAGTTGTAGAGTGCACCGGCCTGGAGGTCGGTGAGCGTGGTCCCCGCCATCGTCCTGTCGAGATCGTAGTGCTTGTCGGCGAGCTCGGTGGCCGTGATGGGGACGGGCGGAGCGGTCGTGGAGCGCGTGAGAGCGTTGAGCGTGGCCAGGAGGCCTTCGAGCTCCCCGAGCGCCGCCTTGACGACGCCCTGTCCGCCCTGCACATCGAACGACGTCACGTTGGCGTGGCAGCCCGCGGCAGCGCACGTGGCGACGGTCGGACGCATCGAGTGATCGGGGATGTTGCCGTTCGCGGCGACCTTGACCATGTGACACGACGAGCAGCCGGCGACGCTCTGGTGCGTGCTGTTGTTGAACGTCTTACCGGCGTAGTGGTAGCCGCCCTTGCCCGAGAAGATGTCCGCCTGCGGCGCCTCGTGGGGACCCCAGTACGCGCTCGTGAGCAGCACCGACGCGCCGGGAAGGATGAAGTTCGTCACGTCCTTGCGCGACTTGTGGCAGGCGATGCACGTGTTGCTCGCTCCCCACTTGCCCGCGGGGGTACCGTCCACGACGCCGGGGGCCGAGCTCTTCTCGATGAGCATCTCATCGGTCGGGCCCGTCTTCACGCGCATCTTGAACGTGCCGGCAGTGTAGTTCGCGCCAGTGATGTGCGGGTCGTTCGCCGCGGTGACGTCGTGGCACGTGATGCACGAGATGATCGCGACCTTCGACTGACCCGCGTACGTGATCTCGCCTGTGGTGGCGCCCTTCTTGTAGCTGATCTCACCCGAGGCGAGGCCGGTCGGCGCCGAGAAGCCCGCGGCGACGCCGACGTTGCCGGCGAGACGCAGCTCGAGCCCGTCGCCGGAGTGGCAGCCGGCGCACGGAGCGCCTGCCGTGGTCCACGTCGGGACCTCGTCGGTGTTGGCGATGACGCCGAAGTAGTGCGTGCTCGTCTTCCACTGCTCGACGACGCCCTTGAAGCCGTGACAGGGAAGCATGCAGCTGGCGGTCAAGCCACCGTCGGTGGAGGCAAGCCCCGAAGGGCCCGGCGCACCGGCCGGACCGGCCGGGCCCGTGGCCGTCCCGGCCTCCACGAAGACCGTGGCGCCAGGAGCTCCCTCGGGCCCCTCGCAGGCAAAGAGGGCCGTGCCCCCGGCGACGAGGATTGCTCCGACGGAAGCGACAGCGGAGATTCGGTGCGACGTCATGTGTGCGTCGACGCTACTGCAGTGTTCAAGCCACCTCGCGGCAGCGTGTCCCTCTGTGGGCTGGCTCGCGTTCTGCTACGAGGCGTTCTCTCACGTGCGTCGCGCAGCCCTACTTCTCTCGCTGATCGCCATCCAGGGATGTCGGGAGGACCGCGCGCGCACGGCAGATCCGCCGACCTATGACGGGGCGGTGGGCGCAATTTTCGCGTCTCGGTGCAAAGACTGCCACGACGCAAGCTCCGCTCCGGAGCGCTGGCGCGGCTCGACTTACATCGAGGCGATCGGATGCGTCGCGGACGGAAGGCCCGCTTCGGTTGTCGCACCGGGCGAGGCGGAGTCACCGCTGTTGCGTGTCCTCTCCGACGCTATCCATGAACCCCTCCTCACGAACGACGAGCGCGCCACCTTCGCCGCGTGGGTAGGGGCAGGCGCACCCAAGTTTCGAGGATCGGTGCACGACCCGAGCTTCGTCGATCCACGCTCTCCGAAGAGCCATGGTCGCGCTCTCCGCGCGAAGCGCTGGCAGCCGATGCTCGATGCCAGAGGACCTGAGGCCTGCGGTCGATGCCACGAAGGCGTGGTGCGTCCCGAGAAGGCCACCCTGGCGGCGCCCGGGGCTCCGGCGTGCACCACCTGCCACGCCGAAGAGCGCGGTGTTCTCGCGTGCGGGACCTGCCACGAGAGCGGCAGCGCGAAGACTTTCCCGCCGCGCACTGCGTGTTACTTCCCCGACGATCCGATGCGCGCGACGGCGCACGCGGCGCACGCGGGCGCATCGAAGTCACGCTCCGAAGGCCTCGCCTGCGTCACGTGCCATGAAATGCCGCCTCCCGAGGTGATCGGCGGCATCCACGCCAACGGCAAGGTCGAGATCGCGTTCGACCCGAAGGTCGCGGGCGCTTCGACGTGGGACGACGCGAGCCGGACGTGCGTGGCCGCCTGTCATGCTCGTCCCGGTGCGGCGAAACCCCGTCCCGTCTGGACGGACAAGGGGCCGCTCACGTGCGGCGACTGCCATGGCTCCCCCCCGCCGAGCCACTTCACTGGCGCGTGCTCCGGCTGCCACGCAGAGGCGAACGCGACGGGAACATCGCTCATGAGCCCTCGCCTTCACGTGAACGGCAGCGTCGACCTCGGGGACGGCAGCGGCAAGTGCGGCGCGTGTCACGGCAAGGGCGACGATCCGTGGCCCACCACGGGTGCGCACGCGAAGCATCGTGCCCCCACGTCCGCGGCCGCCGTGGAATGCGCGGCGTGCCACACCGTGCCGACGACCTTCGGTCCGGGAACGGGCCACCCGGCCGGCGGGGCACCCATCGTCGCGTTCTCGGGGCTCGCCGTCGCGCGCAATGCACCCGCTACGTATGCGAACGGCAGCTGCAAGAACGTCTATTGCCACGGGCAGAACCTCGAAGGCGTCGCCGCGGCGATGCCGGCATGGAACGACAAGAGCGGAGCCGAGAGCAAGTGCGGCTCGTGCCACGGCCTTCCGCCGTCGGCGCCCCACATCTCCAACACCAAGTGCGATTTCTGTCACGGCACCGTCGAGGTCACCGCCGCGGGCCCCGCGATCCTCCCGGCGAAGCGTGATCTCCACGTCGACGGTCAGATCGACCGCTGATCTCGCATCCTCAGGGCCGAGCCCCACCCGAGAAGACGTGGCATCCCGAGCAGACCTTGGCGTCGGGCTGGTGGTCCTTCTTGTTTGCATGGCATGTCGTGCACGTAGCGCGGTCGGCGTGCGCCGCCTTCGCAGGATCGTGCGCCGTATGGCACGTCGGGCAGCTCGCGTGACCCTTGCCGTCCTTCGCGCCGACGCGGTGGAGCGACGGAAGGCTGCCCGGCGAGTGACACGTCGTGCAAGCCGGTGGCGAGGCGACGCCCCCCGGCCCGTGCGGCCGGTGGCACGTGTTGCACGAGACGTTGACGTTCGTGCTCGTCGCGCCGTCGACACGTGCGTGCGCGCTCGCGCCCTCCTTCGCGTGGCATGACTTGCATGACACAGCCGCGGGCAGGACCTTGCCGGCGTGGGGCTCGTGACACGTCTTGCAGACCGTGTGGCCCGCGTGGGCCGTCGATGCCTCGGCCTTGTGACACGAGGCGCATGTCGCCTTCTGCTGCGTCGGCGTGTGTGGCCCGTCGTGGCATTGCAAGCAGTCCGCGTGACCCTTGGTCACGGCCACGAGCTTCTGCTGCGGCGCATGACAGCCCTGACACGACGCAGCCCCAGACCCCGCAAGTGAGAAATTGTGCGGCGCGTGACACGTGGCGCACGCCACGCCCTTGGCGTGGAACGCAGTGTCGGACTTCGCGGTCTTGTGGCACGTCGCGCATGCGAGCGCGATCGCGGGGTTGCCCGGCGCGCCAAGCGTCGATGCGGGGTGACCGGCCTTCGCTGCCGTCGGATGGGGCGCGTGACAGTCGACGCATCGATCGGATTTACCCGGCGCGTGCTTCGCGTTGATGTTCGCGTGGCACTTCGCGCAGGCTGCCGCCGGTGACGCCTTGGGATCATGCGGCGAGTGGCACGACGTGCAGTCGGCGTGCTTCGCGACCTTCGTGTCCGCGAGCGTGTGCTGCGCCGCGTGACAGCTCGCGCAAACGCTCCTCTTCGCGGGAGTGTCGTGCGCGACGTGACAGCTCGTGCACGCCGCGTGTGCGGGATTGTCCGAGGCGGCGCGCTTGTCGGCGTGGCAGCCCGCGCAAGGCTTGACGGCCGCGCGCTCCAGCTCGTGCGGCGCGTGGCACGTCGTGCACGCGGCATGGTTCGACGGACGCGGTCCCTTCGGTGCCGATGCGTGGCAGCCGATGCACGTCGCCCCCGCGACAGCGGCCTTGGTGTGAGGTGCGTGGCAATCGGTGCACGCGGGTCCGCCGGCGGCGGCCGTGGTCGCGAGCGTCGCACCAGCGCCTCCGTCGAGCCAGCCGCGCGCGTGCGTCACGTCGCTGGCGACGTGCTTGTTTCCGTGGCTCGCGGTCACGTTGCCGTGGCACGTGGCGCAGTCCGCCTGCTGGACCTCTGGATCCCGATGCGGCGAGTGGCACGCCTTGCACGGCACGTCCTTGCTGGCGTGGACGGTGACCGCCGCGCGCTTGCCCTGCGGCTCGGCATGACAGCTCGTGCAGGTCGCCTCGGGCTTCACGCCGAACGCGTGGCATGTCGTGCAGGGGGTGTGATCGGCTCCAGGTTTGCCGACGTGCGTGAGCTTCGCCTGCGGCTCGTGGCACTTCGCGCACGCGGCTTCTCCGAGCACCACGAACTTGCCGTTCGACTCGTCGTGGCAGTCGCGGCACATGATGCTGCCCTTCTTCGACGTGAGGTGCTTCGTATGGCCGGGGCTCGACCGCACCGCGCCCCACGTCGGCGGGACGTTCGCGGGGACCGTCACGTCAGGCGTGCGCTTGCTCCACAGGAAGTAGCCGATCACCACGAGGACGACGAACGCGAGCGCAACGGCGACGAGAGCCGCCTTCTTTGCGACCTTCATGGAGTCGGCACGTGGCATTGCCGACACGGCACATCGCGTGTCTTGCTCTTGATGCTCGAGAAGCCTGGCCCGTGGATGTTTCCGCCCACGCCGCCGACCTTGTGACAGCCGACGCAGAGCTGCTCACCCGCGCCCCCGTGGCACGATGCGCACGAGCCCGGATCGATGCGAGCTTGCGGTCCGTGGTCGCCGCCGCCGCGTCCGGCGGTCAGCCATGTCCTCGGGTGCGGGCTCCGGCCCGGCATTCCCGTCGCGCCGACGTTCTCGCGCGAGTGGCACGCGCGGCATGAGTCCTCGGAGTGACACGTCGTGCAGAGGCCGGGCTGCCCGCGCGCCTCCTCCTTGTGCCGCGACTTGAAGCCGGCGCGGTGGAGACCGCCGAGGGCGGGCTTGTCGAACGCGAGCCGTGCCGGTAGCCCGGGGGTCGTCACGCCGTGGCAGCTGCTGCAGAAGCGCTCGGAGTGGCACGTGCTGCAGAGGTCCCGTGCGCTCGCGGCGCGGACGCCGTGCTCGCGGATGAAGTCACCCTCGTGGACGACGTGGCTCTCGGGGCGGATGCGCTCGGCAGGTAGATCGACGTGACAGCCCTCGCAGTCGCGAACGGCGAACTGTGTCTCGTGATGATGGCACCCGAGGCACGCGGCCATCGGCGGGAGCAAGGACTCGGCGCGGGACTCGCCAGCGGCGACGTGACAGCGAACGCACTCGCCGTTTGCGGCGAGGACGTGTCCGCGATGCTCGAAGCGCAGGTGCTCGCGCGCGAGCTCGGCGCGTTGCCGCGTGTGCGTCGCGCCGTGGCACCCGTTGCAGTCGTGCGTGTCGTGCGGCTTTTGATGGCACTTCGTGCACGTGGAGGGCTCTGGAATGTGGAGCGGTCCGACGTCGCCCGCGGCGGCGATTCCACTGTGGCACTCGAGGCAGCTGACGCCGTTCAGCAAGTGAGCACGATGCTCGAAGGGCTGCGTACCGGCTGTCCTCGGCTTGATGCCGAGGAGGCCTGCGCACGCCGCGAGCGCGAGGCAGCAGACGAGGATGACGAGTCGAACGAGGGAGCGCGTCATCGAGACCCGTCCCACGCGTAGGACGCGCGCAAGAGCGTCGTGAGCTCCGCGCGGGCGGTCGCCGTCGCCGCCCCTTCGGCGGCCGCAGCGACGTCCCAGCTCTTCGTCGCTCGCCAGGTGAACGCGACGAGCGCCCAGGGCCACACGTCGCCGCGCCTCGCCGGATCGTCGGCACGGGCGAGCTCGACCTCCGCGGCCACGGCGAGGTAGGTGGCGACCGGCGCCGTGCCGATCGCGCGTATGCCGCTCCACTGCGCACCGGGAACGGCCTGGCGACGGAGCTCGAGTCCCACGCTCGCCGTTCCTTTCTCGTTCGTGCGAAGCGTGGCGCGCAGCGTGCCGTCACCGCCGACGCGGTCGTCGATGATCTGCGTCGCTGCGGTCGCGAGCAGATCGAGCCGCGGCGCAGCCAGCCAGCGGACCGTCGTTCCCGCGCGTGTCGACGGGATGTCGCCGAGCACCGAAAAGAGGGAGGTCGCGGGGAGGAGGCGCGACGGCGAGCGCCGCGTCCCGAACAGCTCGACGCGCCAGTCCGTCGTACGGAAGCCGACCGAGGCGAGCGCGTCAGTCAAGCCGAGCGACGCGAGGTCGTAGGCGGCACGCGTCGCGATGTCGACGTTACGGATGGGGATCACGGCGAGATCGCCGCCGACCTCCTCGTCCGAGAGGCGGCCTCGCTCGCGCCGCTGCAGGTACGCGAATCCGAGCGTCGCGCGGTCCATGACCCGTTGCGCAAGTCGCCCTCCGACGGCCCAGTCGTAGTCTCGCTCGCCGAACCGAGGCACGACGGGAACGCCGCCGAAGGCCTCGATTGACGTGCCCCACGGCGTCCGTCCGATCGCGTTCGCGCCGTCGATATGGAGCGGACGTATCGCCCCCGTCGCGATCAGGAACCGCCCCGCGCGCGCCTCTCCTCGGCCCTCGACGTCGCGTGCGCGCACGACGAGCGTGAGGACGTCGCCCGTGTGATCGACACCGGTCCCGAGCCAGGCGAGCGCTTCCGCGCTGAGAGACCATCGGGACGTCGCCCACGGCTGTGTGCGGTCGTCCCCCTGGAGGACGAGCATGCCGCTCGGCTGGGGCGTCTGTGCGTAGGCGTCGCCCCGGAGTCGCAACGGATCGCCGCTCGCGTCGGAAACGTGCATAATGCACATGACTGTGACCGCGATCCCGATCGTGTGCTTGGCACGGTTGGTGATGGTCGGAGCTCCGTCTCTCCCCAACAACCCCGACCCACGAGCCACTTCTTGCACGAACCGCTCATCCTCGTCGCGTGCGTGTGCGCCCTCGGCGCTGCGCTCATTTTGCTCAACTTCATCGTGCGGCGGCCCGTCCTCGATGCTTCCACGCGAACGCTGTTGTTCTTCGGGATGGGCGTTCTGCCCATCGGCGCAGCGGCCGCCGCGAACATCCAGGGCTACGAAGCCACGACGAAACGTGAGTTTTGCGGGTCGTGTCACGTCATGGTCCCGCATGCGTCAGATTCGATCGATGGGAAGAGCATCGGGCTCGCGTCGCGGCATGCGCGGAACAAGAATTTCGGGCAGAAGAACTGCTACACGTGCCACGCCGACTACGGCATGTTCGGCACCGTCCTCACCAAGATGGGAGGGATGCGCCACGTCTGGCTTTATTACACGGAGTTTCACGACATGCCGCTCGCCGAGGCGAGGGACAAGATCCATCTGCGAAAGCCGTACCCGAACCAGAACTGCATGCAGTGCCATTCGACGGAGCTACAAGGGTGGCTCGCGACGCCCGATCACCGCGCGTCGCTGCAGGATGTGCGCGACGGACGCGTAAGTTGCGCGAGCGCGGGCTGTCACGGGGTTGCTCACCCGACGACGAAGCCGGACGCGGCAGTGCCTGCGCAGTTCATGATCGCGCGTGATGCCGGCCTTCCGAGCGACGCTGGCGCCCCGCCCGTCGGGGGAGAGAACCGATGAAGTTCCCCACGATCCAGCCTGCCAAGATCCCGCACTTGCTTCGCGTGGCGTCGGTGCTCTCGCTCCTGGCGCTCGCGCTGATGATGTGGTCGCTCTTCGACCCGCGTCCGCCGCCGGTGCTGATCGCGCTGTCGCTCGGGCAAGTGATCGGGACCGGCAGCTTCGCGATCTACCTCGCGATCGTGATCTGGGACCTGAGACGCAACCGCCGCGGGGGAGCCACGGCCGAGGAACGCACGAGCCTGAGCGACCTCCGCTGATGCGGCGCACGCCTTTCGCGCGGCGACTCAGGCCGCTGGACTCACACCCGAAGGTGGCTCAACGCCGCTTGCCCTTCTTGCCGACCTTGCGGCCGCCGCTCTTCTTTCCCTTGCCGCCGCCGCCGGCTTGCGCGCCGCCGCCGCCGCTCGCGGGGCCACGTTCACCGCGTGCCGGGCCTGGACGATTGCGATCGCCTGCGCCCGCGCGCCCGTGCGTCTCACCGCCTGCGGCTGGACCCTTCTTGCCGCCGCCGCGTCCGCTGAACGCAGGAGCCTTGGCGCCAGGACGCGCGCCGCGTTCGCCGCCGCTCTGACGGCGCGCGAGCACGTCGTCGGCGGCATCCGCCTCGCTCCGCACGCGCTTCGCATACACGGTGCGCCGCAAGATCGCGCAGTCGGTGACGTCGATGAGCATCCGATCGCCGAGCCGGATCGAGTCGCCGGAGCGCGAGCTCGTGGCCATGAGGCCGTCGTCCTCGACCTGGTAGTCGGCGCCCATGTCCTCGACGCGCACGAGCACGTCGACGAACGGCTCATCGAGCGTGACGAACGCGCCGGTACCGACGAACGCGGACACGGTGCCAAGGAAGCGCTCGCCGATGTGATCGATCATGTAGAAGCAGCGGTAGATGTCGACGATCTCGCGCTCGACCTCCATCGCACGGCGCTCGGCGAGCGACGACTGCGTCGCGGCTTCGGTGAGCTTGTCCAAGTTGCCCACGGCGGCGACGTGCTTGCGACGCGACTTCTCGTCACCTTCTACTGCGGCGTGCACGATGCGGTGCACGACGAGGTCGGGATAGCGCCGGATCGGCGACGTGAAGTGAAGATAGGCCTCCGACGAGAGGCCGAAGTGCCCGAGGTTCTGCACGTCGTACGTCGCCTGCTTCATCGAGCGGAGCAGGAGGTTGTTGAGGACGCTCGAGAGCGGGTGCGTCGCGAACGTCTTCAGGAGCTCGGCGAGGCCCTTGGGCGTCTGCGTGTTGTCGGCGTCGAAGTCGACGCCGAGCATCTCGCACATGGCCGAGAGCTTATCGAGCTTCTTCGGGTCGGGCGGGAGGTGCACGCGGTACACGCCGGGCAGCTCGTGCGTGAGGAGCCAGCGAGCGACGACCTCGTTGGCGAAGATCATCAACTCCTCGATGAGCTGGTACGCCTTCTTCATGCCCGGGTCGCCGGAGCGCTTGCTCAGCGAGATGGGCTTGCCCTCGTCGTCGAGCTTCACGACGGCCTCGGGCAGATCGAAGTCGAGCGCGCCGCGCTTCATGCGCTTGGCGCGCAGGATGCGCGAGCACTCGGCGGCGACCTTGAGGCCTTCGACCATGGCGTCGGCCTTCGGGTCCTTCGCCGGGATCTCGGTGAAGCCGAGCGCACGAGCGACGCCGCCGTAGGTGAGCTTCGCGGCGCTCTTCATGTAGCCGCGAACGAGGCGCGTCGACGTGACGTCGCCCTTCGCGTCGAGCACGGCGTGCACGCAGAGGCACAGGCGAATGACGTCCGGGAGGAGCGAGCAGAGATTCGACGACAGCGCGCGCGGGAGCATCGGGATCGCGCGGTCGGGGAGGTAGATGCTGCAGCCGCGCGCGCGTGACTCCTCGTCGATGTGCGTTCCGGGCCGCACGTACGCGCTCACGTCGGCAATCGCGACCCAGAGCTCGTAGCCGCCTTCCTTGCTGCGCTCGACCCAGACGGCGTCGTCGTGATCGCGCGCGTCCTCGGGGTCGATCGTCGGGAGCGGGATGTGCGTGAGATCCTCGCGTCCGGCGAGCATGTCCTCGGGCACCGTCACGCCGTACGCCTCGGCCTCGGCGGTCGCCTCCGCGGAGTGCACCTCGTCGATGCCGTGGATGAGGATGACCTTGCGCGTCTCGACCGCGAGCTCGCCCGGCGCGCCGAGCACCGCGAGGATCTTGCCCTCGGGGTTCTCGTCGTTGGTCTCGGGGAAGCGTGTAATCTGCACGACGACGACCTGGCCGTCCTTGCCGGAGTTGCCTTCGCCCTCGTGGCTCGTCTTGTCGATGTCGCTGGTGAGGACGACGGGGCCCTTCATGCGCGGGTCGTCGAGCTCGACCCAGGCGCTCTTGCCGCGGCGACGGAGGATGCCCGACACGCGCTGCGAGCCGCGCGCCTTGATCTGCACGATGTGACCTTCGGGGCCGCGCGCGCCGCGCGCGACGATGTCGATGATCACGTGGTCGCCGTGCATCGCGCCGCCGAGGTTCTCCGGCGAGACGTAGACGTCGTCGCCGCTCGCGGTGGGGCTCGCCACGAAGCCGAAGCCGCGCGGGTTCACCTTGAGGAAGCCCTCGCGCCGCTCGCGATCGCTCCGTCCGCCGCTGCGCGCGGGGGCCCTCGCGCCCGGTGCCGCTTGCGCCGCGGGCGGAGTCTCGTGCGCGCGCACCGTCGGCGCGGAGCTGGGGGCGACCTGGAACTTCGGCATGCCGCGCTCTTCCTGACGCGCATCCTGGCGACCGCGTCGCGCATCCTGGGCATGCGCGCGCGCGTCGGGGCTCGAGTGAGCGTCGTTGCCGCGACGTGCCTCTTGCCGCCCCTTCGCGCCTTTGCCGGCGTCCTTGGGGAGGCCCTTCAGACCCTTCTTTCCGTCGCGCTCGCGCGGGTTGCGCGCTCGCGGATCCGACGGGCGCGCGGCGGAGGCGGCAGGCGGCACGGGCTTGGCCACGAGCGCGGGTGTCTTCTCCGGGATCTTGTCGGACGTGCCGAGCTTGAACCTGTCGTCGCGCGCCGTCACGACGCCGTCGAACACGAGGTCGTCGAGCATGCGGAGGAGCCCGGCCTGACTCGCGGGTGCGACCCCGAGGCGTTCGGCGACCTCGCGCGCGTCGAGCGCGCCGTCCTGGCTCTCGAGCAGATCCAGGATGGCCGTGCGAGAGGGCAGGGGCTTGCGCATTTGAGCCTAGTTACTCGGGGCGGCCCGGCGCGTCCCGGGAATATTCTAGGCTGGCGTTCGGCTACAGTAGTGACGCCTTGAAAAAGACCGTTCCTTTTTGGATCGCCATGGCCGCCTGCACGGTTGCGCTCGTGGCGAGCTCACTGTTGCTCGTCGATTACGTGCGTCCTCTGCCGGTTTTCTGCGGCGCGGAGGGGGGCTGCGGGCTCGTGAAGCGGACCGTGTTCGCGTATCCGCTCGGCATCCCGACCCCTCTCATCGGCATCGGCGGGTTTCTCGCGATCGGTCTGGCCCAGCTGCTCCCGGGGCGGCGCGCGCGCATCGCGCAGCTGGTTCTCGGCGTCGCGGCGGGCCTCGTTGCCGCAGGGCTCCTCGTCGTCCAGGCGAGGATGAAGACGATCTGCCCGTTCTGCGTTGCGGCCGATCTGTCGGCGCTCGTCCTGCTCGGACTCTCTCTCGCACGTGCGCGCGGCGGCTGGGACCCGCCGCTCGGGAAGCGTCAGCTTGCGGGCGGCGTGGGCGCGCTGCTCGTCGGCGTCGTCGCGCCGGTCGCGTTCGGCATGTCGAAAAAGGCGATCCCCGCCGAGGTCCCGTCCGTCATCGCCGACGAGATGCGAAAGACGCCGCGCGGCCTGGTCACGGTGGTCGATTTCGTCGACTTCGAGTGTCCCTTCTGCCGGATGACCCACGCCGACTTCGGACCGATCCTCGAGCAAAACAAGGCGAAGGTGCGCGTCGCCCGCAAGCACGTGCCGCTGCGTATGCATGCGCACGCGATGGACGCCGCGCGCGCGGCTTGCTGCGGCGAGAAGCTGGGCAAGGCCGACGAGATGGCCGAGGCCCTCTTCACGGCGCCCGTCACGGAGCTCACGCCGGAGGGCTGCGAGAGCATCGCGGTGAAGCACGGCCTCGATCTCGCCCGCTTCAAGGACTGCGTGAAGGATCCCGAGGTCGACGCGCGCATCCACGCGGACGGCGAGACGTTTCGCGCCGCGCATGGTCACGGCCTCCCGACGATCTACGTCGACGGCACCAAGCTCGAAGGCGCTCAGGAGCGAGAGGTCCTCCTGAGCACGCTGAACGGCGCCATCCGCGCGCTCTGAGTGACGGGCAAGCGCGCGCCCGACCGACGAACCAGCGTCGCAATCCGCCTCACGCGGCGCGATGTGCGCCTCGGGAAGCGCTGCCAGGCGCTCTTTTGGCGCTCTTCTGCCGTGGAAGGGAGCTGGTCCGTAACCTGCTCACAGGGACGTCATGCTGATGATCATCCTCCTGGTCCTTCTCGTCCTCTCGCTCGGCGGAGGTGGCTGGGGCCACTCTCGGTACGGCTACGCGAGCTGGTCACCGCTCGGGCTCGTCGCCCTCGTGCTGCTGATCATGTACTTCACGGGCAACCTTCACGCGTGATGCGTCACGGGGCGTGGCAGATACCGCCGCAGTCGGCGCCGCCGTGGGCCGGGTCGCACGAGTCGCTCGGGTCGTCTACGCAGGTCTCGTTCGCGCCGTGGCACGCGATGCCCGCGAAGCCGCCGCAGAACTGAACGCACTTGCCGCCCGTGTCGGGGTTGAGGCCCGGGCCCAAGTGCGTGCAACTGTAGCCCGCGGGGCACAGGTGCTGCATCGTCGGGTTGATGAAGCCGCCGCACTTGATGTCGGCGGGCTTCACGAGCTCGCACTTCTGCGTGCCCTGGTTGCACTCGGGCGCGGAGTAATCGGCGAGCGTCGCGAACGCCGGGCAGATCGTGTGCGGCGCGCAGGCGAGGCTCGCCGTGTACGCGGCCGCCTTGTCGCTCCGCACGCTGACCGAGCCGTAGTTGGAGCAGCAGGCCTTGTCGACCTTCACGCAGTCGCTGTCCGTCGCGCAGCCACTCACGAAGTCCGCGCTGCCGCCCTTCAGCTCGACCATGAAGCTCATCGGCGACTGCCAGTAGTCGCGGACGACGATGTAGTGCGTCGCGCTCGCGTTCGCGGGGAGCTTCACCTTCACGTGCGAGCTCGTGTCGCTCGCCGAGGCATCGTCGTTCTTCGCGATCGAGTGCCAGTCGTTGTCGAGGATCCACGTGACGGGGTCGCCGTTGTTCGAGCGCACCCAGACGTCGACCTCGTCACCGGCGTTGCCCGCGAACTTGAATGCGCGATAACGCGGCGCCCTGGCGTACGGCGTGCTCTTGCTCGTCTCGCCGAACGCGAGCGAACCGACGATCTTCGTGTCGCTCAGGCTCAAGGCTGAGGTTGCGTCGTCGGTGGTCTCGGCCTTGTCGTCGGCCGGGCCTTCTGCGGACGAGCACGCAAGGGGCGCTGCGACGAGGAAGGAAGCGAGGCAAGCGAAGGAAAGGAGCTTGGAAATCATGTGCGCCCCCTTAGCAAATTATGGTGTGGGTGCAAGGCGCATTATGTAGGAACTTTCGTGCCAGCCCGGCGAATCGGATGGCCCGTCGCCCGTCTGACGGAGGCTGCCCCCGCGCATCTCTTATCGATTCGGCGCTACGATTGGCGCCCGCCCTCCCCGAGGTGTTTTGCCATGAAGCTTCGCTTTCTCCCTCCCGTCACGCTCGTCGCGCTCGCCGCGCTCGGTCTCTCCGTCACGAGCGCCGGCTGCGGAAAAGAAGTGGTCCGTGGGTCGAACGACCCGAGCATCGACGCGCACGCGCTGTCGACCGGCCTCGACAAGGACGATATCCAGCGCGCCCTCCACGAGACGCTCAACAACCTGCGCGCCGCGCCGGTGATGAACGAGTGGCGCTCGACGAACCCGCCGCCGAACGTCGCGATCTTCCCGTTCCAGAACAGCACGAGCGAGCATATCGACTCGATGCTCGACGCGCTCCTCGGTGAGGCCGAGACCTGGCTCGTCGAGTCGGGCACGGTGCAGGTCATCTCCCGCGAGCGGCAGACGCAGATGATCCGCGAGGTCGAGGGCCAGCAGAACGCCGTCTTCAACCCCGCGCACACGGCGAAGTACGGCAAGCAGCTCGGCGCCAAGTACTTCATCACGGGCAAGGTCTCCGGCAACGACGAGCGCTCCGAGGACATGCGTCGCGTGCAGTACTTCCTCTTCTTGCAAGTCATCGACGTCGAGACCTCCGCCATCAAGTGGCAGCGCAAGACCTACGTAACCAAAGCGATCAAGTAAGGCCCGTGCGCTCCTTCGCGCTGGAAAAGCTGTCCCGCGTCGCTTCGATCGCGGGCCTCATGCTCGCGCCGTGGCTCGTCGGCTGCGGCGGCCACACGGCGCGTACGCTCGAGATGCGCACGGCGCTCGACGCGGGCAACGCGAAGGGCGCGATCAAGGCGCTCGACGAGGAGCTCGACGTCAAGGACCCGAAGGATCTCCCCGCCAACATCAAGGGAGACAACGCTATCCTCGTCCTCGATCGCGCGAGCATCCAGCAGGGCATCGCTGAGTTTCAGCTCTCGAAGCGCGATTTCGAGGCCGCCGACAAGGCGATCGACATGCTCGACCTCGCACGCAACGCGGGCGATTCGATCGGCGAGTACGTGTTCAGCGGTTCGTCGGGGCGCTACCAGGCGCCGCCGTACGAGAAGCTGATGATCAACACGCTCAACATGTTGAACTACCTGGAGACACGCGACCTCAACGGCGCGCGCATCGAGGCTCGACGCCTCTCGGTCATCCAGAAGTACTACCGCGACAACCTCCAGAACAAGGAGAACCCCGTCGTCGGTCTCGGCAGCATGCTCGCCGGCTTCACGTTCGAGAAGAGCGGCGAGGTCGACGAGGCGCTCCGCTACTATGACGAGGCGCTCGCCTTCACGGGGTTCGGCTCGCTTTCGGATGCCGTGCGCCGGCTCGCACCGCTCGGGCAGTACCGCAGCCCGCGCCTCAAGGCGCTGCTCCACGAGGGCGAAAAGGACGACAAGGCCACGCCCGGCGCTCAGGCTGCCCCCCTCACCTCGGCCGATGACGACTCCGGTGACGTGCTCTTCGTCGTCGGCTACGGGCGCGTCGCGCACAAGATCTCGAACCGCATCCCGATCGGCCTCGCTCTCACGTACTTCGCCGGCTCGATCCAGCCGCACGACGCTGCGGCTGCGAACAAGCTCGCCGCGCAGGGCCTCGTGACGTGGATCAACTTCCCGTCGCTCGCACCGGGCCGCGGCAAGTGGGACATCCCCAGCTGCAAGCTCGACGGCCAGTACGTGCAGCTCGAGGAAGCGGTCGACGTCGACCGCCAGGTCCGCGAGGAATGGAAGAAGATCGAAGGCAAGATCATCGTGAGCGCGATCACGCGGCTCATCGCCCGCGCCGCTGTGGGTCAAGGCATCCAGACGGTCGCCGGACGTGACAACGTGATCGGCATCCTCGCATCGCTGGGCGCGCAAGCGACACTCACGGCGCTCGACACGCCCGACACGCGCAGCTGGGAGACCCTCCCCGCGCGAGTCGCCGTCGCGCGGATGCGCTTGCCCGCCGGAAAGCACCACGTCGTCATCGACGCCCGCGGCTGGCAGCGTACGCAGGACGTCGTCGTCGAGAAGGGCGGATGGCAGATCGTCTCGCTCGTGGCGCTGCGCTGAGAAATTCCCGGCGCCCGTCGGTGCCACTGGTAGACTGCGACACGGGGACGTTCACTTTGAATGGGCAGGTACAGGCCGGCTCTTCGAGTCTCGGCACCGTGACCCTCCACGGCGCGACCGTACCTTTCGACGCCCCCGGCGCACCCGACGAGGGCTGGCACCTCAAGAACCCGACCAAAGCGAGCTAATCGGTCCGCATGCAGCCGTATCTCGATCTGCTCCGCACCATCCTCGACCGCGGCAAGGACCGCGCGGACCGGACCGGTACGGGCACGCGCGGCATCTTCGGCCATCAGATGCGCTTCGATCTGCGTGAGGGCTTCCCGCTCCTCACGACGAAGAAGCTCCACGTAAAATCGATCATGCACGAGCTGCTTTGGTTCGTGCGTGGCGAAACGCACGTGAAGCCGCTCCAAGATGCGGGCGTGCGCATCTGGAATGATTGGGCGACCGCCGAACAGACGGCCCGCTTCGGCCGGCAGGAGGGCGATCTCGGCCCCGTGTACGGGCACCAGTGGCGGAACTTCGGCGCCACGAAGAAGCCTGACGGCACCTACGAGAAGGACGGCGTCGATCAGCTGAAGCGCGTGCTCCACGACATCAAGGAGAACCCGAACAGCCGTCGACTCCTCGTGACCGGGTGGAATCCGAAGGAGGCCGACCAGGTGGCGCTTCCTCCGTGCCACACGCTCTTCCAGCTCTACGTGCAGGATGGCGAGCTCTCGTGTCAGCTCTATCAGCGCAGCGCGGACGTGTTTCTCGGCGTTCCGTTCAACATCGCGAGCTACGCGATGCTCACCATGATGATCGCGCACGTGAGCGGCCTGCGCGCCGGTGACTTCGTCCACACGTTCGGTGACGCGCACCTCTACAAGAACCACCTCGATCAGGCGAAGCTTCAGCTCGAGCGCGCGCCGCGCAAGCTCCCGCGCATGATCCTCAATCCGGACGCGAAGGACCTCTTCACGTTCCGCTTCGAGGACTTCACGATCGAAGGGTACGACCCGCATCCGCACATCGCCGCGGAGGTCTCGGTATGAGCGAGGCGCTCACCCTGGTCGTAGCGATCGGCGACAACGGAGCCATCGGCAAAGACGGCAAGGTGCCGTGGCGCATCCCCGAGGACATGAAGCACTTCAAGACCGTGACGATGGGTCACGCCATCATCATGGGTCGCAAGACCTGGGACGAGGTCGGTCGACCGCTCCCCGGGCGCCGCAACCTGGTCGTGAGCCGCCAGTCCGGTCTCGTGCTCGAAGGGGCGGAGGTGTTCCCCACGCTCGACGCCGCCATCGCCGCCGCCCGCACGACCGACCCCGACCCGCACGTCATCGGTGGCTCGACCATCTACGACGTCGCCATGGCCCGCGCCACGCGCATTTACCTCACCGAGGTGCATCGCGAGGTCGAGGCCGATACGTTCTTTCCCCCGTTCGATCGCAGCGCGTGGCGCGAGGTCTCGCGCCGTCCTGCCGAGACGGAAGGGGTGGAGTTCGTGACGCTCGAAAGGTAGAAGAGAGCGTGCTCGCGCGTGCCGCCGTCGTTCTTTCCCTCTCGCTGGTCGGCGTCTCGCTCGGTCCGTCGCTCGCGGGCTGCGGCCGCGCGGTCGAGCCGGAGAACCGCACGGTCGCTCCGTGCGTACGGTCCTGCCAGGCACGCGCGAGCCGCCAGTGCTCCCTCTCCGAGTGCGAGCGAGGCTGCGAGTTCATCCTCGACCGCATCCTCGAGAAGGAGAGCGAGAACGTCGTCGCATGCGTCGCGCGCACGCCGCGTCGCTGCTCGGACGTCGTGTGGGCGGACTGCGCCGCCAAGATCGGCGTGCACGCGGACGGCGGGCCGCCCGTGGCGCCCCCGCTGCCGGACGAAGAATGATCGTTCGCATCCAAGACGACATGAAGCGCGCCCTCAACTTCGGGACGGCGCCAAAACGGATCGTGTCGCTCGTACCGAGCGATACCTACAGCATCGCGGCGCTCGGTTGCGCGGGCGCGCTGGTCGGTCGCACCGACTACTGCGAGCTGCCGGCGGACGTCGCCGCCTCGCTGCCGAGCGTCGGCGGGACGAAGAACCCGAAGGTCGACGCCATCTGCGACCTCTCCCCCGATCTCGTCATCGCGAACCAGGAAGAGAACAGCAAGGGCGACCTCGAAGCGCTGGCGAATCGCGGCGTGAGGGTGTTCATCGCCTTCCCGAAGCGCGCCGCCGACGGGCTCGCGCACCTCGCGCGGCTCGCGCGCATCCTCCGTGTCGAAGGAGATCCCGCAGTCCGCGAGCTCCTCAAGCGCGGGTACGACGTGATCCGCGAGGCCGAGCAGGCGCGCGCCGAGCTCGTCCCGCTGCGCACGTTTTGCCCGATCTGGATGGACCCTCTGATGACCATCCATGGCGACACGTTCATCAGCGACATCCTCGACCTCGCCGGAGCGCAGAACGTCTTCGTCGACCGCCAGCGCCGCTATCCGCTCGCTGCCGACCTCGGCAAGGCCGAGCCGCTCTCCGCCCAGAAGATCGAAGGGCGCGACAAGCGCTACCCGCGCGTGACACTCGACGAGATCACCGCGCGCGCGCCGGAGCTCGTCCTCCTTCCCGACGAGCCGCACCCGTTCACCGAGGAGGATGCCAACGTCTTCCGCGCGCTCGCCATTCCCGCGGCCACACGCGGCGCCGTGGTGCGCACCGGCGGCAAGGACCTCTGCTGGTACGGTGCCCAGACGATCGAAGGGCTCCCTCGCGTGCGCGCCCTCGTCGAACGCTTTCGTCAGGCGAAGCTGCGCGACGGCGCGAGCTGAACGTTCACCGCACGACGCGGTGAACGACCACCGGATCGCCGAGCGTGCTCTCGGGCCCTTGCGCTCGCACAACCCAGCCAAGGTCCGCGCTCGGCGCGCCGACTCCCTGGAACGACACCGGCGCGCCGAAGCCCGCGTACGGCGAGAGGACCTGAGCGCCGACGACGTCCGCCGCGCCGGCGACGACGAGGTGTATGCCGTCCGCGAGGACTGCGTGCGAGGCGACCACGAGGAGGCCGGAGCCGGAGAGCAGCTCGGGCATCGGCGACGTTCCGCGATCGAGTGCGACGACGACGCCGCCTCTTCTCGTGAAGCCTCCGAGCGACGTTGACCAGCTCGCGCCCGTGGCGACCGCGTCACCCGCGCTCGCGTCGTGAATGAGGACGATGTCGTAGCGCTTCGCGAGGTCCGCATCGGCGAGCGCGCTCGCCGACGCGGCGATTGTCACGTCCATGCTTCGACCCTTGATGCCCGCGGCGGCGAGGGCCTTGGTCTGCGCGATCGTGCTCTTTGGGGCTCCGTCTTCGTACGAGAGGATTCGGATCGGGTCGGTCGTGGGAATGGTGAGCGCGTTGACGAGCACCTTCGCCTGCGCGGAGCCAGACCACGCGTGGGTGAAGTCGTGGCCGATGAGGACGACGTCGCCGGGCGTCGCTCCCTGGCATTCGCCGGCGACGCAGATGTTCGACGGACAGATCTTGCCGCAAGCGCCGCAGTTGGCGGCATCGTTCGCGACCGAGATGCAGACGCCGTGGCAGGCGACGAGCGGCGCCGCGCAGACCAGCGGAGGCGGCGGCGGGGGCGGGGGCGGGAAGTCGACCTCCGCGTCGCGATCGGGCTCTTTTTCCGTCGGATCAGGCACTTTCGCCCGCGGAAATACGTCGATCGACGCGTCGTTCGACAGCGAAGCGATCGGTGGGTCCGTCGGCGTGATGAGCGTCACGCTCGGCGCGGGCCCGACGCACGTGCGCCCCTCTTGAGTCATGCCGTCGCGACATCTCCCCCCCACGAGCGCGCTGTCGATGCCGCAAGCCGCGGCGAAGCTGAGCGAGACGAGCACGAGTGCCGCGCGCGAATGATTCGAAGTCATGATCCACCTCTGGTGCTCGGTGCGGGCGGTCCGGCGGCCTCACGCGAGCGGACGACGATGAACTCGACCCGCCGGTTGCGCTCCTCGGCGCGCGGCGTTGCGACCAGGGGCTTCGACTTGCCGAAGCCGACGACGCGGAGCCGTGAGTCGTCGACGCCGAAGCCGATGAGCATCGCGCGTGTACTCGCGGCGCGCTCTTCCGAGAGTCGCTGGTTGTAATACTCGGTGCCGCGCGCATCGGCATGCCCCTCGATGCTCAGCTCGAGGATGTCGGGGTTCTCGACGATGAAGCGTGCGACCTTGCGGACGAGCCCGGTGCTCCGCGTGCGGATCCGCGGGCTGTTCAGCTCGAAGTGGATCACGTCGTCGATGACGAGGCGGTCGCCGACGAGCTTGACCTCGGGACCGGGACACCCCTCGCGCGTGATGCCGTATTCGTCGGGTGGTGGGCAGATGTCCTCGACCTGCGCTGCGCCGTCGCGGTCGCGCATGGCAAGAGACTCGGGCGCTGGCTCCTGAGGAGCGATTACGGGCGGTCCTTTCTCGCTCGCGCCGATGCTCAACTGGATCCCAGCCCACGCGACGCGCGCGTCGTCGGGACGGAACGAGAGCTTCGACTGCATGATCTGGGTGAGGCCAAGGAAGGGGCCCAGATCCCAGCGGGTCTTGTCCGAAAGGCGGAAGTCCCAGCCGATGTGCGCGTCGATCGCGACGCGGCCTTCGCTGCCGGTCTGCGCAAGGCCGCCGTTGGCGTCGACCCACGGTCCGGCGACGCGCGAGGCGCCGAGCGGTCGGAACCGCACGCCGACGGTCCCGAGGAACGCCGTTCCGGTGCCGTGCCTTGCGATGCCGGGATCGCTCGGGGCTGCGCCGGCGGCGAGCACGATGGCGCCGGCCGAGCCTTGCACACCGAGGACGTTGCCTACCGCCAGCTCTGCCGTGGCTGACCCGCCGCCGCCGGCCCCGAACTCCTGCTCCTGCGTTCCGCCGATGGCGTGCGCCGCGCCCGCTGTCGCATGAAAACGTGCCTCGTCGGCGAACGCCGGCTCGGCCCAGGCAAGACCCCCGAGCAGCGCGGTTGCGATCCTTCTCTTCACGAAGGATGTGAACGGCAGCCTTGCGCGAATCTTTAGCGGTTTGTCAGGCTGAGCTGCGCGGATCGGTGACGAGGAGAGCAAACACGGCGTGGTCGAGCCACCGGCCGTCGCACCGCTCGGCCTGCCGCGCGATGCCTTCGAAGCGGAACCCGAGGCGCCGGATCACGCCGAGCGACGCGTGGTTGTCCGTGGCCGCCGCGACGCGGACGCGATGAGCGTTCACGGGACCGAAGGCCCACTCGATGACGGCGCGCCCTGCTTCGGTCATCAGGCCGCGCTTGCCGGCGTCGGTGCGAAGCCAGTAACCGAGCTCGACGCTCTCGTGGAGGTGGGCAAAGGCCTCGAGACCGATGACGCCGATGAAGCGCTTGTTCGCTCGATCACGGATCGAGAAGCGACACGCTCGCGCGGCGTCCCAGTCGGCGGCGCTCGCCTCGGCGTACCGGCCGCTCGAATCGAGGTCGCTGTTGAACGGCACCCACGGCAGCCAGGGCTCGAGATGGGCGCGCGAGCTCTCGACGGCATTCCAGAGATCGCGCGAGTCCGTCGCGTCGAGCGGATGGAGGAGCAGGCGCTCCGTCTCGATGGGGCGCGACCGAACTTCGGAGCGGGGCGGT
This sequence comes from Polyangiaceae bacterium, assembly GCA_043717125.1. GTDB lineage: Bacteria > Myxococcota_A > Polyangia > Polyangiales > Polyangiaceae > Labilithrix. The sequence continues at coordinate 1,509 of JAYSXP010000504.1, read as the reverse complement.
ACCGCAAGCACACCGATAGCCTAGCCGACCTTCGGGATCGCGCGGTCGGCTATCGAGAGCGCTCGCGGCGGGTCGGCGGAGGCTCGGGCACCTCCGGATACGCCTGAACGAGCGATTTCGCAGGGCGATCGACGCGCTCGACGGGGCTCGTGACGAGGTCGCGGCCGTCGGCGGCGAAGTAGAGCGCCTCGCCGGGCTGCGGCTCGCCCGCGTTCGGGACGATCGCGCCGTTGCCGAAGAACTTGAGACCGCCGTGCAGGCGGCGGCGCACCGCCAGGTGTCCCTGGAGAAAGTCGCCGGTCCGCCGGTCCCGGACCGCGACGCAGAAGCCATCGCGGAAGTGGTACTCGGTGTTTCGCGTCACGTAGACGCGGTGCCTGCGGCGTTCGGGAGTGCGCGGAGCCGTGGGTTCTTGAATGCGTGCAGCGCCCATGCGCTGGAGGATCGGGGCATGGGCGCGCCGCGGCCAAGTTTGTGGAGGAGCGTCCTCGCTTCTCTCCTTGCTCCTACGCCTTCCTCGAGGCCGATCTTCGCTCCACCGAGCCACGTCTCGAGCTGCACCCCCGTCCTCCCTTCGGTTACGGAGGTCGTTCCGTTCCCGATCCGTCTGCCTTTCCGCATCCTGCACGGGTAGTCTCGACCCGTGGAAGTCGAAGAGCGCGCGAAGGTCGTCGATCTGCTGAAGGCCATGCTTGCCGCGGACGGTGTCGTGAGTAGCGAGGAGCGCGAGTTCCTCAGGCGCGTCGTCGGGCGTTTCGGTCTGAGCGAAGAAGATTGCACCGATCGCGTGGTCGCCAGGGATCCGGGGCGCATCATGGCGACGCTCCGCGCGCTTGCGCCCGACGTGCAGGCGCGCGTCATGGCGCTGCTGGTGGAGGCCGCGGTCGTCGACGGCAAGGTGACGCCTCAGGAGCGCGCGCTCCTGCTCGCGTCGGCCGCGACGCTCGGTATCGAGGCGTCCGCGCTCGAGGAGCGCATCGCACGCCGCCTCAAGTCGAACGTCCCGGGCATCTGACCTGGAAATCACCCGCTCTGTCGGGTTTTCTCCTCAAGGTCGGAGCCGGACCTCCGTTCCGCAGGGGGATGGGATCTTTCGCGGAGGTTCTCTCGGAGGCGGCGCGGCGTGAAGTGGACGACACCCGCGCCGCCTCACCTTTTGCGGATGCCGTCAGGGCGTTCGAGGATCGCGTCGCCGCGGCGACGTATGGGTCAGCGGTAGTAGGCGACAGCTGCGAGCACCGTCATCGCGAGGAACATCAACGTGGCGACGATGAGCGCGGCGATCGGCAGCTGTCGCGCCGGCGCATGGAATGCAAAGGCCGAAATGCGCTCTCCGACGACGAACTCGGGGAGAGCGGCGGAGCGCGGGATGGTGGGTGAGGTCGGCGCTCCCGAACGACGGATCGGCACGACACCCGAGCGCGTCTTCGTGCCGACGTCGAACCCCGAGAGCGCGATCGACGCGGGCCGGGCACGCTGCACCTGGTCGTGGAGGCACGTCTCGAGTGC
>JAYSXP010000503.1:0-3534 GCA_043717125.1 Polyangiaceae bacterium | reverse complement strand
TGATGCCGCCGAGGATCCGCTCGCGCTCGGTCGCATGACGCGATCTCCGCTCTCCGGCATCGAGGCCGTCGCGAACGGCGATCAGCTCGACGCGCCGGGTCGCCATGTTCTCCGAGAGCTCGTTCACGATCTCGGGGCGCTTCAGCAGGACCTGCTCGAAGGTCTCCTTGCCGAGGCGGAAGCAGTCGACGTCCGTCATCGCGACGACGTCGGCGGCGCGCGGCTCGCCGGTCATGAGGCCCATTTCACCGAAGAAATCGGGGGCCTTGAGCGTGGCGACCACCTTCGCGTGGATCGGTTCGGGACCGGCGCCGTCGGGGTCCACGTTCGTGCGGACCTCGGCGGCGCCGCCCGTCAGCACGTAGAGCCAGTGCGCCACCGCACCTTGGCGCGTGATGACCTCGCCGGCTGTGTAGATCACGTGGCTCATGCCGGCGGCGAGCGTCTCGAGCTCGTCGTCGCGAAGGTGCCGGAAGAGGCTCACGCCCCGGATCGCGTCGAGCCGTTCGTCGATCTTGCGCTTCGTCCGACGCTCGAGGCGGGTCTCGTCCTGCACCTCGAGGAACATCGTCTGGGCGGGGACGGCGAGCGGGATCCCGGCGCGCCGAAGCGCCGTGTAGATGCGCGTGCGAACCCGCGAGTTCGTCGGGTCGTCGGCCGCGAGGTCCGTCAGCCAGTAGCGGACGGCGTAGGTCGCGAAGCTCTCACGGCCCTCCTTCGTGAAGTCCATGCACACCACGTTCGGCTTCGGATCGGAGGCGACGCCGTCGATGGGCGAGCCATTCACGGCGGCGCCCACGACCTGGATCACACGCGTCGGCGCGACACGGAAGTCGACGTTGAACCAGACCCACATCCGCTGCGGGACCGCTCGACCCTCGCGCTTGCCGAGGATCATGATGTTGTTGCCGAGCAGCTGCACGTTGGGAACGATGATCGTCGACCAGTCGCGTGTCTCGACGACGGTGTGGCGCCAGCGGACCTGCTTCACGCGCCCTTGCTTGCCGTTCTCGAGCTGGATCCAGTCGCCCTCGTGGATCGATCCGTCGAGCTGGAGCGCGACGCCGCCGAGGATGTTGCCGAGCGTGCTCTGGAGCGAGATCGCGAGCACGGCGCTGACCACGGCGCTCGTCGCGAGCACGCTGCTCGGATCGAGGCCGTGGCCCGAGAGCACGCCCAAGGTCGCGAGGATGTAGCCCACGCCGACGACGAGATCGCTCGCGATCATCGGAAAGCCGACGCCGAGCCTGGGGAGCGCGACGGAAAAGCCCACCGTGCCGACGATGTTCACCAACGTGAACGCCTGGAGCAGCTCGGCGGCGACCTGCATGCGTCCGGCCCACTTGGTCACCCCGGCAGCCTCGAGCGCGCGCTCGAGCGCGAGGCACCCGAGATAGACCACGAACAGGATGACGACGCGCTTCACACGGACGCGCTGCGACGGCGCGAGCGCGTTCACGATCGCCGCGGTCACGATGACCGCCGCGAACATTCCGAGCACCCAGAAAAGGTCCGTCTTCATCCCGCTGACCGCACGGAACACCACTGCGCGCCGCTCCGTCAAGCAGAAGGGGCTCGAGGGGCTTCTCCGCGGGGCCGCCGCGTACAACTTGGTGTCTCGCGGCACCATGACCCGTCGTTCCGGTCGGCTCGCGCAGCTTCACCTGGAAGCGCGTACACCGCGAGCGACACGGGCTGCCGAAGGTGGCCTAGGATAGAGCCCGCGTGCTCGACCCAGGCTCCATCGTCGGCGATGCTTCGCATCGCTATCAGATCGTCCGCGCACTCGATCGCGGCGGTATGGGCGAGGTCTATGAGGCTACGCAGGTCCAGCTCGTGCGCCGCGTCGCACTGAAGACCATCCGCGCCGACCTCGCGAGCAAGCCCGAGCTGCTCGCGCGCTTCCGTCGCGAGGCCGAGTCGGCCGCGGCGCTGGGCCATCCGAACATCGTCCAGGTGACCGATTTTCAGGCCAATCCCGGAGAGCCGGCGTTTCTCGTCATGGAGATGCTCGATGGCACCACCCTCGCGAAGGTGCTCCAGCGCGAAGGCCGCCTCGATCCGTCGCGTGCGGCCTTCATCGCCGTGCAGCTCCTCTCCGGCCTCGCGGCCGCGCACCGCGCCGGGATCGTCCATCGCGACGTGAAGCCGGGAAACATCTTTTTGCAGTCCACGAGCGTGATGCGCGACCTCGTGAAGGTGCTCGATTTCGGCGTCGCCAAGCTCGCGCTCGAGGCGACCCCCGGGGCGAACGCGATGACGCAAGCAGGGGAGGTGCTCGGCACGCTCGCGTACATGGCACCCGAGCAGGCGACGAGCGGCGCGGCGATCGATGCGCGCACCGACATCTTCGGTGTCGGTGCGACGCTGTTCCACGCGCTCTCGGGCGTTCGGCCGTTCGACGCGACCGAGCCGGGCGTCGGTCGTACGCCGCTCGAAAAGATCGCGCCGTGGGTTCATCGCGATCTGGCGGCGGTGATCGAGCGCGCGCTCCTCCGGTCGCCCGACGGGCGATGGGCCAACGCCGACGAGATGGCCGCCGCGCTGCAGCCCTTCGCGGTGTCGCCGGGACCCCGTCCTTCCGCGAATCCTCCCTCGGGCTCGTCCGCGCCGATGGAGCGCATCAGCGGGTGGGACCCAGCGGCAATCGGACGTCTCGAGGCGCCGACGGGCGGCTCGTCGTTCGGCCCGACCACCGCGCCTCATGGCGCGAATCCTTACGCGCCGACCGGCCTTGCGCCGCCCGGATATCCCGCGCCCCCCGGCTCCGATCCGTCGGCGTTCACGCCGCGCGACGCAACGCTCCTCGATCACGGCGCAAGGGCACCTGTTCCTCATGCGGCGCTTCCACCCTTGGTCGTAGGGCCGCCTCCCTTTGCGTCCGTCGCCTCCTACGGTCCCGTGCCGGGCGCCGTGGGTGCATCGGCACCGGCTGGCGCAGTCCCGATCACGATGCCCTCCGGAGGGCACGCGTACCCGCAGGGCTACCCGACGGCGCCGTCGTCGGACCCTCGCATGCCGATGCCGATGGCGATGCCGCGGCGAGGCACCGGGAGAAAGCCGTGGTGGATCCTCGTCGTGGCCGTCATCGTGCTCGCGGTAGCGGCCCCGTACGCGCTCTCGATGCTCGCGTATCGCAACGCGACCAACCCCGACACGATCGCTACGAACGTCGACCGCGAGGTGCTGAAGCAGCCGAAGCAGCCGTGTCCGCAGTTCGAGAGGTGCTCGGTGACCACCGAGGCGCACGGCCTCACGTACGCGACGTGCACGAAGGGCCTCGCGTCGTCGGGGCTCTTCAAGCCGGGGGAGCTGATCCTCGCCGGCAAGGAGACGCGTATCGCGATCGTCAACAGCGACCTGCCCGGCCGACGCCACATGGTGCGTTTCCTCACGGCGCAGCAGGAGCAAGAGATGGGCGACGACGTGATCGTCGGGCGTCTCTGTCGTCCGGCACCGCGTTCGGCGACCGGGCAAACGGTACCCTGAGCCACGCGAGCGCGCGGTCCGCCCTCTGCAAGGCGAGCATGGTGC
>JAYSXP010000502.1:0-1097 GCA_043717125.1 Polyangiaceae bacterium | reverse complement strand
ATTATTGCTCCTAACTTAAAGGCTTGGAAAAGCTGCGATTATTATACCATTTCTATCTTGCTAATTCCGTACCTCTCCTGTGAAGGGCTGTACTTAGTTTCCTGGAGGGGCATCTCAAATTAATAAAGCGTCAAACTAATTAAGGTTGCATCTGGACTCAATACTATGGGGTTGCCTTTAGCATCTGACCCAGGGCTGCGGTCAGCTTTCTCCGGTCCTTTAATATCAATCAATAAGTGGGAAGCGGTGGTGGTCGTGGCTTTTCCGGCGCTGATTATAGTGTAACCGGCTTCAAGCTCATTAGAAAGATTGGCCGTCCAGGGTTTGCTGGCAACGGCCTGCTTATACCATTTCACAATCGCACCATAACTATCCTTACTGGTATAAGTAATTATAGTAACCCCACCAGTTGAGTCATCTCTGACCAGGACTGAACCAGGATAAACCGGTAAATCTGTTGCCTTTACCTTGTTTACCTCGCTGGCTGGTACGCTAGAATTGAGGTCGCTGGCATGACTAGTCTTACCCAGGGCGGTCAGTACTTTCTGGGTCAGAATGGTCGCATTATTCAATGTTTCTGTTCCGTTAGCGGGGTTTAGCAAAAAAACTACTACCCCAACCTTGCCTTTCAGTGTGCTAAGTTGTCCATCCAGAAAAAAGGCCGTGTCTCCCAGACTGGGAACCATCTGTGCATTGTTGAATTTAAAGTTTTTCTCGAAATCAACCTGAGATTGCCCTGCTATAGTCACTTCTACACTAAGGCCGCCGGTGCTGCTGGTGTAATTGCAACCGGCGCCGCCAAATTCCCCTAGAGCATCCCTGGAAGCGTCTATTACAACATCCGCCCCACCAACACTTGCCGCAACTTCATCTTTGGATAGCAAGCTACAGATGTGGACCGTGCCAGCAGGTACTTTTGCGGCAGTAGAAGCAGACTTTGGAGTGGTTTTAGAGGCTACTGGTGCAGAGGTGGTAGCCGAAGCTGATTGAGCCTGGCCCTGGCTCGTGCCTGTAGCGGAACTGGAAACCTGAATGCCAACCAACGCCCCTTGAGAGGCTACAGGAGTGTTCTGGTCTCCACAGGCCATGAGTATTAG